>DASRNX010000140.1:0-4080 GCA_035647175.1 Clostridia bacterium | reverse complement strand
CCATAGGAATAATAGCTATTATTATAGAGATATTTACAAAGGGGTTTGGGATATTCGGAATCGTGGGTATAAGTGCCCTTGCTCTTTATTTTGGTGCGAACTTTATTGCGGGTTATTCACAATGGTGGCCCATCTTTCTGTTCTTGATAGGTGCAATTCTTTTGGGTATAGAGGCTCTAATCCCGGGATTTGGCCTTCCGGGAATCAGTGGGATAAGCGCCATGCTGATAGGGGTTGTGTTTGCCTCCTCAGATCCTGTGAAAGGTGTTAAGAATCTGGGCATTTCATCAGCATTAGCCTTGGTTATAACCCCCGCACTTATCTATATACTGATACGTACGGGCACCTTTAAAAGCCTTGTTCTACCGGATGCTATTGTCGGTGAACCTGAGATAGCTAAGGATAACAAAACCGTTGAACTCCCTGGGAGAAGAGGTGTGGCCCTAACTCCCTTGAGACCCTCTGGGATCATAAGTATCGATGGAGTTAGGTTTGATGCGGTTACCCAAGGTGAATATATAGCATCCGGTACGGATATTAAGGTGGTTCAATCTCGGGGTCTATCCGTGATCGTGGAAAGGGATGGGGTATAGATTGAATTTATTTCATGCAACCTTTAACAGCAGACAATAAAAGCTGTTTAATGATGAAGTCTTAAGGAGGATTTATATAATGGTTGAGATTCTGATTTTTTTAACGATTGCATCCATCATAGTCAACATTATTAAAGCTGTAGGGCGAGCGAAGACCCCGCAGATAAGGGGAGCGAATGGGGAAACACCACCCGACCCGCAAGGGATCAACCCCCAGCAGCCCAGCGCAGAAAAAACGGGTCCGAAATACACCATCAGAATGGGAAGCCCTGACGTCGGAAGGCCTGTAGTGACAGAAGGGGGTTTGAAATCTGATCCCCCAAATACTGCTCGAAGGGGAAAACAAAGACAAATAGTACCCAGGACGCAGCCCCATACAAAGGGGATGTTCGACAAACTAACCCGTGATAGGCTGATAGAGGGGATTATTCTATCTGAAATTTTAGCTGCTCCAAAAAGTAAAAGGAGGGGCATATCCTAAGTTTGCCTATCCCCCCAATCACATAGCAGGGGAAAAGATGCCTTTAAAGGACATGGGCCGGATAACCGGGTCAAGGCATAGTCCATTGTAAGAACTAGAATGGTGAATTCATTCTAGTTTTTTATTTCTAGCATAGAATTAACTATATATGTCATGAAAAGGTTCGCCATGTGGCCCAAAAATGAGTCTGTGGGAACAGATTTTACCGATTCTGGGTGTAATGGCAAAAAATCGTTAATCAGTCCTGTTCAACCCCCGTATGGGTACCCTTTAATTCGGATAGAGCAAATACAATTTTATTCCATAGGTTCAACCCCCGTATGGGCGGCCTTTAACAATATTCAAATAACATTGCAAGAGGTAGTTTATATGAAAAAAAAGAAGTTACAGACAGTTAAATCTACAGTTTCAGAGATGTTTGAGCTACCCAAGGAGATTACCCTCAACATGCCAAAGATCAATTTGATCGGCAACAATCAGATGCTGGTAGAAAACCATAGGGGAATTATCGAATATACCCCAAGCCTTATAAGAGTCAATTCGACAGTGGGGGTAATTAGGGTACAGGGAAATGAATTGAATCTACGCAATATAGCGGCCGAAGATATAATGATAAGCGGTGATATAAGGTCTATGGAATTTATATAGGGCTGAGAACCTTGCGCCGGGTTTAGCCCATGGATTGGAGCGGATTATCCCGTTTTTTTAAAATAACACCCGAATAAATATACGCCGGCTAGGGGTGAGCATCTTGATATTTTTAAAGGTTTGGAATTATTTTTTGGGCTATCTGGTTATAAAGGTGGACGGCTTGTCCCTGGAAAAGTTCATCAATCTATGCGTCAGCAGAGGCATAAAGCTATGGGGAATAAAACGAATAAGCTACACATCCTTAACTGCCAATATAGGGATTAAGGATTTTAAGTCCCTGCCGCCGATCACGAGGATAGTGCATTCCAGAATAAAGATACAGAATAGAAAGGGTTTCCCCTTCCTGCTATATCATTTTAGGCACCGAAAGATGCTATTAACTGGTATAATTATATTCATGATGGCTCTATATGTGCTATCCTCCTTTATTTGGCAGGTGGAGGTAGTGGGGAAACTTAAAATTGGCTCAGAAATTATCTATTCCAACCTCGAAAAGAAAGGAATAAGACCCGGGGCATATAAGGGAAAACTGGATACATGGAAGATAGAGAACGAAATGCTTATAGAGATCCCCGAGCTTTCATGGATCAGTATAGAGTTTAAGGGAACCAGGGCTATCATCAGGGCGGTGGAAGGGGTAAAGCCACCTAAACTTTTGGATGCAAAAACACCCTGTAATATTATTGCAGCAAAGGACGGTATTATTGACCAGCTTATAGTGCTGGAGGGAGATACCATAGTAGAGATAGGTCAAACCGTCAGAAAAGGCCAACTCCTAGTCAGCGGAATAATACACCATGAAGATACCGAAATACTTCGTTATGTCCATGCACAAGCCAAGGTATTAGCCAGAACCTGGTATGAGGGAAAGGGGAATGTAGATACAGGGGAACTTTCAAAGGCCAGAACAGGAAAGAAAATTACCCACAAGGTGTTGGAAACGGGGGAATGGGAGATAGATATAAATAAGAAAGAAATACCCTTTGAAGAATATGAGGTTGAGGAGAAAAGAGAGCCTTTTTTAGGGCTAGCTAAGTTTGGTTGGATTTCCTGGTCTATAAGGGACTATTTTGAAATAAAGCCGGTAAGCCGAGAAAATGCCGAAGAATTAGCCAAAGAAAGGGCTTCCGCAGTGGCCATGGAGGATGCATTTAAAAGAATCCCCAAAGGTGCGAAAATCATTGACAAAAAGTCCAAATACTATATTATAAAAGACAAAGGTTATGAAGCAGTAGTTTATATAGAGGTGCTGGAAGATATTGCAGAACAGGTAGGGCTTTCAACCAATTAGGAGGAAATTATTTGGAGGAAATACAGAAGGAAAGACTGATTGATATACAAAACTTGAGCCATATGATGGAGCTTTTCGGAAAGTTTGATGAAAATATCCGATTGTTGGAGGAAGAGTTTAGAATAAAGATAATAGTGCGACAGACTCAACTCCGAATCATAGGCGGTGAAAAATCAGTTGATATGGCTTTCACCGTTCTAAACAGGCTTTTAGACGGAATAGGGGATGGTACCAGAGTAGATAAAGGTAGGGTAAGGTATCTTATTCAACTGGTAAAGGCCGGGGAAACTGATCATATTGTTGAGCTTACGGGGGATGTTATATGTGTTACCTATAAAGGTAAGCAAATAAAGTGCAAGACTTTAGGACAAACCCAATATGTAAAGGCCATGAGACGAAATGATATAGTGTTTGGGATTGGGCCTGCCGGAACCGGAAAGACATACCTGTCCATGGCCATGGCGGTGAATGCCTTTAAGAATAAGGAGATAAACAGAATAATTTTGACCCGCCCGGCGGTAGAGGCCGGAGAAAAGCTAGGATTTTTACCGGGTGACCTACAGAACAAGGTCGACCCATATCTAAGGCCTTTGTATGACGCATTGCATGACCTGATGGGCCTAGACACCTATACCAGGCTAATTGAGCGGGGTATTATTGAAGTAGCCCCATTGGCTTATATGCGGGGCAGAACACTGGATGACGCTTTTATAATATTGGACGAAGCCCAGAATACCACCTCAGAGCAGATGAAAATGTTTTTAACCCGGCTTGGGATTGGGTCCAAGGCTGTAATAAATGGGGATATAACACAAATAGATCTGCCCACGGGGGCAAAATCCGGCTTGGTCGAGGCCGCGGAGATTTTAAATGGGGTTAAGGGCATCGGCTTTGTATACCTAACCCATAGGGACGTTGTCAGACATGAACTGGTAATGTCAATTATCAGGGCCTATGATAACTTTCATAGGAAGGGGCAGGCACCCCTTGAGACAACCGGTAATACTGAATGAAGTAGCATGACTATTGAATTTTAATGATAGGACCCTTGATGTGTAGATTCT
>DASRNX010000139.1:0-6768 GCA_035647175.1 Clostridia bacterium | reverse complement strand
GATAGAAAGATATTAATACAATAAGCGAAACAAATATAGTAAAAATAATTTGCAACACTATTTGAGATGCATTTCTTTGAACAGCCACTATTCATCCTCCTTCTTCTATAATCTTTAATTATCTCTAAATATCTCTCTCATTCTTAGGATTCCTCTTAATGCAATAGGAGCCGCATGGATATACCTTGTAATTATTGAAAAACATGGGAGCAATGGGGCAACCTAAATAAGATGTGTGTTGTTCTAGATAAATATGGTTGCCATTGGATGTCCGCTAATCGCTCTGGTAACTTACCCTTCCATGTCTCGCAGGATCAAATGTCCTAAATTCCTTCGTTCAGTTTATCCAAGAGGCGGATGTCAGTATATGCTTTATTACCGGGTCATTGCCCTGATGGATGTGATTTTCCACTGACTAATCCTAGCTTCTTTTATCAAGGTTCTAAAAATAATAAGATTCCTAGACTGTTTTCCACATAATTTGCTCACCGGAGAACCAGTGGTAGCCAGGCCTGTGGATATGCACTGTTTTATTAACCTGTCTGATAGGATTCTATGGAAAACCAGTATAAAGATTCTATCAGGCAGCATCCTGTAACTGTAAATAACTAATGTTCTTTAATAACTTTTCTGGGCTATAAGCCACTTCCTTAGTGATAAGGGCATAAAATATTCTTATTAATTTACAACTTAGCAGAATTAATGATTGTTTTTTCTTTAGCGGGTTTTCCCGCCGGGTAGTGTAATGCTCATGGAGCGCCTTAAACTCATCATTTTTGGCAACAAGGGGCATCATCACCTTAAACATGGTGCTTCGGAGTCTGGAGCGTCCTCGCTTGCTAATGGTAGTTTGTCCTTTATGCTTTCCTGAGCTACTTTCAACTAGGTTTAGGCCTGCTAATTTTTGTATTTGACTAGGGTGTGAGAACCTACTTATGTCTCCTACCTCCGCCATAAATGCCGCAGCTGTAAGTATACCTACGCCTTTTATAGTTAGCATTTCACTGACTCCCGGTACCTGAAGAGCCAATTCTTCCATATCTGTTTCTACTTCACCCAGTTGCTCCATATATAGATCATATTGCTGCATAATAGCCCTGAGCTCCTTCTGAGCCATTCTAAGTCCTTCTCTAATCCCTATGGATCCTTTTGCTGCCTCGACTAGCCTTGCTGCTCTTTTAGCTCCTACTCCTCGTTTTACTTCTTTTCTCCATGTGACTACAATATCATCTATGCCAGCTGCAACAATCTTATCCGGTGTTGGAAACTCCCTTAAAGTTATTAGGGCAGCCTTTCCTTCCCAATCAGCAAATGCATTAAAGAACTCCGGAAAGTATTTGTCAAGCCATTGCGTTACTTTGTTCTTAATTCTGATGAGTGACTTGCTTAGGGAATCCCTCATATCCATGACTATCCTTAAATCCCTATAGATACCCTCTGGGATATATGGTATTGAATATCTACCATCGATCACCAGCTTTGCTATTGTTTTGGGATCCTTTTGGTCATTCTTGGTTGGAGAATTATCATCTAGCTCCTTACTTCTATTCACATGAAATGGATTTACAAGAACTAATCGTATCCCCTCATCCTTTAGGTAATGTCCTAGGTTAAACCAATAATGCCCTGTAGGCTCCATTCCAATAATACTGGTGCTCTTGTTATTTTCTCTTTCCAAGGTGCCTATCCATTCCTTCAACAGTTCTAATCCTTCTCTAGTGTTCTCAAAGCGAAAAACCTTTGCCAGCTCAACGCCCCGATAATCAAAGGCTCTGGCATAATGGATAGATTTCGCTATATCTACTCCCACTACTAAAGTTCTTTCTGTTATTGACATTATCTTCTCATTCTGTGTATAATTCATTTGAGGTACCTCCATCTGATATTTATTAATAAGGGATAAGTGTTGCAACACCTTATACCCCGTATTGTATCAGGAGGTACTTCTTTTTTCAAAGTTCAAATTAGTTCATTACAGGAATGCTTTATATAATGTTTACTATATTTGTCATTAAGAAAGTTTCAAAAAATACATTATTGATACTCGAGGTCATAACACCGACAATTGGACTTTTCAAAATTTCAATTCACCGGTCATTTGCTTGACGTTGCATAATGTTAAGTCAAGCATACCATTATGCATCATAATTTTCAATAATTATTTCTAGAGTATATCAAAGGATAATATGACTTTAAATAGGTCTCCGTCCACACTTATGTGGAAGTCTCCGCCACAAGACCGGGTAAAGTTTTGGGCAATGGCAAGGCCTAATCCAGAACCTTCGCTGGAGCGTGCCTTATCCCCCCTGACGAACCGTTCGGTTATCTCTTCTTCACTAAAGTTCATTTCGTAGTTTGCGGTGTTCTTTATAACCGCAACGGCGCTCCCGTCTTCGACGGTCAAGTCCACATATACCCTGGTACCTATCAGGGAATATTTTAAAGCGTTTGAAAAAAGGTTTGCGAACACCCGATAGAGCTTGTTGCCATCGCTTGTTATGAGTACAGGATCATCCGGTAGATTTACCCTAAATTCAAGCCCGGACTGTGTGATCTTATCATCCAGATCAGCTAAGGTCTGCTGTATAAGCTTCCCTAAGTCCAGGGTTTTCATATGAAATTCCATCTGTCCGCTCACTACCTTGGACAAGTCGAAGAGATCCTGGATGAGGAGCCTTAATCTATCGGATTTTTGCCCCAGTATCCTTACATAATCCCTTACCTCATCCGATAATCCGCCTTCCTTTGATAAGAGATCCACATAGCTTATAATGGACGTTAAGGGAGTCTTTAGATCGTGGGATATGTTGGTTATAAGCTCTACCTTCATCCGTTCGCTCTTAATACTGTTTTCAATGGCATTGGCCATCCCCTCTTGTATGGTATTTAGATTCTCTTCCAAGACCTTCAGGTCCGAACCGGGGTTTAGCTGCAGCCTGGTATCTATATCGCCCTTTCTTATGCGACCCGTATGCTCCACAACCATATCTATATCCATTAAATTATGTGCAAATCGCCTCGTATAGAGATAGAATAAGAAAATACCAACACCCATCAGAACAAATACCGAGACGAGGAATATACCTTCGCTGCCGGTAGCGGCCATCATAACAAGCACAAAGGTAAAGAATATAAATATCGCCTCAAGTACGATCAAGGTACGCAGTCTGAGGAGTTGCCCCTTATGAAAGGGTCGGTTCCCTTCAAGTTGTCTGTACCATTTTACCATTTTCCATATCATGTTCTTTGTGAGAATGTCTCCATGGTTTGTGTGGATGTCTATAAAGACAAAATATGCTAACCACAGGGCGATAGTTGCGGCAGATAAAATCCTTAAAATGCCTGCCCAGTGATATCCCCTTAAAATATCGTTTAAGATTATCCATACCGTAAGAAGGAATAGAATCTTAAATTCCAGAAATACCTTGCCTAAGACCCTTCCTATAACCTTCCCCAATTCCTGTCTGTAGTTTTGATTTGCAACGGAGAATATGAGCAAGCCAAAGCCTGCAATAAAGGCGGCCAACAGGCCTAAATACAGGTACTTTTCCTTAGTCAAATTCTTTTTTATGGAATACAGTCTGCTATACTCATGGGGGGCATTTACTAATTCGTCCCGGACCGCCAGGGATATCTGACAGCCCCGAATATCGGGAGCATCCTGATCAATCCCCTTTGAATTCCAAAATTCATCCAAATAACTATAAATCGCTGTGTTCCAATATCCACTATTGCTGTTGTGTATATCTAGGGGATTGCCCGCATCTTGACCGGTAAACCTTTTCCCGTCATAACGGATATAAAAGCCATACCCCTTTGGCGGGGTCAGGGGTTGGTTGTCAGAAATATCAAGGTCGCCGTCGCTGTTAACCTGACAGGGTTCCCGTCTGCGGTCAGGCAGCGGGTTTCGGTGTCAAAAGCAAGCCTTCCGGTCCTAATAATGTTACTTCCTTTGGCGTTCATATCACCCAAGGTCATATACCTTCGTATCTGGGATTTGACCCTGGCCATGAGCTCCATGGGATTAAATCGTCGTCTACAACCAATACACACGGGGCTTCCATATATCCGCACCCCCTTCCCCAAAAATTATACCATAGTTGCAAGCCTTAATCGGCTTGCCTTGCACCGATTCGATGAATACGCCAGATGAAACCCCAAAGGTTTTACTTTATTGGCTGCATTTATTTCATCATAGAATAAACCACTTCGCCCTATGGTTATGATAGACGAATATCCTTACAAAAAAGTTATCCTATTTCTTACGGAAATCTTAATTACCGCGTTGCGCAAGCTCATCAACTCATTGCGCGATAAGCGTTCAATAGCCATTACCGGTATGTTCAACTAGCACGATAGGCCAATTCATACACTACAGGCTTTTCCCGATAAAAGTCCGGCGCAACAGGTGGTATCCGCCCATTGCGCCAGTCATACAGCATTTTTAGTCTTTGAATGGATTGCCCCGGTATGTAGGTTAATAATCCTACAGGCTGTCCACCTCTACCCATCGCCTGCTTTCAATGGAGAGGTCTACCGCTTCAAGGATTTGGGAGCATTTTACCCCATCATAAAAGCTGGGGTTGGTGGGTTTGTCCTTGGCTATAGCCTCTATAAATTCGTACAGCTCATGTACAAAGGTGTGCTCATAACCGATAACATGTCCCACAGGCCACCAGGCATCTGCGTAGGGATGGATATCCTCTGTAACCTGAATGAGTCTGAAACCCTGGAGACCCTCTTCATCTGAAGCAGAATAGTATTCCAGTTCATTCATCCGCTCGATATTAAACCTTATACTGCCTTTACTGCCGTTTATCTCAAAGAACATATCGTTCTTATGGCCGGCAGCAAAACGGGTAGCCTCAAAGGAACCGAGGGCGCCGTTTTTAAACCTCGCCATAAATATGGTGGCATCGTCTACCGTTACCTTCCCCAGCTCCGCCCCTTCCTGGGCTTTGCCGCTGAGGCCGGTCATCCTCTCAACTATGGGCCGCTCCTTTATAAAGGTCTCGCTCATACCTATTACTTCATCGAATTCACCTACCAAGAACCTGGCTAAATCCACAAAATGGGCACCTAAATCCCCATGGGAGCCGGAACCTGCCACATCCTTATCCAGCCTCCACACCAGGGGGAAGCTCGGGTCTATAATAAAGTCCTGCAGATACAGAGCCCTATAGTGATAGACCTTGCCTATCTTGCCCTCATCGATGATCTTTTTGGCCAGTTGAACAGCCGGTGCAAAGCGGTAGTTAAAGCCTATCTGGTGCTTAACATTGGCTTTTGTAACCACATCCAGCATCTCCCTTGCATCCTTAAGGTTTAGAGCCAATGGCTTCTCACAGAAAATGTGCTTCCCGGCCTTGGCAGCCGCTATGGCTATCTCCTTATGAAAGTTGCTGGGGGCGGTTATATCTATAGCATCGATGTCATCCCTTTTGATCAGATTCTCCCAAGAGGTCTCGTAACCCTCCCAGCCAAACTTTTCAGCGGATTCCTTAACCCATTCCTCGTCCCTTCCGCAGATGGCCCTCATTCTGATCTTTAGACTCGGATCAAAAAACATTCCGACCTTTTGGAGAGCGTTGCTGTGGGCCTTGCCCATAAACTTGTAACCCACCAAACCGATATTCAATGTATCCTTCATGCTAACACCACCTATAAATTTTATTTTTTAACCTGCAGCTCCAATTTAATATTTCGGCAATGACTATTGAACGTCAAGCCCCGCCATAAGGGTAAGTGCGCAGTTGAAGCTTCAAAAAAGCAAATTAACATTATTGTAGCAGATGCTATTAATAACGTATTTTTGAAACTTCCCGACATCCATTTTTATGCAGCCCCTTGCCTTTGTTACATGGTAAATGGATAAAATAACGCAACGTGCTTCATTAATAAAAGTTTATACTATAATCGGGCCCGTTTTCAAGCTGATATCGGCAAAAACACAGAGAAAATGCCAAAAGTTCCCGTCATTTCGTGGCATAGGGGTTAGGTATGCAGATCATATAGTTTAACAAACGAATCCCTAAGCCTTTCATACAGTTCCAGATATAATTCATAGTAGCCCTTATAAATCCTATGGTTCCTTTCGTCGGGGTAATGGGTTCGCTGAATTCGCACGGTTTCATCTACACCATGTTCGAAGTCCCTATACACCCCTGTCCCCACCCCTGCAAGGATAGCTGCACCCAGGGAAGTAGCATGATCTGAATAGGGAACATTAATAGTTTTCCCAGTGATATCAGCCTTTATCTGGGTCCATACATGGCTGTTGGCGGCTCCCCCGACGCTGTTCAGAATATCTGCATAGGCTCCTACTTCTTTGGCCGTTTCAAGGTTATGCAAAAGTGAAAAGCCTACACCCTCCATTATAGAGCGGATCATATGTCCCCTAGTCTTATCGTAGGATAGCCCAAAGAAAACACCCCTTGCATAGCTGTCCCAAATTGGGGACCTCTCCCCGGCCATATAGGGCAAAAATATAAGGCCGCCACTTCCCGGGTCAACCCCCGCTGCCTCTTCACTCATAATCTCGTAGGGACTGATTCCCCGTTCCTCAGCCAATGACTGTTCAAAGGCCCCAAGCTGTTGGTTAAACCACTTTAGAGTCCCACCGCCCCCTACACTGCCGCCTTGTAGGAGCCATCTATCGGGTACAACGTGACAGCCCAGGATCAGCTTAGGATGGATAATGGGGCTATCTACCTGTATACTCATGCCCCCGGCCTGCCCCCCCTGCTCCTGGGTTTGCCCCTTCATAAT
>DASRNX010000138.1:0-4279 GCA_035647175.1 Clostridia bacterium | reverse complement strand
CATTTATATCCACCTATATAAAGAATATTAATGAATACACCGGTTTAAGCATTTCATGGTCCCAACCCGTGGGTTGTTTTTTAATACCTTGTCCGAAATCCCGGAGAATTTATACCAAGACATCAGTTTTTGTGATAAAATTGAAATTCGGGTTTATATATGGTTCAATGGCATTAATCAATCCAATAGGGACAGCTAATATATTGTTTAATATTCTCATTTAGGCGGTGATAGCATTGTCAGGTTCAATCTTCGGTAAAAACTTCAGCATAGCCACATGGGGCGAGTCCCATGGAAAGGCGCTGGGGGTAGTAATAGACGGTTGCCCTGCCGGGGTTTCCTTAGATGTCCACGACATTCAAAAGGATCTAAACAGACGAAAGCCGGGACGTTCTCCATACGCCACCCCCCGCTCAGAGGACGACAGCGTAGAAATATTATCCGGAATCTTTGAGGGCAGGACTACGGGCACCCCTATATCCATGGTGATATTTAATAGGGATCAAAGGTCTAGGGATTACGGCAATATAAAGAATACCTATAGGCCCGGTCATGCCGATTATGTATATGATCAAAAATACGGATTCCGAGATTATAGGGGGGGAGGTCGCTCCTCGGGCAGAGAGACCGCCGCACGGGTTGCTGCAGGGGCAGTTGCTAAAAAGATCCTATCCCTCCTTGGCATCGATATACTTACCTATACCCTTTCCATAGGCAATATAATCACGAATCCTAACAGATTTGATGCCGAGGAAATTCTGTTAAACCCCCTGGCCATGCCCGACAGGGAGGCATCAGTAAGGGCCGGGCTATTTTTAGATCAGCTCAAGGAAAAGGGTGACTCCGCCGGCGGGGTTATAGAATGCATGGTAAATGGCCTGCCCCCGGGACTTGGAGAACCGGTCTTTGAAAAGCTGGATTCCGTCCTTTCCAAAGCCATATTTTCCATCGGTGCCGTCAAGGGACTGGAATTTGGCATAGGTTTTGGTGCCGCAACTCTGACCGGGTCCCAAAACAATGACCCCTTGATGATGGATCCTCAAGGCAAGATAACCAAGGAAACGAATAACGCCGGCGGCATAACGGGGGGTATAAGCGACGGTTCTCCCATTGTATTCAGGGCAGCCGTCAAGCCCACCTCGTCTATATCCCTGCCCCAAAAAAGCATTGACAGGGACGCGGGCAAGAATATAGAGATCGTCATAAGCGGCCGCCACGATCCCATAATTGTCCCCAGGGCGGTTATCGTAGTAGAGGCTATGACCGCAATAACCCTGGTGGATTTTCTGTTTCAGCGTATATTGTCCCGCATGGATTTAATACAAAAAGCCCTTTTGTAACACATGGGGCTTGGCCACTTAAAGGATATGAAAAAAGCGGGGCTACCATTGCAGCCCGTTCGGACAGCCCCGCTTTTTAAACTCCTATGGGTACACCAAATCAATAGCCGCCCAAGTTTCGGGGCCGACTATACCGTCGGGTACCAATCCGTTATCCATTTGAAACCTTACCACTGCATTCCTGGTAAGGGGCCCGAAGATCCCGTCTATGGGGCCGGGATTTATACCGATGCTAAAGAGAATCCTCTGAAGCATTTCCACCTCCGGACCTACGGATCCCAAACCCAGGATAGGCCTAAATTCTTCGTTCATTCATATCACCCACCCATCATAAAAGTACATGCTATGCCTTTACCATAAAAAGTATATACCTTAACCGGTTATACTGGTTAAATATATCGGTAATGGCTATAGCCCATTGCTTTCACCATACAATTGAGATAATGAACCAGCACGAGGCATTGCCTTACTTTTATTATATGAATCGGGAAATTTGGGTGATACCCATCTATGTCGATTATTTTCCTGCTGCCCTCTTTACCTGGGCCTGGTGCTTATCGTCCACCTTGTTGGTGGCATGGGTTTTACTCTTATAAAAGTGTACGTCGAATACCCCGTCCATATTATTACCCTTCACAGCATCCAGGTTTTGACCATACCCATAATCGCAGCTTCGGTCATAGACCATTGCCCTATTGGGTTTGTCGTCCCGACCCGCATGAGGCATACCGGCCATGCTGGCGGCTATAGTCCTTCCATTTACACTTACCACTATGGCTCGTCTGTTCCAAGAGTATACTCCCCCGTATATCTCCTTGTATATCTCCGTATCCGCCGCTGTCGCCGTCTCTACATCGGCGTGGTTATATCCGCCGGAGCGCATAACCTTAAAGGTTTTCCCGGTATCAAAGTCCGTTATAGTCGCATATGAATTCCTGGGCCATAGCTTGTCCACATCCGCCCATGCCAACAGCTCGTTTACGGCTCCGGAGATCGGCGGTGTAGGTTTACCCTCACTGCCCCGGTCGCTTGTGGAACCCTGCCCCTTGGCGATGATATCGTTTAATCTTGCCATGGTCTTAGGACCGGCTTTTCCGTCCACCACCAGACCGTTGGCTTTTTGGAACGCTTTAACATCCCTTTCGGTTTGGGGGCCGAAGCTTCCGTCGACTTTGCCGGACAGATAGCCCAGGTCCTTGAGGACCTTTTGAAGGTCGGTGACTGCCCCGCCCTTGCTGCCCCTCTTTAACGCCCCTGTGCTTGTAATCCCACTGGATCCCGATCCCTTAGGCGAACTCCCCTCTGATAGGAGGGCAGCCCAAGTCATGGGGCCCGCTACCCCGTCCACCTGTAGACCGCTTCCCTTTTGAAATGCTATAACTGCAGAGTATGTAATACCACCAAAGCTTCCGTCTATGCTGCCATTTTTATAATATCCCTTGGCCTTAAGCAGCTCCTGAAGCCGGGTTACCGCCGCTCCCCTGCTGCCCTTTCTGAGAACCGGATTTGATGCATTAGCGGCTCCTCCGGATTCCGAAGTCCCTGTAGTAAACAGATACTTTCTGGTGGTTGTACCTACAACCCCGTCCTGGGAAATTCCCTTCGCGGCCTGGAACTTTATCACCGCATCCCGGGTGATGGTACCATAGTATCCCGTGATGCTGGGATATTTAAAAAACCCCAAATCCTTTAACTGGGATTGCACCTTCTGGACCTCATTGCCTGAACTGCCCAATCTCAGCTGGACAGCCGCGGATGAAAGGGAAGGTGTAGAAAAGAACATCATAGCCGATAGCCCGACAGCAGCACACGCCTTTACATACTTTTTAGATTTCGGTATAAACATGCAGATTCCCCCCTACAAAATAAGTCAATATACTCTGTGATTGACTATATGTTTTACGACAAACATTCCACATTGGCACACGGATGCCATAAAACATTATCCTTAATTCGTATGCTACGAAAAATACTTCGTATATTATGAAAATACATTGTTCTAACGTAGAATCGGATAATTTAGCCGATTTTGCAGTAAAAGGTCTTTTCCGTAACATATATAGGATAATCATATAATATATATATGACAAATTCAAGGGTTTTTTAAAATACTTTTACGGATTTATTACGAAACTATTAAGATGTGGTCGCATAGATCCCGGGTGGCGTTTGGTTTTCCAAACATTTCAGTCATCCGGATCATAAATTTTCTTCTCCATGGATTGTTCATCAATTGATACAGAGCCTCACCGGCCGGATAGGTTTCTGTGACCATTATGGCTAATCCGTTATTTATAAGAAATTCCATATTTCTCTCTTCCTGCCCCGGTATGGGATTTATAAGGATCATGGGTATCCCTTTAGCCAAACTCTCCGAGGTGGTCAGCCCCCCTGGTTTAGTGATGATACAATCTGCGGCGTCCATTATTATGTCTATATTGTCTACAAAGCCAAAATTATGTATCCTTTTGCGTATGATCATCCCATCTATCCTTTTCTTCAGGTTCTTATTGCTTCCGCATACGGATATTATCTGAAAATCCATATCCAAATCGTCCAAATCCATAAGAATCGATTCCAGGTCCCCATAGCCCATGCTGCCGCCCATAATAAAAACCGTGGTCTTATCTTCCACGCCCAAGCATTTTCTGGCCTCTGACGGATCCATCTTCAATCCAAACTTGGGATGGATGGGTATACCTATGGGCAATATCTTTTTCGTATCTATTCCCTTTTTAGAGGCCTGCCAGGTCAACAGTTCATTGGCGGTGACATAAAAATCGAGATCCGTACCCTCCCAGAACGGGTGTATAGTAAAATCCGTGATGATACCTATGCTCTTAGTATCGATAGTTCCCTTTCTTTGCAGGTAGTTTATGATCTGTGCCGCAAAGACATGGGTACAGATCACTATATCGGGCCTAAAGTCCCCCAAAAAG
>DASRNX010000137.1:0-32262 GCA_035647175.1 Clostridia bacterium | reverse complement strand
ACATATGGATGTAGCGTAAACGATGAAGGTGATGTTCGCTGTGGATGGATCCCTGAAAAGCATGGGTTTTTAGACCAAAATATAGCCTTTTAAGTAGAATATTCCAGGGGCATTGACAAAAAAGTGACGGAATCCGTTGTTTTATCAATATACCCTTTACAAATCCCTATATACGTAATAGAATTGTTATGTAAAATATGTACAATGTTTTACCTAAAAATATCTGATCAGTTGAAGTTTCAAAAAACTCGGATTATCAACATTATATCCCGTCTCATTTAACAAAGTCTTTTTTGAAGCTTCCTAATTAACTTATTATAGGAGGGTCATTCATATGGGTAAAAAGATGAGGACTATGGATGGCAATACTGCTGCCTCGCATGTCGCATATGCGTTTACAGATGTAGCTGCTATCTACCCCATTACTCCATCGTCTAATATGGCTGAAGTAGTCGATGAATGGAGTGCACATGGTCGAAAAAATATATTTGGGCAAACCGTAAGGTTGTCCGAATTGCAATCTGAGGCAGGCGCTGCCGGCGCTATGCACGGTGCATTGGCAACAGGATCGTTGGCAACCACCTTTACGGCATCTCAAGGGTTGCTCCTTATGATTCCAAATATGTACAAGATGGCAGGGGAACTATTGCCGGGGGTTATGCATGTAAGCGCCCGCGCCATAGCAGCCCATGCGCTTTCAATTTTTGGTGATCATTCGGACGTTATGGCTACTCGCCAAACCGGATTTGCGCAGTTGGCATCCGGGAGTGTCCAAGAGGTCATGGACCTGGCCGGAATAGCGCACCTGGCTGCTATTAAATCTAGGGTCCCGTTTCTACATTTCTTTGACGGTTTCCGGACTTCCCATGAGTATCAAAAAATCGAAGTACTAGAATATGACGACTTAGCTTCATTGGTGGACTATGAAGCCATAGATAGATTCCGCAAAAATTCCCTTAGCCCGGAAAGTCCCGTCACAAGGGGCACGGCCCAAAACCCTGACGTTTTCTTCCAGGCAAGAGAGGCCGCAAATCCCTTTTACAACGCGGTACCTGATATCGTAAATGAGTACATGATCAAGATCTCAGAACTGACCGGTCGTGAATATAAGCCCTTTAACTACTACGGCGCACCAGATGCCGAACACATTATAGTGGCTATGGGCTCCGTCACACAGACAATAGAAGAAACCGTGGATTACTTATTGGCCATGGGAGAAAAAGTAGGGCTCATTAAGGTTCATCTATACAGGCCTTTCTCTGAAAAATACTTCCTGGACGTTTTACCGTCCACCGTTAAGAAGATTGCAGTCCTGGATCGCACCAAAGAGCCGGGCGCTGTGGGAGAACCCCTGTATCAGGATATCAAAGCTATCCTATATGGAAGGGAAAATGCCCCGACCATTACAGGCGGCAGATATGGCTTGGGTTCAAAGGACACCACACCTACCCATATCAAGGCTGTGTTTGACGACCTCAAAGAGGCAGATGCCAAGGACGGCTTTACTTTAGGGATCATAGACGATGTGACCAACACATCCTTAATCCCCTCTGAGTATGTGAACACCTCACCTAAGGGGACGGTCCGCTGCAAATTCTGGGGTCTGGGCTCTGACGGTACCGTTGGTGCCAATCAAAATGCTATCAAGATTATCGGTGACAATACTGATCTATATGCCCAGGCGTATTTCTCCTACGATTCTAAAAAATCCGGTGGAGTTACGGTCTCCCATCTCCGCTTTGGGGAGCAACCCATAAAATCCACCTATTTAATAGATGAAGCCGATTTCATCGCCTGCCATAACGAGGCATATGTAGACCAATTGGATGTAATTAAGGGACTTGCCGAAAACGGCACTTTCCTACTCAACTGCACCTGGAGCCCCGAGGAGTTGGACGAGAAGTTGCCGGCTTCCATTAAGCGATATTTGGCAAAGAACAATATAGATTTTTATATAATCGATGCCCTTCATATCGCTGAGGGCGTTGGCCTGGGCGGCAGAATCAACATGATAATGCAGACCGCATTCTTTAAACTGGCTAACATCATTCCCGTGGACGAAGCCATAGGTTACCTCAAAGAGGCTATCCAAAATAGCTACGGCCATAGGGGCGAACATATAGTCAAGATGAACTTTGATGGTGTGGACCAAGCCTTGGCCGCTTTAGTTAAGGTGGAGGTACCCGCAAGCTGGGCCGATGTGAAGGATGGCAAGGTTGTCTCTGATGACGATAACAAGCCCGCTTTTATTAAGAATATCCTAGAGCCCATAGCAAGGCAAGAAGGCGACGATCTTCCCGTCAGCACCTTTGTAGGACTTGAAGACGGCACCATGCCCGCCGGAACTGCGGCTTATGAGAAGAGAGGTATTGCAGCCCAGGTTCCCCAATGGCAGATTGCCAATTGTATCCAGTGTAACCAATGTTCCCTGGTATGTCCCCATGCAGCCATCAGACCCTTCGTATTGGACGAAGATGAAATGGCCAACGCACCTGAGGATTTTGAGACCAAGCCTGCCATCGGCAGAACAGCTAAGGGAATGGGATACAGGATCCAGGTAAGCACCTTGGATTGTACCGGATGCGGGGTCTGCGCTGACGTTTGCCCATCCAGGAAAAAAGCTCTTGTTATGAAACCCCTAGATACCCAGATAGAAAAACAAAAACCCCTCTGGGAGTATGCCATCAATGAGGTTTCCCCCAAGAAGGACCTTATGAATAAATTCACCTTAAAGGGTAGCCAATTCCAAGAACCCTTATTCGAGTTCTCGGGGGCATGTGCCGGCTGTGGTGAGACTCCATATGCCAAGCTGTTGACTCAGCTCTTTGGGGATAGAATGATCATAGCCAATGCTACGGGATGCAGCTCCATCTGGGGCGGTTCCTATCCCGCTAGCCCATATACGGTAAATAAAGAGGGCTGTGGACCCGCATGGGCCAACTCTCTGTTTGAAGATAATGCGGAATATGGTTTCGGCATGCACCTTGGGGTACAGCAAAACCGCGATAGACTCGCCGGTCTGGTTGATGAAGCCATCGATGCAAACATCGATCCGGATCTTACACAGGCTTTAAACAAATGGCTGGAGAACAAGGATCTTGGGGAAGAATCCCAAGCAGCTACGAAGGAATTGCTTCCCTTATTGAATAAACACAATGACAACGCCGTTGTTAAGGGTATTCTTGATCTAAAACAATACCTGATTAAAAAATCCCAGTGGATTTTCGGCGGTGACGGTTGGGCCTACGATATCGGCTTTGGCGGATTGGACCATGTATTGGCATCCGGCGATGATGTAAACGTATTCGTCTTTGATACCGAGGTCTATTCTAACACCGGGGGCCAGGCCTCAAAGGCTACGCCCACAGCCGCTGTGGCCAAGTTTGCCGCAGCCGGAAAACGTATTCGCAAGAAGGATTTGGGCCGCATTGCCATGACTTACGGCTATGTATACGTCGCCCAGATCGGTCTCGGCGCTGATATGAACCACACCGTAAGGGTTCTGAGAGAGGCTGAAGCCTATCCCGGACCATCGTTGATCATTGCCTACTCACCGTGTATCGCACATGGAATGAGGGGCGGCATGGTTAACAGCTCCAGCAGAACGAAGCTGGCTGTACAATCCGGCTACTGGCACCTATATCGCTACAACCCGCTCCTAAAGGAAGAAGGCAAAAACCCCTTCATCTTAGATTCTAAGGAGCCCACAGAATCCTTCCAGGATTTCTTGAATACCGAGGTGCGCTATACCACCTTGGCCAAGACCTTCCCGGAGGTTGCAAAGGAATTCTTCCAGGTAGCCGAAAACGATGCCAAGGACAGATACAATATCTACAAGGCTATGTCTGAAAGCCCTATAGTATAATAGTCTCACAGAGAACGTAAATAAAAGTGAAGCAAAGGGATAATCCCCTTTGCTTCACTTTTATTTTGGGGAAAAAAATAACCCCTTTGTTTCTCCCCCGTGCTTCCGTTTTTCTCCCTAAGCAAGAGAGCCGGCCCCTACCTTTCGATCAGGATCTTTATGGCCTCGACGGCGGTGATTATTGCCCTGGTATTATCGTGATGCCGGGGATTATCCATGCCCGCCTTCCCCCGCTCCTGATTCCATATAACGTTTAAGACGCAGCCCGCTCGGGCCCTAAGATAGGAGGATACACAAAACAGAGCCGCACTTTCCATCTCCGACGCTAGGGCCCCGGCCCTAATCCATGCATCCCACTTGTTTAACAATTCATACCCGGCCGGCATCCTCTCGGGGCTATGCTGCCCGTAGAAGGAATCCTTGGATTGTACCACCCCGGTGTGATAGGAGTATCCCAGCCTTTCTGCAGCCTGTACCAACGCCTGTACCACATGAAAGTCCGCGACTGCGGGAAACTCAATGGGCATATACTCCCTGGTGGTTCCCTCGTTTCTGATAGAGCCCGTCGCAATGACAACATCGCCGCCCACTACATCAAGTTGCATTCCCCCGCAGGTTCCCACCCTTATGAAGGTTCTGACCCCTGTTCTGTATAGCTCCTCGATGGCGATTGAAGCGGAGGGGCCCCCAATACCGGTGGAGGTTACTATGACCTTTTCGCCGCCCAGCTCGCCGATCCAGCTGGTGTATTCCCTTTTAGAGGCGAGAAATTCGGGGTTTTTAAGGTATCCTGCTATCTCCTCCACCCTTTCGGGATCGCCCGGCAGTATAGCATACTCGGCACCGTGACCATCATCTAAATCAATATGAAACTGTCTTTCCAAAATCATTACCTCCTATCAATTTCATGTGCCTCCAACTGACGTTCCATTGTCCTTTATACGATAGAGCATTCCCTTTTACACACATTCTGCAAAAATGCATTCTCCCTATAACGACCATGCTGATCCTAATCGAATAGTTTACCCCATTTGAAATTGATGCCCTTTCCCATTAGGATTGTTAAACGATAAATATCCAAAAAGAGCTATAATTAGCATCATATACAATATATTGTTGAGAGGGCGTGTTTTTTTATTTGAAGAATTATATGGAGATCACATTGTGAAGGGGCTTAGAACCTGTTAATAAAGCGGAGGATAGGCCGAATCACTGTTTGAGCGTAGCGAGTTTGAGAAGGCCCCGGAGCAAATTTACAGGTTCTTAGCCTTGGAACTTAAGTGATTGGAATATTATTCTTCAAATTTATATTATGCACCCTTATTGAGAATACGCCCTTGACAGGTGCCCGGATTCTCCATACAATATATCTATATATCGTTGATATAATTTTCACTAAGTCCCATCTTCCGGACAAGTGCAATTATACATCAAAACAATAGGGTAGTACAGACAGTACAGTAGATTGCTTAATTCATCCACAATAGTAGAACGGTAGAACGGAGGTTTCTTTTGATGCCTATCACGGAAATGCTATCCATGAATGCACAGATATATCCCAATAAAACCAGCCTTATTGAAAGGGATCCGGCCCTGGGGCTCCGCCGGGAAATTACCTGGTCAGAATTTGACAACATGTCCAACCGATTAGCCAACGCTTTAATATCCCATGGCATAGAAAAAAGTGACAAGGTAGCCATCCTAATGATGAATTGTCTGGAATGGCTCCCCATCTATTTTGGTATTCTAAAAACCGGCGCATTGGCAATACCCCTAAATTTTCGGTTTACGGGCCCCGAGATAAAAAAATGCCTGGAAACCGCCGGGGCAAAGATACTCATCTTCGGCCCGGAATTCGAGGATCGGATTAGAGGCATAGCCGGCAAAGCCAAGTGCCTGGAACACGCTTTTTATGTCGGCGATGGACAGCCATCCGGTATGGATGGCATAGCCAATTTTTTTGATATTATTAGGGATGTTCCCACAGACGCTCCCGGTATTGATATTTCTGACGATCAGGAAGCGGCCCTCTATTTTACTTCCGGGACCACCGGTACACCAAAGCCCATAGTGCTCACCCATTCCAATCTGGTTTCAGCCTGTATAACGGAGAACCATCACCATCTCCAGACCCATGAGGACAACTTCCTCTGCATTCCGCCCCTCTACCATACGGGTGCGAAGATGCATTGGTTCGGCAGTCTAATGGTGGGCTCCAAGGCAGTTATTTTAAAAGGTGTAAAACCCGAGTATATATTGGATGCCATCAGCGAGGAACAGGCCACCATAGTGTGGTTGCTGGTACCTTGGGCGCAGGATATCCTGGAGGCTATCGAATCCAACCAAGTGGACCTAGACGACTTTAAATTGGATCAATGGCGGCTTATGCATATAGGGGCCCAGCCGGTACCCCCAAGCCTCATCAAGCGGTGGAGAAGACACTTCCCCAATCAATCCTATGATACCAATTATGGTCTTAGCGAATCGACAGGGCCCGGCTGTGTCCACCTGGGCATTGAAAACATCCATAAGGTAGGGGCCATAGGAAGACCGGGCTTTAATTGGCAAGCCAAAATCGTGGATAAGAGCGGCAATGCCTTGTCCTACGGTCAAACAGGCGAACTCCTTGTCAAAGGCCCGGGGGTCATGAAGGGCTATTTTAACAACGAGGCGGAGACTGACAAGGTCTTAAGGGACGGTTGGCTTCATACGGGAGATATGGCCCGCCAGGATTCCGAAGGTTTTATCTATCTGGTGGACAGGAAGAAGGATATCATTATTTCCGGGGGAGAGAACATCTTTCCCGTGGAGATTGAAGATTTTCTCCAAGAACACCATGATATAAAGGATGCCGCTGTCATAGGCATGGCGGATGAAAGGCTTGGAGAAATACCCGTCGCCATCATAGAGCCCAAATCCGGACGCCGGTTGGGGGAGGCAGCCATTTTGGATTTTTGTAGGTCCCTGCCCAGATACAAGAGGCCCCGCAAGGTAATCTTCGATAAGGTACCCAGAAACCCCACCGGTAAGATAGAAAAGCCCGTTTTAAGGGAAAAATGGTGTGGTAAACCCTCAGGCGTATTGGTATAATGGCCTTAGCTAAGACCGCATCGTACCGAGATATCACTCTTCATTCTGGTTGGAGGTTTTTCCATGAGAAGGTTTATTCTAATCGTCTCTATAGCCGTATTGCTCTTTTCTATGTACCAAATCGGTGAGTACCTCATAAGCGCTAGGGATACGGGAAACCTATATAGGGACATCTCGGGGATATACTATGAGGGTTTAGCCGACAGCGGAGAAGATGGGGAAGATAAAAATTCGGCTGATACCAACGATGTAAAGGATCATGAAAAAGATGCGGGCGGAAGGTCAAGAATTAACAGATTAAAGGATATAAACCCGGATATAATAGGCTGGATAACCATTCCGGGTACTAAGATCGATTATCCCATAGTCAAAGGAAGGGATAATAGCTACTATCTGAACCATGACCTTTTAGGAAATATCGACAGACACGGCGCCATCTTCATGGATTATAGAAACGATCCCCCAGTTGATGAAAATTTGGTTATTTACGGCCATCATATGAGGGACGGAACCATGTTTAAGGATCTCATGAAGTACAAAAAGAGAAGTTTTTATGAAGACAACGGCAGCATATTTTTGGATATGGGCGGAAAAACCGTGGAATATGAAATATTCTCAGCGTACATATCCAGAGCTGATAATGTGGACCTCATCCTTGCCTTTGGCGATAAAAAAGGGTACGAAAAATATTTTTCCGGAGCAAAAAAGAGATCCCTCCACCCATCTGACATTGACTTCGCGGACAATAACGGGATGCTAACCCTGGCCACCTGTACCTACGAGGAAAAGGACGCCCGGTTCGTTGTCCATGCCCGGACAAGGGAATAAACGGGTTTACCCACTCCATTAGCCCGATATGCAATCATAACGAGTCGGCAAGATGTCACCCGTTTCTATAAGCGGTGAGTTCCCATTAGTAAAGTAAACATGCGGTGGGTACAAATCACTCGTCTCGTTGAAACCTGTGTGTTGCAATTGCCAATGCAATTGCTTCCGATGTTTTAGTCATATGAAAGTGGGACGCCAAACAATGGTGTCCCACTTTCATATTTTTTGCTTACGTTATTTAATTAAGCGGTCCTAGGATAATCCCCTCATCTTGCTGGCAGTAACTATCCTATCCACCGCCAGCATATAAGCACCCATTCTCAGGGTTGTTTCCGCCTCTACGGCCGTATCCCAGACCTCATTAAAAGCCTTGATCATGATGTTTTTCAATCTCTCTCTGATCTCCTCCTCCTCCCACCTGAAGGATTGGAGGTTCTGTACCCATTCAAAGTAGGATACGGTCACCCCTCCGGAATTGGCGAGAATATCCGGTACAACCACTATGCCTTTTTCTTCGAGTATCCTGTCCCCCCCTACTGTAGTCGGCCCGTTGGCCCCCTCAACTACGATCCTTGCCTTTATATGGGGCGCAATCTCCTCTGTAATCTGGTTTTCTAGGGCTGCGGGAATTAGGATGTCCACATCCTGAAGCAAAAGATCCTCGTTTGAGATTCTAACCAAATTTGGCGCATCATAATCCTTGAGCAATCGGCCGCGCTGAGCGGTCAGAAAATCCATTATCTCATCCATATCAAGGCCGTCCTCTGAAAGTATTCCGCCTGATACGTCGCTTAATGCAACCACCTTACAACCTTCCCTGTGAAGAAGTCTGGCAGCGGTTCCACCTACGTTGCCCGCACCCTGTACTGCAACCCTGGCCCCTTCTAAAGGCAGGTGCAGCTTTTTAGAGATCTCCCTGACCATAAGCATAACTCCACGCCCCGTTGCCTCTCCTCTGCCCAGCGATCCGCCGATAGGAACGGGCTTACCCGTTACCACCCCGGGTGACAGGTGGCCCCTTAGAGTACTGTATGTATCCATAAACCACCCCATTACCTCCGCGTTGGTGTTCACGTCGGGGGCAGGAATATCGATTTCAGGTCCTACCACAGGATAGAGCAGCGTAGCATATTTTCTGGTGAGCCTCTCAAGTTCCCTCTTTGAGAGTTTGGTGGCATCGACCGTGACCCCACCTTTTCCGCCCCCATATGGAATATCCGCCACGGCACACTTAAAGCTCATCCAGGCAGCCAAGGCCTTTACCTCATCCATATCGACGTTCTGGTGATAGCGTATGCCCCCCTTATAGGGACCTCTAACCCCGGAATGTTGTACCCTATAACCTTCAAACACCTCTATGGAACCGTCATCCATTTCCACAGGAATAGAGACCTTCAATTCTCTTTCAGGATATTTTAGTTGAATATAGTCCCGCTCCTCGAGCCCCAACTTTTCAGCGGCCCGATCCAAAACCTCCAGCATCTCCCTATAGGGATTGTATCCATTGCCCATATTATTTCCTCCGAATCTAAAAATTCCATAACCTATATTATTCGCCAAGACTCCAATAAACATTACCCCTATGACTATAATTATGAAATTTTGAGTTAATAGAATTTTAATTTAATCATAATTATATGCCCCCCAGGGATGTATGTCAAGATTTTTGCAAGTCTAATGTTGATAAATTGCATAACGAATTGCCCTTGAGGGTAAATGGAGCAACTCCCAAGGGCAATTATAGTATTCCCGGCCTCAATCAACCGTCGTTATCCTCATGCCCGTCGTCAACATCGTCGCCGTGAAGTTCGTCTTCACCGTTCACATTCTCTTCGTTGATGCCGTCGTCGGGATCCTCCTGAGTCTGGTTCTCCCCTTTATTTTTCCCGGGGAAAAGCCCATCAAAAAAGTCCTTAAGCTTATCAAAAGCATCGTCTAATCCCCCTCCTGCTTCCGGTATCGGCGGCTCCGTATGAATATCGCAGAAGTATTTTGTATGCTCCGGATTGCTGTAGTCCAAACCGCTTATCTCCCATAAGCTGCTAAATTCGAAATGGGCCTTGGGTATCCACTTCCTTATCTGATCCCGGGACAGTTCCCAATACGGAGAAGTAGATTCTAAAAAGTACGCCGTTCTTGTGGATATGGATTCCTCCGGGCAATATGGGCCCGGCAGCTTGCCGGATTCTGCACAAACCTCAAAGGTACCGTGCCGGTCGCATACCTCCTCCGGTACCGACTTAGGATCAAACCAATCCACTATTACATCATCCTGGGGGCAATCCGGACTTGCCAGTTTGCCGGATATCTTGCATACCCTTTTCTGCACCAAACCCAATCCTTCAGGATCCATTGTCAATATATTCCTGTCCTCAAAGCCCGCATCCTCATGAATTTTGGCCATAAAGGCCTGCCATAGAGGTGCTGCATATTTGCCGCCCTGGACATTACTGCCTAAGGGCTTACCTTCATCGTGTCCAATCCAAACGACGCCCGTGTAGTAGGGAGTAAAGCCCGCAAAGGCTACACCCTTATAGTCCGAGTTGGTGCCCGTCTTACCCGCGACTGTCATTTCGGGTATTAAGGCGTTTTTACCCGTCCCGTACTTCACTGCATCCTTCATCATATCCACCAATAACCATGATGTGGATTCGCTAAACACCTTTCTCTGCAGCCTGTTCCCTGTTCTGTCGATTATGGTCTTACCGTCCCGGTCTACCACCTTTAAAACCGATATCGGTTCATGAAAAATCCCGCCGCTTGCTATGGCGCTATATGCCCCTGCCAGTTCAACGGGGGTAATGGACGATGTCCCCAGGGCCAATCCCGATCCGTTTGCCTGGATATGGGACGGATCAACACCCAGACCCTCCAGATATACCTTGGATCTTTCAAACCCTACATCGTAGGTAAGGGCCTGGGCAGCTACTATATTGAGTGATTTTATTAGACCGTCTCTCATGGTGGTTGGCCCGCTGTAACTTCCGCCGCCATAGTTTTTGGGAAAATCCTGCTGATCGTTCCAGCCTTGGATCTTAACAGGAATATTGTGATATATGGTTGCAGGCGACTTTCCCTCCTCCAAGGCAGGTCCGTAAACCGCAACGGGCTTTATGGTGGAGCCCACCATAACAGGCGATATAGCCCTGTTGAGCTCTCTCTTGTTGGTAGGAGGTGTGCGCCCTCCTACAATAGCCTTTAAGTGCCCCTTATTGTCCATGACCACCGCAGCAGCCTGGGGCTGGGGAAGGGGATTATCGTCATCCTCTAAATCCGGATATCCGTCCCAGTTATAGACCGTGTCCTCCACCGTCTTTTGGATATCCCTATCCAGGGTTGTATATATCTTTAACCCGTTGGAATATATGAATTCATCAGCTTTTTTAAGGCCGCTTTTATCATCTTGCCATCCCTTTAATTTAATTATGGCGTCCCTTACCTCATAGATGGCGTATTCTATAAAGGGGGCCATCTCGTAGAGCTTTAACCTGGTGGCCTCCTTTACTACCTGTAGTTCCTCATCCTTCGCAGCGTTATATTCCTTCTCGGTTATATAGCCGTTTCCCAACATTGCCTTTAAGACCAGTTGGGCACGATCCTCTGTTATATGCCTTCTGTCCTCGCCCCCATGATAATTCCTCCGGGGATTATAGGATGCCGGATTTCTTACCAGTCCGGCCAATACCGCAATCTCCTTGAGGGTCAGATCGTTCATGTCCTCCTTCCCAAAATAGTCCTTGGAAGCGGCCTTAACGCCGTAGTTCCCCTCTTCGAAATTCACCGTGTTTAGATAGGTTTCCAGTATCTTTTCCTTGGAGAATTCCTTTTCCAATTTTATGGATAGGTAGGCTTCCTGAATCTTCCTCTTATAACTCCGTTCCGGGGTCAGATAGAGGGTTTTTACCAATTGTTGTGTCAGGGTGCTGGCCCCTTGCACATGGCCCCCCTTGAGGTTGTTTATGAAGGCACCGCCGAGCCTGATAAAATCCATACCCTTATGCTCTTTAAACCGCTTGTCCTCGATGGCGATAAACGCCTGTTGGAGCCTTACGGGAATCTCATCCAAGGTTGCCCAGACCCGGTTTTCAAAGCCGAAATATTCGGTTATGGGTTCGCCATCCTGGTCATAGAAGAAGGAGGTCTGGCTCTGCTCCTCTATTACCCCTATATCCAGTGGCGGGGCGTCCTCGATGATGGATTTCACCGCTCCTGCACCAAAAAATCCGGCCACCAAAATGATAGCCAACCCTACTAGGGCTATGGATTTTAATATATGTTTGTTGGACTTTATTTTCTTATTCTTTTTCTGCATTCTCGATATATCAGTCATACCTATATCACCTCATACCCACAATTCTAACACGAAAATATGTCCAATCTATAAACAATTTATTAATTGAATAAAACATTGTAAGCAATTGCGCCGGTATATGGATATGTTGAATTAGGATTTACCTCTAAACGGGGATCGCCAAATAGGGTGTCAAATCAGCTTCATAAATGCCAGAATAATTAGGATAATTCCGCCTATCCAAGACACATCCACCTCGATTTTCTTGGCCAGTCTTCTGCCGATATACATTCCGCCCCATATGGCTGCGATCCCGAATACTAATGAGAATATCAGCACCTGCCAGCAATTGATGGCTACTATACTGCTTCCGAATCCCACAGCCAGGGAATCCAGGGATAAGACCATGGCCAAATATATAGCCTCCCTTGAGCTGAGGCTCTTGGAATAGTTAAAATCCGCCTTAGTTCCATCCACATAGATCTCTATAATAAACTTTACATCAAAGAGCCTGAGTTTCACCCTTTTATTTTGGCCTGTACTCCTTCCTATGCTTGCCTTTATAATTCCTTCAAAGAGGTAATATACACCAAGCACCATTAGCATTAAAAAGCTTATAACGATTAGGATATTCCCGGGTACGATCATTTTGACCGCCGAACCGATCAAAAGCGATATCCCCAGGGACAAAGAACATACAAAATTGATAACCAGAATGGATCCTAATGGTATTCTGATTTTATTGGTACCATATGCGATACTGGCAGCAAACGCATCCAGGGATAATGCCAATACCAAGAGAATAGAACCTAACATCTTACCACCCCTTATTCCGCCCAATCCTTTGGGCCCAATCGGGCAAAGGCTTCGATGTTAAAAAAACAATGAAGCCCTCATTTATTTGATTAGTTGTGTTGCAAATTAAGGAAATATTTTACGACACCTGTGTACCAGCGTAGAATGTCTGTCGTAAAACATATAGTTATTACCTAAAACAACTAATCAATCGGAGTTTCTGAAATTTTCATCACCATGGTCGCGACCAAGCCCATGAAACCATGTGTTTTCCGAGACTCCATTAGTAATATGTTATTCATCTATGCGCTATTGGTTACTGGATGTATTGGCGTTGCTGCCGGACATGTCTATGTGATTAACTGACCTGCTGGCGGAATCGGATTAAGGCGTCCTGCTTGTTTTGTTTCGAACTTCCAACTTCTAATTTCTAGAAGCCCAATCAATGAAGTCATTAGCTTTTCAATAGTCTATTACCCAGTTAATGAAGCAACACGACAGGTTAATCAAAAGGGTGGCCCTTGGCCACCCCCATTTTTTTAAGATTTTCTTATCTGGCTTGCAAACAATTCTTCCCCACCGAATATCATCAGCAAAAGCAGGATGATAATCCCCGGTATGGAAACCATTGCAGCCAGTTTAATGATCTCCGGGGTCAAGAATTCATATATTTCGGCCTGTCCGCCTAGAACCAGATTCCGAAAAGTCATTACCGGAGAAAACTTTGCCGGGTCTGATATATACATCAGCTGTCTCGGATAGTATGAGTTCCACATGATTGCATATTGCAGCGCCGAAAGCCCCAACACGGGTTTAATAACCCTGGGCAAAAACCCCTTGAAAAAGGAGGACATTTCCCCTTTTGCTCCCTTGGCCGCCTCTTCTTTCGCATCCTTATACCTGGCGTTGTAGACGGCCCTTAATACGAACACGTTAATTAAGGTAAATGAACCGGTGATTATGTAGGGGAAAACTGTGCCGAAAATCCCTCTGCCCTTAAAGAACAGAAATTCGTGGATGCCACCCACCCCTATGTTGAGGATAAAAATCAAAGATACGGAATATAAAAGTCTGCCCGGCAGATCCTTGACGGTCAAGGGATAGGTCAGAAGAATTGTGACTATGGCGTTTATCACGACTGCCAGACTTATGAGCAGCAGGTGTCCAATGATGGACTTATAAGATAGGGCAGGGATAAGGGCGGATGATGCATCCTTGAGGCCATTTAACGCCCCGGCGCTGCCCTTAAAGGTCTCTACCGCTGACACTGCCATGGGCCCCGCCGTCAGTAACAAATAGATTTCCAGGATGAACAATCCGGCTATCACCACCACAAACGAACCCAGCCTGCCGCCCTTATTGTTTTTAGACCCGTGACGTGTAAATATATTCTGTACAGAAAACTTTCTAATACCTAAAAATATGAGAATGGATATGACCGTTTGGATAAGAAATTTAACGAGCCAGGCGGAGCTGGCAACACCGGTATCCATATTTACAATTCCATTCCTATAGGTAAAGGTATCTATGACATCTGCCGCACCATAGGCTTCGGGGTTATGAAATATGGTAAGCAATTCAAAGTCCGAGCTCAACAGGGCTGATAGCTCAATAAGAACAAATAATCCTATGGCCTTTAGGGCCGGTAATAATTGCATATGTATAAATCCGCCTGTCCCCTGCCCCGATTCTCGCTTAGCGTTGATGGCCCCCAATGCAATGATAATGGGGATCCCCAAATTCTTTATAACCTCTAAGACAGGATATATAAGCCTAAAGATCCTTGGATCCGTCATGGATTCCATAGAAAAGGTAAAAAACATACCCGCATTACCCATGGTGTATAAAATTAAATAACTGATTACTGCGGTCGGTATGAAATAGGGAAACAGGAAAGCGGCTGAAAAGAACCTCTGCCAGAATTTTGATTGAGTTGAGCCCAAGACGAGGACTAGGAGTAAGGCCAAGAAGGAGCATAACAATATGTATTCAAGCTTTAAGATTATGGTATTGCCTAAAACCTTAGAAAAGGAGAATGAATTAAATAGTTCCCGGAAATTGTTCATCCCCACCCAGATCCTTGGGCCGGTACCCATGGCCGAGGCGGATTGCGCAAAGGGCAGGGATAGGCCGGAAATGAAAGGAACAATCCTATATAAAAATAGTAGAATCATCGGCGGAACAGCCCATAGATATGCTATCAGGCAGGGCCCTTCCCTCTTATGTGTACGCCGGGACAAGCCTTTATCTTGTGTAGACATTATTTTTTTACCCCCTATATACTTGTTGTCCCACAAAGAGCATTCTGCTCCTTATGGGACAACTCCTTTAATAGTCAGTGTTCAATGGACATTACCGATGTGTGCCAAACCAGCATGGTGTTATTTTATGGGAGGCGTATCATCCGTCTGAGACGATGAATCGCTTACCCCCGATATGGACTCTCTCATCTTGGTATCAGAGATGACGTTTTGCATATTGTAATAATCCATAACCCCTAATTTACCTTCTCTAAAGGCGGATGATATAGCCTGGGGAATCTCGGCTTCCGCCTCCACTACCTTAGCTCTCATCTCCTGGACTGCGGCAATCATCTCCTGTTCCCTGGCCACCGCCATGGCCCTTCTTTCCTCAGCCTTTGCCTGGGCAATACGCTTATCGGCTTCGGCTTGGTCGGTCTGAAGCTGGGCGCCTATGTTCCTTCCAACATCCACATCGGCAATATCGATGGATAGAATTTCAAAGGCGGTGCCCGCATGGAGGCTCTTTCCAAGAACGGTTTCGGAAATCTTGTCCGGGTTTTCCAGCACGTTCTTATGGGATTCGGAAGAACCGATGGTGGTAACGATACCTTCACCAACCCTGGCGATTATGGTCTCTTCACCGGCTCCGCCCACCAGTCTGTCAATATTTGCCCTTACGGTTACGCGGGCTTTTGCGATAACTTCGATTCCGTCTTTGGAAACAGCTGCGATGTTAGGGGTCTCAATAACTTTAGGATTAACGCTCATCTGGACCGCCTCTAAAACGTTTCTTCCGGCCAGATCAATGGCTGCGGCTCGCTCAAATTCCAGAGGAATATCAGCTCTTTGGGCAGCGACAAGTGAATTAATGACCCTGTCAACATTACCCCCGGCCAAGTAATGGGCCTCAAGTTTGTTGATGGAAATATCGATCCCGGCCTTAGTGGCCTTTATCATGGGGCTGACTATTCTGGACGGGACTACCCTCCTAAGCCTCATTCCGACCAGGTTGAAGATCCCGACCTTGACACCTGCGGCAAGGGCAGAGATCCATAAGCCGACAGGAACAAAGGTAAAGAATATGGATAGAAATACGATTATGGCCACCAAAACCAATAGATAAAATGCAACATCCGGCATTTATAAAACTCCTTTCTATAATAATTCTTTTAAAGTCACCGGGGCGACAGCCCCGATGCTGAAAGCACGATATATGTTTATTATATAGCAATCCATGGGATTATACCAGTTATTCGGAAACAATTTTTTGAATTTTTATACAAAAAGCAGGCCTCAAGAGCAGGCCTGCCTCTATATTGATTATTGTTTAATCATGGAATTATATTTTGTTCTATAATCTATTATCACTAACCAATTGTTGTTCCTTGATTATCTCAGATACTTGGGCTACATCTTTATCTCCTCGCCCGGATAGATTGACCACTATTCTTTGATCCGGTGGGAGCTGCCCGGCCAGCTTCGTGGCATAGGCTACCGCATGGGCGCTCTCTAGGGCCGGGATAATCCCCTCAAGCTTTGAAAGCTCAAAGAAGGATTCCAACGCTTCCTGATCTGTAATGGTTACATATTCCGCCCTTCCGGAATCCTTATAGTAACTATGTTCCGGACCTACCCCTGGATAATCAAGCCCCGCCGATATAGAGTGCACCGGAAGGATTTCACCCTTTTCATCCTGGAGCAGATAACACTTGAAACCATGGATAACCCCAGGTCTTCCAAGAGTCAAAGATGCGGCATGCATGCCGGGACTAAGACCCTTGCCTGCAGGTTCTACCCCTATCATCTTCACGTCTTTATCATTATAAAATGGTGCAAACAACCCTATGGCATTGCTGCCCCCGCCTACGCAGGCTATTAAATAATCCGGCAGACATCCCTCGGCCTCCATCATCTGTTCCTTGGCCTCTTCGCCAATGACAGATTGAAACGCCTTAACCATGGCGGGATAGGGATGAGGACCGACTGCTGAACCCAGCATATAATAGGTATTCTCATAATTTTGGATCAGATCGTCTAAGGCTGCGTCCACCGCCTCTTTTAGGGTCTTCAGGCCGTCGGTGACTGAAATGACCTTGGCACCCAACAATTCCATCCTAAAGACATTAAGCTGCTGCCTTTGGGTATCCACCTCGCCCATGTAGACAACGCATTCCATGTCGAACAAGGCGCAAGCCGTGGCCGTAGCAACCCCATGTTGCCCTGCTCCTGTTTCAGCTATAACCCTTTTTTTGCCCAAACGCTTCGCAAGGAGTACTTGTCCTATGGTGTTGTTGATCTTATGGGCCCCCGTGTGGTTTAAATCTTCGCGTTTGAGGTAGATCTTTGCACCGCCGGCTTTCTTTGTAAGTTTCTCGGCAAAGTAAAGTGGGCTGGGTCTCCCGACATATTGCTGAAAGTAGTACCTAAGTTCGGCTAAAAATTCCGGGTCTTCCCTATACCTTTCAAAAGCATCCCCTACCTCATCCAATACCTTGTCCAGCTCCGGCGGAACGAATCGTCCCCCAAATTCACCAAAATAACCCTTTTCATTACATAACATAGCTATTCTCCTCTCTTCTAATCTCGACTCTTCTCATCTTAGCCAAGCAGGCTGTATAATACAACCTTAGGCTTTAATAAAATATATACGAAATTTCCGATAATGTCAATGCCTATAATTTTCTAATGGGATATATAGTCATTGACCATACCCGCAGTTTTTTAAAAGACCATCTATACTTCGGGACGGATCCCCATGTCTGTAGAGCTGAATGACTGCTGCCAAAATCGTTCCCCCTAGTATATAGCCATATCAAATCTCTCGTCTACGCTCCATTTTCTAATCTATACTAATGTAGGATGTTTGCCGTAAAACATATAGGTACTATCAATACCTGCCGATATCCTTGATTAAATCCGTAATATACCTAAATTGATCCAGGCTCACGTTGGATGGTATGGAATGATCCGTAGAAAATATATAGCCGCCATTTTCCTTTAGGGCGGGAAGTATCCTCCTCAGTTCCTTTTCCATCTTGTCTATATCCTCCCATAAAAGCGCGTCCACTCCACCGTGGAGGACCAATTTATCCCCGTATTTTGACTTTAATCCTACTGGGTCCATTCCTGCCTTCACCTCTATAGGGTTTAGGGCATCAATACCCATCTCCACAAGATCCGGCAAGAGGGGATTGATATCGCCGCAAGAGTGCAACCTTACCTTAACGCCTTTACTATGGGCCCAATCTATGGCCTTTTTGTGTACCGGTTTTAATACTTCCCTGTAGGTCTTTAAGGAGAAGAATTGGTTATGCTTGTAACCCATATCGTCGTACCAGATCACGCTATCAAATTTATAGCCTGCATCCCACACCATATCCAGGAGTCCAATATTCACATCGAGAAAATGATTGAACATATCCATACACCATTCAGGATTTTCCAGTAGGGCAAAGAGGAGCCTTTCCGTACCTACCATCCATGAATGGGTGACATCAAAACCGAACCATAAAAGCCCCTCTATCCACCATCCCTGCTCTCGCCATTTCTTGTAGTTGGATTCAAGGTGTTTCCAATTTATTCTGTCACGATCAGGGGTCATCTTATCCCTTACCTTTAGCCAGGACTCCTCGTCCACCACCGTATGTTCCAAAAATTCCGGTGTGGAGTTGGCATTTTTCCATTCCCTTTGCGTTACCCCCCATTTGGACGTATATGTTATATAATCATCGGTTTCCTCTATCAATTTATACGGATACCTAAAGCTATTATCCACTTCTATGGTGGCTATATGATCCAGCTGGAAAAAATCCCTGTAATCCATACCTTCAGGCATACCTTCCTCGTGCCATCTCTTTATAGTAGCCGTCCAAGGCGAATCGAATATAGGCACCCTATCGGCATCCCTATGTTCATACATCATTTTGATCCGTTCATAGGTTGTTAATTTTTCCATCAATATACCTCCAATAGAACAAATTTTGTCTTTGTAAATTAAACGACAAGTCGTATTATCTTCTACCTCAAGTATACACAATTAGAAGTATTAAGCATAGAGTTTTTTATCCATTTGATCAAAACCCTAAATTAATGCATTATACCAATCAAAAAGACGCATGGTGCCCATTGAATTCCCATTTAAATACCGATTTTAAGAGGACCCGGGACCATTATATACGAAAGCGTATTGCATATATAATCACATAGGGGGCCGTTACGATAGGGTAAATAATATATATTTCTACAAGATTCGAAAGTTAATATTATTTACTCCCCCTTGTAACCTTTTTGTAACTCTTTCCATTATATTATTGCATACAATTGGAGTGTAGCAAATATTTATTATCATATCATGATCCCGAAATTAAGGTAAAGGGTCTTAAATGTAGAAATGTGTAGGGGGGTATCCGCTATGAAAAAAATGGGCAAGGGCAGTTTTTCAAAAACGATTCAAGTTTTCTCAATTATTCTCCTATGTATCTTTTTGTCGTCATGCAGCTTTAGATATATCAATATATTTTCTCTGAAACCGTCTTCTCCCGGCGCGCCTGCCAATAAGCCCGCTGATGGACCTCCGTCCTCTTGGGAGGATAACAATGGGGCAGGACAGGCCCCGGAAACAACGGAGGATAAAGGAGATGCGGATACTGAACCGTCTTCATCGGACGCTAAAGGGGATGGGGACAACGGGCCGTCTTCATCGGACGATAGCCGGGATCAGGATAATACAGCCCCTTATGATAATATACACGCCCATAAGGATACAGGAATAGGTAACGTAAAAGACCTGGACGGCGAGTCCGATGAAACGATAAACAATAATATAACGGCACCGGCTGATGGGAATATCGGCAATGCCGAGGGTGATAATAAAAAGCCTGTGGATATAGACGGAGATGGAAATCCCCATGGCCCAGACGAGGATATAAAGCAGCAGATTGAGGAATCTTCGGGATTTGACGATATAGACGCCGTTCCTGCGGCAAAGATCATACGAAATTCTTCCAACGATGAGCTAAAACAGGTTGCCATCACCTTTGACGATGGGCCCGATGATTATTTTACGCCCCAAGTATTGGATATACTAAAGGAATATGATATCAGATCCACCTTCTTCATTCTGGGCTCCGTTGCCCAAAACAACCGGGATATACTTAAAAGGATTGATGATGAAGGCCACGTCGTAGCCAGCCATGGATGGGGACACAAAAACTTCACCAAACTTTCCAAGAACAAGGCTATCCAAGAACTTAAAAGAACCAATGAACTTATAGAGGAAGTCACCGGGAAAAGCAATACGCTGTTTCGGCTGCCCTACGGGGCCTTTAATAAAAAGGTTTTAAAGACGGTAGCAGACGAGGGTTTTCATAACATATATTGGTCCATCGACCCAAGGGATTGGTCGGGAATCTCGCCCAATAGGATATTGAATGATGTGAAGAAAAATTTAAAGCCCGGTGCCATAATTTTATTGCACTCCAGCGGTTCTGAAAAATCCATCCCCAATAGCATAAAGGCGCTGCCAAAAATTATAGAGTATATACAAGGTCAGGGCTATGATATAGTTACCATACCGGAGCTGTTGCGGGATACATTTACAGAATAAGGCAAGTCGTTAATTATATGGCATATCTTTTTATTTGGAGAACTATATAAAAACCACATTGTGTAAAGGCTTAGGCCCTGCAGCAAGTCTACAGGTTCTTGGCCTTGGACCTTTAGTGATTTGAATATTATTCTCCAAATTTAGTTTAACCACTTTGTGTTTATTCATTAACCACAAAGGGATTAATCTGGTTAAAACCCTTCTCCCACCGGGCTACGTAATCCCCTGTAGCCCATTCCGCCATGATCACCGTCTCCCCTTTTTTGATACCTATCTTCTTTATTGGCTTTTCGGATATCCGTCCATCTTCTATGGTATACACCATTAAAAAGTTGCCCGTAACTGCAATTAGTATATCCTTGGCAGGAGACGTATAGGCATCGAGGGCCATAGGTATTTTTCCCTTGATGTCGTCCCAGGACACATGGAGCTTATCATAGTTTAAAAGTTTTCCGGCGGGCATGAGCCCTATATTGAAATCCTCGTCGATTCCGTCAATATTCAGCCTGCCCCTAAGAATCCAATGTCCGTTTCGCCTTGCTACAGTAAAATTTTCTTCCCCGGCTGATTCTCTTAAATCGCCCGTCATTTTCCTACCCTTTGATACCAAGAAGGATTGGGCGGACTTATGAAATATATCCTCCATGCCCTCATCGGCAAAGTTGGATATTTTGATGCCTTTTTGGCTGTTGGCGTCGTCTAGGGGCAAGACCATATACTTGTCTGGCTCCCTTATTTCATCCTTCGCCGTCTCCGAATACTCTATAGCGATATAATCGTCGCTTATAAAAAGTATATTCTTTTTAAGATTCTTACCTACAAAGGACAGCAGCTCTCCGGCATTGCCAGATTCCCCAGGGCTGACTCCCATAGAATCCACCGGACTAAGGTCGAAATAATCCTGCAAAAACCCGCCTATTCGCCTGGTTCCCACATCCAACTTCCAAAATCCGCTTCGCCTTGGTATGAAAAGATTGGACGTCTCCAGCACGGACTCTATCCTCCTATTGTTGGATGAAATCCATATGGTTCTATAGGCAGAGCGGTTGCCATATCCATCATCGCCGGGGCCGATGGTAGTGCGCAGACCTAAAAATACCCCGGATCTTACAATCTTTTCTTCCTCATACCTGTTGACATCTTCTTTATTTGTACCGGTCCCATACTCATTTCGGGATCTCTCTATATTGTCGGATACCTTCTCCAGCCAATAAAAGCACTTATCCATATATATAATGGCGGTATCATCATCCATCTTTAGAATATCGAAGAACAAGACACCATTGGACGTTACGGATATGATCTCTATCATTTCATTCTCCACACCCAACTCTTGGACGTCTGTATTATGATGGAACAGAAAATAATCCACGGCATTTACCCGCCTCACCTGATATTGGGCCTCGGTACAACTCTCATCGACTACCACAGCCCAATCGTGAGCAAATAAGGCGATTTCGCCCAGCAGCTCCTCACTGCCGGCGACGGCATCATTTTCTTCCTGCAAATCGGACATCCTTTTATAATCCTTGATTTTCCAAGTCCCCTGAATCGAAATTCTATTGTTTTCAGGCGGAATAATGGTCTGGGCCGAATTTAAGGTCTCAATACCCTGACATCCGGCGAAAAACAAAATACATATGAGTATAATGCTGCTTACATTTATAAACCTCAAAACCCGATCCCCCTCTAGTTGCGGCCTGTCCCGTGTGCAATAGGCAATCTTATATAGACCCTTGTCCCCATACCCGGTCTGCTCTCTATGTCGAGCCCGCCCTGATGCTTCTTTACTATCTCATAGGCTACAGACAGGCCTATACCGCTTGATGACTTTCCGGTTTTTCCCTTATAGAATTTTTCCTTTACACTGGGCAATTCCTCGGGGGATATCCCGCATCCGTCATCCTCTATCTCCATGACTAGATCGTCCCCCGCACCATAGGCCGCAAGCCTAACATTACCCCCTTGGGAGGTAAACTTAAAGGCATTATCCAGTACGTTGATAAGCACCTGCTTTATGCGATTGGAATCTACGACTATGCAGGGGAGTTTATCCGGACACTCTACACGGAAGGTGATCTTATTTCTTTTGGCTATGGGCATCATATGCTGTTTGATATACTCTATAAGCCTTTCTATATCCGTCTCTACCAATTTTAAGGAGATATTCCCCGACAACAGCTTGGAAAAATCCAATAGCTCCTCAACCATCCCCGACAACCTTTCGGTCTCCTTCTCGATTATTTTCAGGCCGTCCCTAAAGATCTTCTCTTCTTTATTCTCCGTATCATTTAAAATGATAGCCCAACCCTTAATGGATGTAAGGGGTGTTCTAAGCTCATGGGATACCGAGGCCAAGAATTCATTCTTTACCCGTTCCTTCTTTGTTATCTCATCTGCCATATAGTTTAGAGTAGACGATAAACGTCCGATTTCATCGTGGGTTTTTTCCGTACTCCTTACATCAAAGTCTCCCTTTGCCATCTCTTCGGCCACTTTGGTAACCTGCTTAATAGGGCCCACCACCCCATTGGCTAAAACAAAGCTGATGATTCCGGATATACCGACGGCTAAAATCCCTATGAGCATAAAGACCCTTATGATCCCCTCAAGCTGGCCGTTTATTGGAGTCAGGGAGGTTATAAACCTCAGGACCCCTATAATATCGCCGTTTGACTTAAGTGGCTGAGCTACCGACATAGCCATCTCCCCTGTATAGGGCATCCTGCCGATCCATTTACCCCATTCCCCCATCATAGCCCTTTTGACATCGGGGGTGTCCAATTCATCGGTAAAATCCATACCGATAGAATCCATCAGCACTCTTCCCCTATTATCGATAATTTGGACTTGGGCCGATGAAAACCTCCAAAATGCATCCACATTATCCATAACATTATCCTGAAGGGAGCTGTCAATAAAGTATTGGGAATATAAATTAACGGACATATTGACCTGGTCTGTCAAAATGTCCTCGACCCCCTTGTAGTAGTATTGCTTTAAAAATAGGCTGACCATAAAGATAAATATAAAGATGCTGATTATGATTATGCTCATAAAGCTGTAGCTCAATCTGGTCCTTATGCTCTTCCTTCGCTTTCTCACTTTTCCCTCCACCTGTAACCGACTCCCCACACCGTTTCAATAAACATAGGATGGGAGGGATTATCTTCAATCCTCTTTCTGAGCCTTCGGATATTGACATCCACTATCTTTAGATCCCCCATAAAGTCCGACCCCCATAGGGTGTCTATGAGTTCGTTTCTGCTGAAAAGCCTTCCGGGATTCTTCACAAATAAGGTCATTAATTGATATTCCTTGGGAGTCAGGTCTATTTCCAAGTCCCTCTTATAAACCTTTTGGGAATAGGTGTCTATCTCAAAGGGCTCGTCCCACAATCTGCGATCATCCCCCTGACCGTCCCTTGTACCGATCCTTCTGAGAAGCGCCTCCGCCCTCAAGACCAGTTCCAAAGGATTAAAGGGCTTTACTACATAATCATCCGCTCCCCGCTCCAACCCCATTATCCTGTCCATATCGAGGTCCCTGGCCGTAAGCATTATTATCCCCATATCGGGAAATTCGGAACGCAGAGCAATACACACTTCAAACCCATCCATGCCGGGCAACATAATATCCAAGATCACGATGTCCGGCATATGCTCCCGGGCTAACTCTATACCGTCTTCCCCGGTTTCGGCTTCGATTATTATAAAGTTGCTCCTTTCGAACCCAACCCTTATAAAGCTTCTAATCGAGCTCTCATCGTCTACTATTAACACTTTCCTCTTCACTCTTATAACTCCCAATCCCACAGAATTAATATCAGCCGGCTCTCCCACTGTTACAGCTTGTTTTCGTATCTCTTTATATCGGCATCCGCCATCCATTCATCCAAGATGGTGGTCCAGGCATCAGCCTTTTTCTCATAGTCTAAAAACTCCTTGACCTCGTCGTGCTTTTCCTCCAGAGTATATACCTTTTGGGGATACCTTTCATAGAATTTTATGATGTGATAACCGAAGTCCGTGGCCACCAAATCGGATATCTCCCCCTCCTCCAAAGTAAAAGCCGCCTTTTCAAATTCCGGCAGGAAATCCCCGTCCTGTCTTACTATATAGCCCGGAGTATTGTCCTCCATCCCAGGGTCTTCCCCGTATTCCTCAATAAGTTTTTCGAAGTCTTCTCCGTCCCGGGCCTTTTGCAGTACCTCCATGGCCTTCGGTTCGATTTCCTTCAGCTTATCTTCCAGGTGTTTTTTTGCTTCCTTCTCTTTACCGTCACCCATGAGCTCATCATATCTTTCCAGTTCCTCTTTTGGCAGCCCGATCAGAACATGTTTTACCCTGACTTCCTCAGGCTTATATAGCTCTACTTCCTCATAGTTTATGCCGGCAATGTTCGATTTTTGGTTCTGAAGTCTCTCCCTGTAATACTCCTCTATTTCATCTTTATCTGCGCTTATATCCTCCAGCAGGGACTCTATATATCCGTCTACGGTCATCTGCTTAGCTAGAGAATCAATGAAATCATCCTGGCTTTGTCCCATGGCAGCCAGTTCCTGTTCTATATAGGCCTTGGCTTCCTCTATATAGTCTTTGCCTGTATCATCCGTCTCCTGCCCCTGTTCATCCTGTGTATCGCCATCTATTATCTCCATCTGCCCTGCCAGGTGGATAACAATCTCCTCAAATTCTGCACGGGCTTCCTCCAATATATCATCGGTTACCTCAAAGCCCGCCCCCTTTGCTTTCTGGGCCATCAATTTTTCTATCACCAGCTGATCCAATATATCCAGCTTTAATTCGGCTATCATTTCACTCTGATCCGGATCCTGTTCAACTTCTTCCGATATATAGTAGTTTTGCTTCATCTGGTTATAAAGGCTGTTGAATTCTCCTTTAGTAATTTTTTCACCGTTGACCTTCCCAACTACGGTTCTGTCCTTTAAATCATCATTTCCCGCCTTAGATGCGCATCCCATTAGTACAGCCATTACCAGAATCAAAGCAAAGGCTAAAATCCTCCTGTTATACATTCCATCAATTCCTTCCGTTATTTTTCGTGCGCCCTATGCAGCCCTGCCTTTTATGCGAAAATGTTCATATCCCATAAATTAATTTTTGCCGCATAGGGGATCTATAGGTATTATGGAAGGTCCTTTTCCCGACCTCTATCTAACCCATGATTATAGTTCAATTATATAGTAGGCATAAGTCAAAAGTAAACCACCATTATGGATAACCCACCGGAAACAATTCCATTCGATGGAATGAAAAAGCAGCAAACCCTTGTTTTAGAAGTCTGCTGCCATGTTTTAATTTCAAAAACCCACATATTACTTTAACCGTTCCTCGATTAACCCTGCCAGAGCGACCGCATGTTCTTCTATTTCCCTTTGATCCTTGCCCTCTATCATGACCCTGATCAACGGTTCCGTACCGGAAGGGCGAATGAGCACCCTGCCCCTGCCCTTGAACCTGTCCTCTACGGCTTTTATTTCCTTTTGAATCTCCGGATCATCGGTATATTTTCTTTTTTGGATTTCATCGACCCTGGCGTTAATTAACACCTGGGGATACTTTTCCATAGCGGAAGCCAATTGGGAAAGTGGTTTGTTCTCCCGCTTTAATATCGCCAAAAGCTGAAGTGCGGTTAAAATTCCGTCTCCTGTAGTATTATAATCTAAGAAAATGACATGCCCGGATTGTTCCCCTCCCAGGTTATATCCCTCCTCCAGCATCCTTTCTAGGACAAACCGGTCCCCGACATTGGTCTTTACAACCCTACATCCCGCGCTTTTTAGAGCCTCATCAAACCCCAGATTGCTCATAATGGTGCCCACCACCGTGTCCTTTTTAAGCAGGCCCCTCTTCTTCATGTTCAAGCCGCAGATCACCAGCAGCTGATCACCGTCTACCAATTCCCCATTTTCATCTACCGCTACCAATCTGTCAGCATCACCGTCAAAAGCTAGGCCTAAATCGGCGCCGGTTTCTATTACATGATCTTGGAGCTTATCGGGATAGGTTGAACCGCAGAGGTTGTTGATGTTTATCCCATCAGGATCATCATATATGGTATGGACCCTGGCTCCCAGCTCCGAAAATATCCTTGGCGCTATATTGGAGGATGCACCGTTGGCGCAGTCCACCACCAGTTTAAGCCCCTCCAAACTGATATCTATGGTCCCTTTTAAAAAGCTCTCATAATGTCTTGATGCATTTTTAACCCGAACTATGCGCCCCACGTTAATACCCGTTGGGTAGGTGATGCTCTCCGTGTTATCCAATATCATGCTTTCGATCTTTTCTTCCAGTTCGTCGGATAGCTTATATCCCTGGTTGTTAAATATCTTTATTCCGTTATATTCCATAGAATTATGGGACGCAGATATCACAATCCCTGCATCCGCCTTATAATGCCTGGCTAGATAGGCTACAGCGGGAGTGGGCATCACCCCTACTACCCTGGCCTCCGAGCCTACGGAACAAATACCGGAGACCAAGGCTGCCTCCAGCATATCGCCGGATAACCTGGTATCCCTGCCCACCAATATTCTAGGCCTGTATTTTGCCAGGGTTAATACCCTGGCACTAGCCTGGCCCAACTTGTATACCAACTCACAATTTAGCTTCTCGTTTGCTAAACCCCTGACCCCGTCAGTCCCAAATAATCGACCCATGATGTCACCCTCTTAATCATTAAGGACGTTTAAAAATCATATTATCTCACCGGATAACCCACAATGCCATAATATGATTCTATAACGCCGGTTGTTGTATAAAAACAGCTATAATGCCTATTCAAAATGTTCCATAATATATCTTTGGGCTGACAGGGTACCTACCGCCCCATCAGAGGCCGCGGTTACCAGCTGCCATACCGGCTTGTAGCGCACGTCGCCCACCGCAAACACTCCCGATACGTTTGTATTCATGGATTCATCTCCAATAATAAAACCGTCCGGCGTCATGTTTAGTTTGCCCTTTGCCAGCTCGCTATTGGGTGTAATTCCAATGGCTATAAAGAAGCCATCCAGGCTGAGCTCGGTAGTTTGGCCGGTCTTTACATTTCTTACCCCGATCCCCTCCACCTGTTCTTCCCCGGTTATGGATTCCACTACGGTATCCCAAAGGACTTCAATCTTTTCATGTTTAAGCACCCTGTCCTGGAGTATCTTAAGGCCCCTAAATTCATCTCTTCGGTGGATCAAATATACCTTGGATGCATATTGCGCAAGAAAAAAAGCATCCTCCAATGCGGTGTCCCCACCCCCTACGACGGCAGTAACCTTATCTTTGTAGAAGGTACCGTCACAGGTAGCACAATAGGAAACCCCCCTGCCCCTGAATTGTTCTTCCTTTTCCAGGCCCAGTTCCTTGGGGCTGGCCCCTGTTGCTAATAAGATGGTCTTGGTCTCGTAGGTCCCGCCATCGGTTACCACCTTTTTGATATTTCCGTCAATAATGATCTCATCTACCCCATCGTAGAGGATTTCCAATCCAAACTTTCGCGCGTGCTCTTCTAATTTCATAGAAAAATCCGGACCGCTGATGGGCTCGACAAATCCCGGGTAATTTTCGATACTAAATGTGGTCGCGGCCTGACCTCCCGGAAACAATTTTTCAAACAATATGGTCTCCATCCCGGCTCGTTTGGCATACATGCCCGCCGTCAACCCCGCAATACCGCCGCCTATTATGATAATATCCTTCATTTTATCCTGCTCCTTTCGCCCCTGTTATCCTGCTTATTTGGGCTATGTAGAATAGACACAAAGTCCCGAACATGATTTTGTCATGAATCACCCTTTGTCAAAGTAATCATAGCCAGACAATTACATATAATCCAAACCAAAGGCTATATAAGCCAATAAAAGTACTATATATGTCTTTTCCAATCGGATTTCTGAATAATAACCATATTATACCCCAAATAATCATTTTTGTGAATAAAAAGCAGACGCATATTGGACCATACTTTTCCAATCGTTAAAAATCCCATGTGAATACTTCAGGAACTTAATCAATAGATGTGGGGAATCAACCTGTTGGGAAGGAAAATATCACAATAGTAAGGTTGTCATCCCCCGCAGACGAAGGATGACAACCTTATAAAACTTTGCCTTCCCAGGTTCATAAAACTAAATCCTGGAAAACATCATGTTTTTATTTAGATATTTTTTTATCTCTTTATTTCTACACCATTTCCCTATTTCTTTATTTCTACCACAGGTTTGGTGTTTCCATAGGTTAAATCCGGGAAATTTATAGGGGCAGCCCATTTGACCGCGTTAGCTATAACCTTTTGAATTTCAGGCATATGATAGATAGGGAAGGTTTCATGTCCGGGTCTAAAGTAGAATACCTTACCCTTACCTCTGTAGTAACAACATCCGCTCCTGAAGACCTCGCCGCCTTCAAACCAACTGATATACACCAGATCATCGGGATTTGGGATGTTAAAATGCTCGCCGTAGGTCTCCTCGTTGGGTATGATTATCTTCTCGTCCAATCCGTCTACGATGGGATGGCTGGGGTCGACTACCCAAAGAATTTCCTTATCCCCGTCCTCTCTCCATTTCAGCATTCCGGTGGCAGTTCCGCAGACTTTGTTGAAGATTTTAGATGCATGACCGGAATGAAGGACTATAAGGCCCATTCCGCCTAAGACCTTCTCATAAACCTTTTCAACTATCTCATCTTCCACCTCGCCATGGGCCATATGTCCCCACCAGACCAATACATCGGTATCATCCAACACTTCATCGGTCAGGCCGTGCTCCGGCATTCTCAAAGTGGCGGTTTTTACGTCCATACCCGCATCCTTTAAGGAATCGCCTATGCAATTATGGATACCATCGGGATATATTTCCCCAATCTCTGGAACCTGCAACTCATGAAGATATTCGTTCCATACCGTTACCTTAATCTTACCCATTTAAAACGCTCCTTTTCATTTTTTCGGTTTTTATCCCAAAATTAGGATACACTTCACTATTGCCTTAAGCATAATCGTCCTATAATGTCACCCATTCGCCCTTTTCGACGGATTCAATGATGCTGTCCAGTACATGCTGATTGGACTGGCCGTCAAATATAGTGGCAGCTAATCCGTCGCCCTTGTCGTTGATGATATCGGCAAAGGATTGCATCTGATCGGCCTTGAACTTATCCGGTACAGGCAGCTTCGTAAACAACCGCGCTTCACGATTTATCTCCCCTATGCAGACTTCGATTTCATTGGCATTAGGTGATCTATCCAGGTGATATACCATGGCTCCCTTGCTTCCGTATATCTCCATCCTCTGGTAATTCCCCCTTCCGTACGCAAAGCGAGTTATCTGGAAGTTCGCAGATGTTCTCCCGTCCATCTCGGCCATATAGTTACAAAAGTCATCAACATCAACCTTGCCCATATCATCGCTGCCCGGCACCTGTCTTTCCTTTACGAAGGTATCTGCATGGCCTATTACCTTTTTATATTCCTTGCTCGTTACGAAGCGGACCAGGTCTATACCATGAGAGCCCAGATCACCCAGCGCACCGGAACCTGTCCTATCCTTTATGTAGCGCCATACGAGGGGGCAATTGGCATCGGGAAGGCCCCAAGCCTGAAAATACTGCATATTTACGTGGTAGATATCACCGATTAAGCCCCTGTCGATTATGTCCTTCATATACCTGACAGCGGGTATGAAGCGATAGGAGAAACATACCATGCTCTTTAGGCCCTTCTCTTCGGTTATCTCAGCCAATTTGTCGGCCTCTTCTTTGGTCATAGTTATCGGCTTCTCCAGCGCATAGGGTTTACCCGCCACAGCTGCGGCATAGGCGATTTCAAAGTGGCTGTCGTTAGGCGTAGATATGTCCACCGCCTCGACGTCGGGACATTCAATAAGATCCTGATAATTGGTAAAGCAGCGGGAATCCGGTATATTATACTTTTCCTGTGCCGCCTTTAAGGCCTCAGGATCTATGTCGCATAGAGCCACCAGCTTAAAGTCCTCGCTCCTTTCTATACCGGGGAGGTGAACACCCTTGGAAATCCCACCCAAACCAATAGATCCGATACCAATGCGTCTGCTCTTTTGTTCCTTGGACATAATAGAATATCATCCTTTCTCTTTCTAAAACATTATTTTACACGCTATCTGTGTAATCTACCCCCACCCGAATCTCCCACTAATAACTATGGCGCCCAATATTTTAGATGACCAAGAATAATAACATAATAGGGGATATAGTATCATCTTTTACTACCATTGGATCACTATGGTGAGTTATCATAATGTACTGGGCTTTAATACTTAAGTTCCGCTGCAATATGCATTAATATGCTAATATATATTGTATACCCCTAAGGACAAATTAACCACCATCAAATTCATTTTAAAATATATAAGATTTGGATTAGCGGATTGCTGTAGGTTCGTATGTGTTGAGATTAAATGCATTAAAATCTTTATAACAATGCACAACCCAATAATAATTTATCGTTTCCTTCTATTATCCTCCCGAAAGGAAAAGCGAATTAAATGCGGCTCTTGGGGGATATCTATAGCCTTTCTAAACTTTTGTGGCAAGATATCCCAGAGCATTTCAACCTCACGGCTGGTGTATATACCGCCCAAGTAATCGAATAATTCCATATATATTCTTTTTATGACAGCGGATCTATGAATCATACAAGGTTCCGGATCATTAAAATATTCAATACTCCTCCCAATAATAAATTCATTCCTCAATGGCAGCTCAAGTAATTTTTTATGCGAAAGAACACTACCGCTTTTTCCCACAAAAGAGATCGTAATATTTCTCAATCCAGTCCCCCCTATAACCAAATTAAAATGAAAACAGCAAACAACACAAAAATTATTGCATTTACAAGTTTTACAACAGGCATTTTCCCCCGCAGCCATTCGGTTAGTTCAAAAATCTGCCTGCCTTTATAAACAAATATAGTAGCTAATATCAGCGGTAAAACAAAGGAGACCCCATATAAAATGAAATATATTATCGCCCTGTAATCTAATGTCTTACTATCATGGAGAATTGAGATTATAGTAGCTAGGTAGATCTGTCCGGTACATAAAAATTCTCCAAGAGAAACCAAAACGCCAAGCATTAGACTTAAAGGCATTAGAAATGTTTGGTCTATTGTATTACCGAATTTATTTATCCACTGGTGATTTTTTTTGCGTAGAAAGATAGGCAATTGCATCCTAATCCTTTCATAATCTTCCCTACGTGCAGCGAACGAATCACTTAAATTTAAAATGGCTATGAAGACTAGGATTACAGCCATGATAACCTTCGACATTATTTGGAAATGCGGGATATCTAATCTGACAAAAATATTAAATAACAGAGTACCCAATAAAAAGTATGTTACAAATTTCCCCACAATAAAAGTGAAGCCAATCTTCAATATGTTTACATTCTTTGCCACCAATATGCTAAGTAAGAACAAAAGCATTGAAAAAGAACAGGGATTTAAACCATTTATGAACCCCGTTAGCAATACTCCGACTATATTATAT
>DASRNX010000136.1:0-24325 GCA_035647175.1 Clostridia bacterium | reverse complement strand
AAATACCCCGCTCGTTAGCAAGATTGGCTGCTTTATAGCTCTTGCCTGTACCGCTGGGTCCAACCAAGCCATAGATCCTCAAACTTTACAACCCTCCCGCCGCTCAGTCGCGGACAAATATCTAGATTTCCCCAAATATCGTTATCTCGGGTCTTGAATAAGTTGAAGACCCATATACCCATAATATAATTTTTCAATCCACGTTGTATTAATTTTAACATAGATTCCATAAAAATCATAGCGATAATTGCCGAGGGTTTCATTTGACAATGTATTTGGTATACATAACTTATGACCGATAAGGAAATCTATACTTAGATTATTAACCTGTTGCGCTGGCTATGGATAAGCAATACAGAAACTAAATTTATCTATGGTTAAGAAATTCTGTAGTTGGAGTTGTGTGTCTATAAACATGTCGATAATGACTATAGAACGCTGCTTCCGACATCGAATTGGAGAAGGGGAAAAATCAGTTATGAGAACACGTCGCAAAAAAACTACCGGACAGAGGAAGAAACCAATTGCCATAGTTATACTATTTATCGCTCTTATCCTTATGGCGGGCACTGGGCTAAGGGCTTATATTAATAGAATTTTAGATACCGATACCTTTTATGAGGGTATAACGATTGATGGCTTATCTATGGGCGGCTTGACTAAACAATCCGCCGAAAAATTGTTAAGGGAAAAAAATCAGGCAAGGCTGGATAATCTGAAGGTGGGACTTTTGCATCAATCGGATTTCTGGACCCTGGGATACAAGGATATGGGGGTTTCTATAGACATAAGCGAAAAGACGAAGGAGGCCTACGGCATCGCAAGGACGGGCCATCCTTTAAAGCGTTTCCTTATGGTCCAAAGATTGAGAAGGGAGGGGCGCTCCTTCCATACGAAACTAACCTATAGCGTGGACAGCCTGCAGGCTGAGGTTGAGAGAGTAGCTGCGGCAATAGACCGAGACACAGTCGACGCAACCGTAACCTTCAATCCGGATGGGGAGAAAAAATTCAATATAAGCCCCGAAGAGGAAGGGCTTTCCCTAGATACGAGCATGGTTATAAGCCAAATAAGAGAAGTATTGGACGGTAAAACCACAACCGATACCATAATCCTGTCTCCAAATAGATTGACTCCCAAGGTTTAGCCAAAGATTTCGACGGTAAATTGGAGAAAATAATCGCCTTTGGGACAGATTTATCCAAGAGTTCGGCAGATCGGACAAACAATGTTATAACTGCGGCACTGGCCTTTAACGGCCTAATGGTATCCCCCGGGGAGACGGTATCCTTTAACGAGGTAACTGGCAAGCGCACCTCGGATAAGGGCTATGGGTATGCTCCCATGATTTCCAACCGGCGGTTTGTCGACGTTTTAGGAGGGGGCGTTTCCCAAACCTCAACTACACTCTATAATACTGCCATTAGGGCCGGGCTTGATATTATAGAACGAACCCGCCATTCCCTTCCCTCATCATACATAGATATGGGTCTTGATACGACGGTAAACTTGCCTCCGCCGGAGCCCACAATCGATCTGAAATTTCGAAATAACAGGGGAAGCCCAATATACATAAGGGCCTACTTTGCCGACAAGCGGGTGTATTTCGAAATATACGGTGAGCCCCTACCCCGGGGACAAAGATACGAATTCTATTCCGAAGTCTATGAAACTATACCCGCCCCGGCACCTGATATCATCGTGGATTATGAGGCAAGGTATACAGAGTTTGAGGGGGAGGAGTATATCCATACGGAATCTAGAAATGGCTACAAGGTGAGGGTGTTCAAGCAAACGTTTCAAGACGATGAGCTTGTTGGGGAAGAGCTCTTTGATACCCACTACTATAGACCCGTCAAGGGCAAAACCTACATCGGAAAAAAAAAGGCTACAAATTGACTGATTCTATTCCCATCTTTCACGTATGGAAATCATGTGATTTGGCCCAATACACCCTGGCATGCCCGCATCCCATTTAGCTAATTTTATGGGATACGGGTGTCCTGTAATCATGTATAAGATACTCCACACATTCGCCGCGATGAATAGCTGTCTAATCGTTATAGTACGGACAATATGGAGTCAGAAAACAAACATCACACTTTGGGTTTCTGGCATTGCATATCTGCCTGCCGTGATGGATAAGCCAGTGATGGGCCGCCGTCCACTTATCCTTGGGGATATTGTCCATAAGCTGCTTTTCCGTCTCCAGCACATTGCCGGCCTTTGCCAGACCCAATCGGTTTGAGACCCTAAAGACATGGGTATCTACGGCGATGGCATCTACACCAAAGGCGTTACTGGCAACCACGTTGGCCGTTTTTCTGCCCACGCCGGGCAGGGTTTGAAGGGTCTCAATATCCCTGGGGATCTCCCCGCCAAACCTTTCCAAAATGAGCCTGCACGTTGCAACGATATTTTTGCTCTTCGTCTTATAAAAACCGCAACTCTTAATGTGGGGTTCCAATTCTTGGGGATCCAAAGCCGCCAAATCCTCCGCCTTGGGATATCTTTTAAAAAGATTGGGGGTTACCCTATTTACCTGCCTGTCCGTACATTGCGCAGAAAGAATCGTTGCAATTAACAGCTGAAAGGGGTTTTTGTGGTGAAGCTCGGGGCCGGCGCCGCTATACCTTTCCTCCAACAACTCGAGTATCTTGTCTATATCTCCTATTTTATTGCTCATCTAAGCTATCCACTCCTAATTATCATTTAAAGGGAATTATCGGCGATATCTACCTTAAGGGTTCCCCTTTTTGTGCTGTCACGGAACATGGGCACAATAAATCTGCACCGGTCCTAAGTCAAAGTTCATATTTTAGTTATAAACATGTACATTGCCTTATATAAATAATATATCAGAATGCCGTAGATAAACAACTCCAACTGTAAAAATTATCATCATGAAGTTGCACAAGGTCACTGAAATCGTTATGCCGGCAAATTTAGTTTCCATATTGTTTATCTACATATTATTACAAGGTGATATTGAATGGCCTTTTTTAGGCCCTTAGCCCACGAAGCTCAATCAGTAGGGATGTAATGCGGCATCTAAGATATATCAAGGCTTCGAATGGTCAATCATCCCTATGAAAATACTTAAAAGGGGGGAGAAAAGATGGGTTCCGATCAAAGTGTGCATAGGTTGATAAGGTTTGATGGTGATAGAATGTGGGACTTCTTTTCAGATGGCCGGAATAATATTTGTTACAGGACCCTGGAAGGAAATATGGGTTGGATGGGCCCCCATCTAGTATCGGAAAATGCAAAAAATGAGTTCGGGGTTTGTGTAGACGAGCATGGCGGCTTACATTTTATATACCTGTCCCTGGAAGGCGGTATAACCTATATGCACTATGACGATAAAGGGTGGTCGGAGCAAAAACTCAGCGAATACAACGTAAAAGAATATGATATAAGATACCCCGCCGTCATCGCGCTGGATAATAGAATCCATATCATCTTCGCAGTAGGCGACCCGTGGGAAGCTGAGATATGGTCTCTGTATCACTACTGCTGGGATGGGAAACTGTGGGTCCACCAAAGGATATCTGAATTTATCGACGACTGGGAATCGGCCCCATACAGCTATAGGATTTACGATAACAGCATCCATCTATCCTACAGGGAGGTCTCCGGAAGCATATCCAAGGTGCTCCATGTAAAATATCACACAGACCTTCAAAAGTGGCTAGCGCTCCCGAATAATCCATACGCCGGGGCTGATATAGGCGATAATTTTTCGCCCGAGCCTAGTATATATGAAGATGCCCTAGAATGGATTAACAAAGCCCAGGCTGTCTACAGAGACCACCTCTCCATAGCAAGGGAGACCGATGAGCTCCATAGGCGTTCTATGGAGACCAAACGCCGTTGGGAGCTCATACTGGAAGAATTGGATGACTTCAAAATAAAGATTAGGAAGATGCAGAACAAGGGCCCGTTAAAAAGACTTTTTGGGTCTATGCTGCACTAGGGTGTTTCAGTATGTCGGTATCCTCCGTAGCTGGCTATAGCTTCCCATCCGCCTGATTGAATAGAAACCAATTATAGGTATCTGGTTACGCCTGTAAATATCTATAATCGCACCGGTTAAATTAGGCGAAAATCTAAGGGATAGCCCACAGCCCAGGGATACACCTTTAGGTGTGGAGATAATTTGGGAATCGTACCCGGCATTTCTCAGTAGCTGATCAAAGTAGAGTGCATGTTGCCGGGAATTAAAGGATATAAAATTAAATTCTTCGACTGCTGGCATGTGTTACCCCCTAACGTAATGACCTATTTATTTTCTTAACATTTTAGTTGTTGGCTTAGGCCGCTGTCTGTCAGAAATATTAGCTATACCCGTTATAAATACAGCACCTACAGGGCAAGCATAACCGCAGAATAATATATTCTACAGGAAAGAGTCGAATCGCTACAATACTGTGCCGTATATAGGGTTTAATCGTGGTACCCCTTTGGGATGGAGCAGCCCTATTAGCAATATATTTATGTATTTAATTTTTGTTACACTGGGGGATGGAAAGATGGAAATGATCTATATGGATAATGCCGCCACGACCTGGCCCAAGCCGGATGTTGTATACAATGCTGTTATGAAGACCATGAAGTACTATGGTGCCAACCCCGGCCGCTCCAGCCATAACATGGCCGTAGAAGCGGCAAACATCCTTCTCTATACCAGGGAGATGCTCTGCCAACTATTTAACGCCGGAGACCCCTTCAGAATGATATTTACATATAACGCCACGGATAGCTTGAATCTGGCTATCAAAGGTATATTGAATAAATCTGACCATGTAATCACCACTTCAATGGAGCATAACTCCGTAATTAGACCTCTGATGCATCTGGCCGATCTGGGGGTTGAAACCACAGTCGTCCCTGCAGACTCCGAAGGGCTCATAGACCCTGATGATATCAAAAAGAATATCCGGAGTAATACGCGCTTAATTATCTCCACCCATGCTTCCAATGTAACGGGTACCCTGATGCCCATCGAGGCCATCGGGAAAATTGCCGAAGCTTCCGGTGTATACTTCCTACTGGATGCGGCACAGACAGCCGGCCTCGTACCGATTGATGTATCAAAGTTATCCGTTGATTTGGTGGCAATGCCCGGACATAAGGGGCTGCTGGGGCCCCAAGGGACAGGGGTGCTTTATGTAAAGGAGGGAATCGCGCTGAAGCAAATCCGCGAGGGCGGAACCGGCAGCCAATCGGAGAGCGTATATCAACCCATGTTTTTACCCGATCGCTACGAATCGGGAACACTGAACACGCCGGGGATTGCGGGTCTTGGGGCCGGTATCGGATATATCCTGGGTAATAGCCAGGACAGGGCGCTGGATCATGTGGCTAATATGGAAAAGCTGCTGGTCAATGCCCTATGGCAGATAAGGGGTATTAAAGTCTACGGCCCTAAAGATATGAAGCATAGATCGGGTATCGTATCTATCAATGTATGGGACAGGGATTCCAGAGAGATAGTAAATATATTAAATGCCGATTATGGTATAGCAGCCAGGGGAAGCCTGCATTGTGCCCCCCTTGCCCACGAGACCATAGGCACTAAGGAACAGGGCACCGTCAGATTAAGCCCCGGAGAGTTTAACACCCTGGATGAGGTAAAGGCATGTGTGAAGGCTTTAGGCGAGATAAGCTATAAAATTAAAACCCGCAGCATATAGGCTGGCGGGCTTTAATGGCTAAAGGATTCTCAACAGTTTTTCCAGCTTTCTCTTCTGATTGCTGTCCGTCATGGGGAGAATAGTCTGAATCATCTGCCTAGCTTTGTCCACTGTTATTCCGCCCTGGCCTGCCCTAATCATTCGGGCCAACTCGGAAATCATTTCATCCTCTGACTTCCCCTCCAGGTTGCCGAAGAGACCGGCCATTGTTTCTAAACTATCCTTATTTATATCCATCTTAATTCCGCCTTTCACCAAATTATAATCTCTACTTATCATCCTATTCATCAAAATATTCAATGATACCCTAAACGCACATTTTCTTGCCTATAGCATAATATGGTACATAGAACCATGGATGATGGGCATAGATGTAAATAGTATGCTTTTAATAGAGACCATTACCCTATAATCAAGGAGGTGTCCTATGGACCGCTATATCCCCCTACGTTATAGCAGCAACATAAACCCGAAAATAAACCCCGGCAACACAATAGACTTGCCCAAAGATGCAGATAAAAGATCCGGAACTCAAAAAAAGATGCCCCCGGGATTCACCTATGCTCCGCCGGCTCAAGCAAATCCGCTACCCATTATATTACTCATTCTACTGGTCTCTCCCTACATACAGAGAGCCAGATCCGATTCGATTCGACTGTATAACAGCGAGGAAAGCCAAGCTGACGGATCGGATACGGTTGTTGATATTTTGACTTCTATCTATCCGTATCTGGACCCAAAACATCAGGACGGTATAAACTTTATTGTGGGCTTGGCCAAAACAAAGGCCAATCTCCAAGGCCTGATAGACGGTACATACCAAACACCGCGTATATCCGGTGCATCAAAGCCCATTACAAGCTACAAGGAAAGAGCTGTCGGGATTATAAAAGCGTTACAACCGCATATTTCTTTGGAAAACCAGACCCAGATCAACAGAATACTCCATGTAAATAATACTTTAGAAAAACTGGTGGACAGCATAGAAAGGTTTAAGGAACGAAATAGCATAAAAGCACAGGATTCCGCCGCCGATAAAATATCCAGAGCAATGGAAATGATTGATATTCTCAAGATATTGGCCCCGGCGGAACAACTGCAATACATTGATCAGGTCAGCAACGTTCTTAGGCTCGTAGGCACCATAGAGCTGGCCCAACAAATTACACCTTCCATACAGGATTCCTCGCGTGTTATGGATGGAGCAGGGGCCGTGGATGGGAAAGAGCAGGGACAATCCTTCGATGATTCCGGGGCAACCCGGGATGCGACAAAAGAAAGGGATGAAAAGGTCGAAAACATATCCAAAGCCTTTAAGAGCGTATTAAATCCGGACCAAGCAAAATCCCTGGAGCTTATAATGAATATGGCACAATTATTGTCCAAGGATTCTTCCGATAAAAATGGTGCCGATTGAAATCCATCAACCGGCACCGTTTTATATAAAACAGTTCGCTTTATGGTGTTTTGATAACCAGTATGGTTACATCATCCAACATTTCGTTATCCGCCAGGAGGGCATGATAAGCGTCAAATAAACCTTGGCAAACTTCCCGGGCTGAGTAATGCCTCATCCCCCTTAAATATTCCATAATATTCTCCGATGATAGGATATCGGGCTGTTTTCGATCGATCTCCCCTAAGCCATCGCTGTAGAAAATCAGAGTATCACCGGATGATAGCTGTAATGTCTTGGTCTCATAGTCCGGCCTGAAGAACTTACCGAACTTGCATATGGGGAAGCCATCCAGCTTAATATGGGATATCTCACCCTTTGCACTCAGGATCAGCGGATAGGTATTCATTCCTGCAGAGGAGTAGGACAGCTTACCTGTTACCGTATTGTAGATACCGTAAAACAGCACAACATACATTTCATCCGGAAAGGACATATTATTATAGACATGATATAAGTTCATCAATACCCCGCGCGGGGTTAAAATGCGGTATCTTTGTTCGTCATAATCCACCCTGAACCTCATGTTCTGATTGATAAAAACATTGACCATGGCGGCGGATACTCCATGCCCCGCCACATCCCCTATTACAATACCGACATTATGTTCATCCAATTTGAATATGTTATAAAAGTCCCCGCCCACCTGTTCACAGGGAAGGTATTTCGCCGCAAATTCCATTCCCGATATTTTGGGAAATTCTGTGGTCATCAAAGCCCTTTGAATATGCTTTGCATCCTTTAAATTCTTGAGGAGCTTTTCATTGGCCCTTCTTATCTCCATAGTCCTTTGGGTTACCGATTCTTCCAGATCGTCGACATAGTTGTTTAATTTCTTTTCTGCCTCCCAAAGATTTCTGTAGGGCTTTTTGATATTTATAACGAACAGAGAACGAAAGAGTAGATAGCGGGCCAGAAACTTATACATATGTCCCAATAAGTTGTAGGTATCGTATACATCGCTATATAGGGTAAAGGCTAATTCCCCTAACCCGCTTATAAAAAATCCAATGGCTAAGAGAAAATACTCCCTATCCCCATGGCTTCTGCTGAATTTCCCGTAATAGACCATTGCCGTAACAAGCAGCATCCCCGTTATAAGGTATTCAAGGCCTATCTTTAGGGGTGTCAGCCCGCTCCCTTCTGTATACATAGGAGGAAACAGACCGGGTCTGTATAACACCAATCCCATTAACAGTCCTATCAATCCAATGGTAATCGCGACATAAGGGCTTTGGTCCCCCTTCGTCCCCCTATCCTCAGGAATAAGGCTTGCCAAGAGGAGGCCCGTAGACATTATGAATCTGGAGGCTATCCATAGGAGCGTAGCGGTATTGGCTGAAGGCGTGACTATAAAAAGCGGCATTCCTTTGTAGGTAAAGGTGTGCAAGGCATCTAAAGGCGCTGTTGCCAAGAAAACACATGCTATAATGATCATTGACAGGGATTTTGTCTCCCCGGAAGTGTAATAAGTGATGGCAAAAATGCAAAAGGCCATTACTATAGCCATGAATTCTAAGAGTATGTGCAGTGCTAAAAATGTGTTTGGGGATAGTATAAAAAAGGATCTGTCCTCGGTAAATTTGGCCGCGCCAAACAGGAGAATAGTAGCAATCAGAATCCCAAGTATAATAACTAAGATTCCAAGTCTAGTATATCCTCCCATGGACCTTTTTAATTTCCCGTTAAACCCCCACATAAAACACCCTTCGTGAACATATACTTGATTATACCGCGCAAGTCTTTTAAATAAAATTTACATTCCGGCAGGATTGTACCCAAACAAAATATTAATCATTTCCCCCATCACATGATATCATAAGAGCGGGACTAATACTATTCTTATTTTCTTCGTTCATCTGCTCTCTCTGATTCAATTCCTTGGGCCGCTACAAGTGAATTTGCTTGTTGGTCAGACCCTCCACTTTACCAATACCATAACCCAGAGAAAAGCTCTGCATCATACTATTGGCTATCAGAATCTCCAATATATTCCTTTCATCTGACCCCAAACCCACATCCGCGGTGCGCATGTATTCCTGCATTTTTTCGTATGCAATTTGGCTAATGGCTCGTTTCGTCCCCAAATATTGTTTGTTGAGTTTTTTATTCCCTTCCTGTGTATAGATCTTGATCATAAGACCGGCTTCCATAAGTTCCCTCCTCTTTGTTGCCTATATATGAATACTTTCCTTTAAAGGGTTTTTTATTCAGATATAGGGGCAAATCAACGATGGGAACGCTATATGAAGGAAATTTGAACCGGTTCATCGGGGTAAACCAAGTTTGAGACCTGCACCCCTATGAGTCTGACGGGTTTTGAAAGTGATACCCGATTAGCCAACATGTCCCGGGAGTGTTGAAGAATAATATGGGAAGAATCCGTAGCAACGGCCAGGGTTATACTCCTAGTTATGGACTTAAAGTCATTATACTTTACTTTTATTGTAATGGTACGACATTTTATACCCCTGCCGGCCATCCTGTTACCCAACTCCATAGAAAAATCTCCTAGGATTCCCTTTAAGACATCCAGATCCCTGGTATCCCCCTCAAGGGTTGTTTCCTCGCCCATACTTTTTGTTTCCTGATCTATCTGAACCATGCTATGGTCTATTCCCCGACATAATTGTATGAGCTCATAGGCCCTTCTCCCCCAGCTCCTAAGGAGAAATTCATGGTCGTATTGCAGTAAGTCGTTTACAGTAAAGATTCCGATATTATTTAAATCCTTTTCTGTTTTTTCTCCTACTCCCCATATCTTCCTTATGGGTAACCCGGGCAATATTTTTCTGGCCTCTTCTCGGGTAATAACAGTAAATCCATCGGGCTTTTCCATGTCCGATGCCATCTTGGCGATGAACTTGTTATAAGAAACACCGACTGAGGCGGTGAGATGAAGTCTTTTATATATATCTCCCTTAATCTCTTTCCCTATGTCCACCGGGTCTCCCCCGTCAACCTGCAAAAATGCTTCGTCAATGGATATAGGTTCGATGGTTGGGGTATAGATCCTAAAGATTGAATGAATCTTTTTCGAAACTCTCTTGTACTTTTCCATGTCCACAGGTAAAAAAATAATATTTGGACATAGTTCCGCTGCTTGCCTGCATGGCATGGCTGAATGAACCCCAAATCTTCTCGCCTCGTAGGATGCAGTGCTTACTACTCCCCTTCCTTTGGGGTCTCCTCCCACTACTACAGGCTTATTTCTAAATTCCGGATGGTCCCTTTGCTCCACAGAAGCGTAGAAAGCATCCATATCCACGTGGATAATACCCAGTTCCGTCACTTTTATCCCTCATAATAAATTTCTATCCATGGACCTCATCAGTCCAATATAAAATCGTTCTCTATTAATCGAGTAAGGTCATACATAGCCTCAATTTTATCAGGCCCTACTATTTTAACGACGAACTTTGTGTCCCCAAAAATGCCCAGGGCTAAAATCGACAGAAGACTCTTGCCGTTACCGGTCTTGTTACCCTTGATAACCCTTATCTCCGATTTATACCTGCCCGCAATTCTGGTGAACTTCGCTGCCGATCCGGCATGTAAGCCCATATCATCTTTTATTGCGAATTCCCTCTCTATCATCTATTCCCTATCCCCCAAATATAATGGTGTAAGCCGAGCAAATCCTCTTTATCTGTAATAGTGTGTCAATTGAATAATGGTCTTGGTTCAAAAGCAATATTTATATAGTCCCCTGCCAAACTTAAATGGAGCCCATATTTAAAACTCAAGTGGCCGATCTTTGCTTTGACAATACCGAAAGGATATTATCAGTATAATATCCTAAAAATGATATCTTGTCTACTCTGCTTTTCTTTTGGGGTACTTAATCTAATTTTGGAGAATAATATTCCATTCACTTGAGTCCCGAGCCCTTTCACAATATGATTTTCCTATAATTCTTCAAATAAAAAATATACTTCCTTTGTTTTGGGATTCTTATTATCTGCAGTCCGTAAATTGTCGGGAATATAAAAATTCCGCAATATTTATTACGTTAGGGTTAACGAGCTGTACCGGCCGCTTTTCAATGATTCATTGCCTTTATTGAAGATAAACATTACGGAAACTAAATTTATCGGCATGATAATCCCAATGGGTATATACAGTTTCATGATGATAACCTATAGCTCTAGTTGCTTACCTACAGACAACAATATGACAAATCGGCACAGCATGTTAAGTGCACGTAAACATAATGGCGGAATTTTAGTTTTCGCTGTTCGTTACATATGGATAGCCCAGCCCTCTGCGCTGCGGGCTGTCTCCATCACTGCCTCGGCCAGGGTCGGATGCGCGTGTATCATGCCTGCTATATCCTCGGGCAGCATCTCTCCCCATTTAGCCAATAACAGCTCATGGATCAGCTCTGTGGCCTCTGCCCCGACTATATGGCCGCCCAAAAGTTCATGGGTAACAGGATCATAGAGGATCTTTACCATTCCCTCGGATCTTTCTATAGCTACTGATTTTCCTGCGCCCCTGTAAGGAAAGACAGCCTTCTCATAGGGTATATCTTCATTTTTTGCCCTGTCCTCGGTAAATCCAAAGCTGGCTATCTGAGGCTCACAATAGACAGCGCTGGGAACGGCGTTTAAGTCAATTCTCGGCTCGGGCTTATGCCCGGCGATAAACTCCGCTGCTATCTCACCTTCCTTGGAGGCTACATGGGCCAGTAGCGGAGAATCCACGACATCACCGATGGCGAATACCCCCTGAACCTTGGTTTGGTAATAATCTCCGACGGGAACGAAGTCTCTAACCGTTTCTATACCTAAGTTTTCAAGACCTATTCCGTGGGTATTGGGTTTTCTGCCCACAGCTACCAGGATCTTTTCTGCCTCCCTTTCCGTTACATTGCCCTTGGCATCTTCCAATGCAACGAGGATTCTCCCGTTATCCTTTTCTTCCATGGATAGGGCCTTAGTAGAGGTATAAAATTTTATGCCGGTCTTTCGAAGGGTCCTTCGCAAAACCTCCACTGTCTCCTTATCCTCCAACGGCAATATGCTGTCCATCATTTCAACCACATGTACCTCTACACCAAAAGAATTCAAGATATAGGCAAATTCCATGCCTATAGCCCCCGCGCCTAAGATAACTATATCCTTCGGTAATTCCTCCAGCATAAGCGCCCCTGTGGACGATAAGACCTTCACTTCATCTACGGGAAAGCCGGGTATTTGTCTGGGGCTGGAACCGGTAGCAATTATTATGTTTTTAGCCAATAAGCTCCTGTCCCCTACCGCCACTCGATTGGGAGATTCGATAAAACCCTCTCCCATAATGAGTTCAACCCCATTCTTTTTGAGGAGGTATTCGACCCCCCTGGCCAGGGTATTGGCCGCCTTTCTGGACTTTTTAAATACCTTGCCATAATCAAATCCGGATTCGTCCAACTTAATCCCCATATTCATCAGCTGGGCCCTGTTTTGATAGATTCCTGCCTGGTTTATCAAGGCCTTGGACGGAATACATCCGACATTCAAACATACCCCACCGGGCTTATCCCTCTCTATCACGGCGGTCTTAAGCCCCAGCTGGGAGGCACGGATAGCGGCTACGTAACCGCCGGGTCCCGAACCAATTATCAATATATCATAATCAAATTTCGTATCCATATAATCCTATCCCCTTTAGATATTTTTATAAATATCCCAATAGCCTTGATTAAAGCCCAAAATTCAATCCACTATCGATTGGGCATATCCATAACGGCTATTAAACGTTTTGTCACATCCCGGGTTTTGGGAAAACCGGGAACTTATCCTGCCGCTTAAAAAGCGGATTTTAAGGCTCTTTGCATTAGTATAGTACCCTTATTGGATTCTCCATTATATCCTTCAAATCCTTTAGGAAAGCCGCACCGACGGCACCGTCTATAACCCGATGATCACATGATAGGGTCAAAGCCATCAGAGATTGCACCTCTATCCTATCCCCGTCTACCACCACAGGTTCTTTTCCCATCTTGCCAATGGCCAATATTGCCGAACCGGGTGGGTTGATTATGGCAGTAAACTCTTCGATTCCGTAATTTCCCAGATTGCTTACGGTAAAGGTAGCCCCGGAATACTCCGGCGGCGTAAGCTGGTTGTTAAGGGCTTTATGGATGAGATCCCTCAATTCTTTATCTATCTCTATTATCCCCTTATTCCCACAGTCCCTTACCACCGGGGTAATGAGACCGTCGGTTTGTGCAACAGCCAAACCAATATCAATGCTGCCATGTCCCAAAATCGTTTCACCCTGCCATGTAGAGTTAATAACCGGATGCCTTTTTATGGCCTCGGCGACGAACTTAATTATAAAAGCGTTGACCGATATCCTTTCGCTGAGGGTATCGTTGAGCATTTTTCGGGCTTTCATAAAACCATCGCTTGCAACCCTCAATTTTAAATAATAATGGGGCGCAGAGTATTTGGATTCCGCCAGCCTGTCTGCAATAATTTTGCGTTTAATGGATACCGGTACGACTTCATCCGCGGCAGTCGGTAAAATCCTGGGGATAGATTTTGGTGTAGGAGTCCCGGGCATTTGAGGCTGGGATGCAGCTTCCAGTATATCCCGCTTAATGATCCTGCCTCTGGGTCCGCTGCCTTGAATATAGGTCAAATCAATACCCTGATGCTCAGCCATCCTACGGGCCAACGGGGATGCTATGATCCTGTCGCCGGTGTATTCTTCTGCCTCTTCTATTGCGGGAGTCGCGGCAACCTCTTCTTTAACCTCCTCTGTCCCATCACTTGGCGAATCCTTGGTCTCCGCTTCAATTTCAGCCAATATCTCGGCTATATCTTCCCCCGTCTCGCCTATAATCGCAATAGGGGAGCCAATGCCCGCTTGTTCCCCCTCGCGCACCAATATTTTAAGCAGGGTGCCCTCCTGTATTGATTCGTAGTCCATGGTAGCCTTATCTGTCTCAACCTGACATAAAAGATCCCCCGATTCTACCCTTTCCCCCTCTTTCTTTTCCCACTTTGAAATGAGCCCTGTTTCCATTGTAGGGGATAGGGCAATCATCAATACCTTCTCAGCCATAATATCCCTCCTGTTCTTTTCACGACAAATACAAGACCTTTTTCACCGCATCAACTACCTTCCCTGCAGAAGGCTGGGCTGCTAATTCCAGCCTGTGGTTATAAGGCATGGGCACATCCTCGCCGGTTACCAGCTCTACGGGCGCATCCAAATCGTCAAAGCAGTTCCTGGATACCATCCAACCCACATGGGAAGCTACGCTGACCATTGGCCAAGATTCATCCACCACAACGCATCTGTTGGTCTTCTTAACGGATCGATAGATGGTTTCCTCATCTATGGGTCTTAAGGATCTAAGATCCACTATTTCGGCTTCAATCCCCTGATTGGCCAGCTCCATGGCGGCCTCTTCCACAATCCTTAAGGGCTTCGAATAGGTAATTATTGTTACATCTTGGCCCTTCCTCTTTATATCCGCTTTTCCTATTGGTACCAGATATTCTCCCTCGGGAACCTCCCCTTTCCATTGATACATAAGTTCGCCCTCTAAAAATATTACGGGATTATCATCTCTAATGGCGGATTTTAGCAGGCCCTTGGCATCGTAGGGGGTGGCGGGGGCTACTACTTTGAGCCCGGGTATGTGGACATAAAGGGTTTGAAGGGCCTGGGAATGCTGAGCCGCAAGATATTCCGCGGGTCCGTTGGGCCCCCTAAATACTATAGGTACCTTGAACTGACCACCTGACATATACCGCATCTTGGCGGCATTGTTGATAACTTGATCCAACGCCAATATAGAAAAGTTTAGGGTCATCCATTCCACTATGGGCCTAAGCCCCGCCATGGCCGCCCCAATCCCGACGCCTGTAAAACCTTCCTCGGTGATGGGCGTATCTATGACCCTTTTAGACCCGTATTTATCCCATAACCCCTGGCTAACCTTATATGCCCCGTTATATTCGGCTACTTCCTCACCTAATAAAATAACATTCTCGTCCCTTGCCATCTCCTCATCCATGGCATCCCTTAAGGCATCACGATAGGTAATGATAGGCATCCTAACATCCTCCTCTATCAACCATTTTAGTATCTTTAGGCTAAGATATCCTCATAGAGGGTTTCCAGCCCCGGTTCTTCACTGTTTTCAGCAAATTCCGTCGCTCTGTTTGCTACTTCCTTGTATCTATTATCCATTTCCCTATAATCCTCTTCGGTTATTACATTGTATTCTATCAAAGCGTCCTTAAACAGCAGTACGGGGTCTTGACGCCTATACTCATCCAACTCTTCCCTGGTCCTATACTTTGCCGGGTCGCTCATGGAATGGCCCCTGTACCTATAAGTCTTAATCTCTAAAAAGCTCGGCAACCCTGATTCCCGTGCGGTTTTAGCGGCCTGTAACATCTCTTCATAGACCTCTAATACATTCATACCGTCAACTTGCTTACCGGGAATCCCATAGGAATCCCCCATCTTATAAAAATCATGGACCGAAGAAATTCTTTCGTAGTTGGTGCCCATACCGTATTGATTATTTTCGCATATGAATACAATGGGAAGGTCCCAAATTCTGGCCATGTTAAGGCTCTCGTGAAAGCTGCCCTGGTGGATAGCCCCGTCCCCGAAATAGCAGGCTACGACACCGTCATCTTCCTTATATTTTATCTTCAACGCTACACCGGTCGCCAAGGGTATGTGGGATCCAACGATTCCATGTCCACCGTACATATGATTTTCAACATCAAAGAGATGCATTGATCCCCCTTTTCCCTTGGAGCAGCCCGTCTTCTTTCCGTAGAGTTCGGCCATCAAGACCCCAGGTTCCATACCGCAGGCCAGGGCATGCCCATGGTCCCTGTAGGTGGTTAACACATAATCCTTGGCTAAGTCCAGGGCAGCTATGGAGCCTACAGCCACCGCCTCCTGACCTATATAGAGGTGACAGAACCCACCTATCTTTTGGAGACCGTACATCTGTCCCGCCTTTTCTTCAAATCTGCGTATCAAAATCATATTTTCCAATAGATCTATCAAAAAATCTTCATTGTATTTCGTGATTTCAAAGGTCCTGCTCATTCGTCTCCCTCCCTAAAAGAAACCCTTTTTGACTTGCACAGCATAGGCTCAAAAAAGATAGCCTCATCCATCACAGTTTCCAGCACCACAAATTCTGTATCCTCTAAGTTGGTCTTCCAAAACATCCCCAACCGTGGACCTATGGTGTGTAAAATCTCCGTCCTGATAGACGGGTTGTCGAGTATGTTTACGGTCCCTTTTATGTTAATAATGCAATCCAGATTCTTGCTCTGTATCATCCATTCCGCTTTCGGATTTATCCTTAACCCCTTAACTTTTTTTGAATTCCCAGCCCCTACGCAATAGATGAATCCGGGCCTGCCCTTTAAGGTAGCAGGCGTCATCCAGCGCATCCTCGGCGTACCGTCCTCGTCAATATTGGCTAAAATCGCTGTTCCGATTTCGGCAATAATACCTTCGAGTCTATTAAAAAATTCGTATCTTCGCAATTTACTTACCTCCCGTTCCAATATACCGCTGGTATTACGTATCTTACTCATGAGTCGGGCATTCATACCTATCAGGTCGATTTTTCTAACATCCTTTAATATCCTTATACACCGCATATTTAGTTATCAAACCCGGATTATTCTGTATTATCTAAATTTGGCGTGCTGTGCAGGTTATGTATATATAGATAACAGCTATCGTGTGCCCAATTATATCGTATGAGCGGATGCACAGCCCACTGCATTAATCCTATAAAAGGACAACGGGCCAGCCCAATAGGTTAAATCTGACAAGCAAAAGAGCAAGCCCGTCTTATGGCTTGCTCTTTATGGAAACTATCTTGTTGTTATAATAATCGCTATGATTTTTGGCTGTAGTCGGACAGGAAGTACTCAAACCGGTCCAAGGCGATCTTGAGATCCGTAAGATTAGGTAAGAACACCATCCTAAAATGATCATGTCCGGGCCAATTAAATCCGGTTCCCTGGACCAAGAGGACCTTTTCCTGTAACAGAAGATCCAGTATGAATTTCTCGTCGTCCACTATTGAAAATTTCTTCACGTCCACTTTTGGGAACATATAGAACGCGCCTTGGGGCTTAACGCAAGAGATTCCCGGTATGCCGTTCAGCCGCTCCCACGCATAATCCCTTTGCTCCTTTAACCTGCCCCCGGGCAGGATCAGCTCTTGTATGCTCTGGTACCCCCCAAGGGCGGTCTGGATACTGTATTGGGCCGGTACATTGCTGCAAAGTCTCATGGATGCCAGCATGTTAAGCCCTTCTATATAATCCTTGGCCCCGGATTTATCCCCGCTTATTATCATCCACCCGGCACGAAATCCGGCAATTCTATGGGACTTAGACAGGCCGTTCATGGTAATAAAGAGTATGTCATCGGCCAGCGCCGCAGTGGAGGTATGGGTGACCCCATCGTACAGTATCTTGTCGTAAATCTCATCCGAAAATACGATTAGATCGTGCTCCCTGGCTATATCGATGATTCCCTTTAATATATCAATGGGATAAACGGATCCCGTGGGATTGTTGGGGTTGATAACGACTATCCCCTTGGTGTCAGGGGTAACCTTTTTTCGGATATCCTCCAGATCGGGATACCAATCGGATTCTTCATCACAAATATAATGTACAGGGGTTCCCCCGGCAAGGTTGACGGCAGCCGACCATAGAGGATAATCGGGTGCCGGGATTAAAATCTCGTCCCCATTATCCAACAGACCCTGCATGGCGATCATTATGAGCTCGCTTACTCCGTTTCCGATATATATGTCTTCTATCCCTACATTTTCTATATCCTTTTGTTGACAATATTGCATGACAGCCTTTCTGGCGGCAAATATCCCCTTGGAATCGCTGTATCCTTGGGCGTTCTTCAAATTCATTATTACATCAACAATTATTTCATCGGGGGCTTTAAGACCAAAGGGTGCGGGGTTTCCTATATTGAGCTTTATGATGTTGTAACCCTCTTCCTCTAATCTCTTGGATTCATCCAAGATTGGTCCCCTTATATCGTAACATACGTTATCTAGCTTTCTGGATTTTTTTATAATCTTCAATTTAACTCGCCCTCTCTGTTAAATTTCCTGTCTTTCGTTATTTACTATATCAGTACGCCTTTATCCATACAAGAACCACCCGGCCTGAAAAAAAAGAGGGGGCGGTGCCCCCGTGATAATCTATGATTCCTTATGCTCCAGAAAATACTTTTCAGCCTCTCGCTGATCGGCCAAGGGATGGATTATGCTATCTTCAATATGAAGGCTATGATTGTCCCTCAGATATATTCTGCAGTTTAGGGTCTTTTCTAAAATGTCGATATTCTTTCCGCCGTCTTCGGTCCATGTTCTTGCAACGCTTGGATGAACTTCTACAACAACTCCCCAGGTATCAGAGTCTTTGACCTCGCCTTCCAACTCCTTTTCAATCCTGGCAACTACCATGGTCTCAGAGTATACCCTACCCGTACCATGACAGTATGGGCAAGGCCTGAGGAGCTTCGATGAGAGCCTGCGGCGGACCTTCTTCCTAGTCATTTCCACAAGCCCCAGCCCGGTAAATCCCAAAACGTTGGTTTTAGTTCGGTCTTTTTTAAGCGAACTCTCCAAAACCTCCAATACCTTATTCTTGTTGTCTTCCTTGCCCATATCAATAAAATCAATAATTATTATGCCCCCTATGTCCCGAAGCCTGATCTGGTGGGCTATCTCCTGTGCTGCCTCAAGGTTGGTCCTTAGCACGGTATCCTCCAAGTTTCTTGACCCTACAAATTTGCCCGTATTAACATCAATTACAGTCAGGGCCTCCGTGGGATCTATAATAAGGTATCCCCCGTTTCTCAGCCAAACCTTCTTTTGAATAGCTTTCTCTATTTTATATTCGATATCGAAGTGCTGAAATACCGGAATTGAGCCATCAAACAATTCCATTCTGTTCCTTAATCCCGGGAACAATACATCGGCAAACTCCAAAGTCTTATCATACTCTTCCCTGTCATTTATAACGATTTTTTCAATGTCCGGCGCATAAAAGTCCCTGATGGTCCTATAGATTATATCCTCATCCTCATATAAGGCCCTGGGTACCTTGCCCCGCCATTCCTTGCTTTGGATCCTGGCCCATAAACGGCATAAAAAGTCTATATCAGAAATAAAATCATCCCGGTCCATGCCCCGGGCCGCTGTCCTGACTATCATACCCATACCATGGGGTTTCAGTCTTTCTGCAATTTCCTTTAATCGCGCCCTTTCGGCCTCGTCCTCTATCCTTCTGGATACGCCCACGTAATTAACGGTGGGCATTAGGACCAGATACCTTCCGGGCAAGGTAATCTGGGTGGTCACCCTGGCGCCCTTGGTGCCTATGGGTTCCTTCAGCACTTGGACGGTCAATTCCTCACCTTTGCTTATGATATCCCTTATGGATAATGCCCTGGCGTCGTTCACCGATGTAGACTGCTTGCCGGAAAATTCAAAAACGGATTTATCGGTATTGATATCTCCTACATAGAGGAAAGCATTCTTTTCAAGGCCTATGTCTACAAAGGCGGCCTGCATACCGGGAAGTACGTTCTCTACCTTACCCCTGTATACATTACCGACTATGGTGTGATTATCATCGCCTTCCATATACAACTCCACCAGCTCGCCTTCCTCTAAAATAGCGACGCGCGTCTGGTCATACTGAACGTCTACTATGATCCTCTTGCTCAATGTTTTATCCCCCTATTCCATCCCAATAGGTGTGACCCATTTATCCTCTTGCAGAAGATACAGATCCAGACGGTGTACATGGAAAAATAAATCCGGACCCATCGATGTTCCGGCAAAATTCAATAGGGCGTCCATCAATAACTCGGGCCTTAAGTTAGCCTTGCTCCCCGCGCTAACCATGGCTTTGACAGCGGTACCTCTATGGCTTTCAAATACATCCATTTCATGAATCATCGGCCTTATATCGATCTGCCGCCTGCCTCTGCGGGTTGTCCTTGTTATAAGTATTTCCTGCTGCATCAGGAATCTGTCTATTGTAGATGGGATATCATTCTCCCATGGTATCCCTTCAGGCATCGTAATTATATACCCTGCCCTTTCTATGAGGCTCATAAGGGATGGGAGTTTTTCATCCGCTACCCGTCCTTCCTCGAAGCTGATTCCGGCGGGTAACTTTTCGTTCATCCTCTTGCACAATAGTTCAGGATCCACATCCTTCTCTAAAATTATATCCAAATATTCCCCCTGGCTGGTGGTTCCCACGGCTAAGGCCGACGCAAATGACAGTTTAGGATGGGGATTAAACCCCTGACTATAGGCTACGGGAATATCCGCCCTCCTAATCGCCCTTTGTACCAGCCTTACGAAATCTAAGTGAGAAATGTATTTGACCCTTTCTCCCTTAGTATACCTCACTATCAGCCTTATGGACATATTCCCACCCCCAACTCGCTAACACCGCAGCCCGTACAGGCTACCCGGCAGTCATCGGTCAATTGTGCTTTAAGGGCTCTCTCGTATTCTCTCCATAAATATTTTTTTGTAACGCCGACATCGATATGGTCCCAGGGAAATACCTCGTCGGCCTGTCTTGTTCTGCCGGCATAAAAGTGGGGGTCTATATCCGTCTCTTTAAAGGCTTCCATCCATAGATCAAAATTAAAATGCTCGGTCCAGCCGTCGAAGACGCAACCCTTCTCCCAGGCTTTTCTGAGCACCCTGCCAAGCCTTCTGTCTCCCCTGGCCAAAACGGCCTCGATGAAGCTGACCTTGGGATCATTCCAGTTGTATTGGATATTTCTGCCCCTGAGTTCCTTCTGCAAAAGACTTTGCTTTCCGGCCAGTTCCTCCATGGTATTCTGAGATACCCACTGGAAAGGAGTAAAGGCCTTGGGAACGAAGGACGAGATGCTTATGGTAATCTTCAGTGCTTTTCTGCCTCCCCTTCCCATATCAAAATAGCAACCCCGGATTTTGTGTGCCAAATCCCCGATTCCCTTCAAATCCTCTATGGTTTCTTCCGGGAGACCCAGCATAAAATAAAGTTTTACCCTTGTCCATCCCGATTTAAAGGCGTCTTCTACGCTGAGCATAAGATCCTGTTCAGTTATTCCCTTGTTTATAATATCCCTCATCCGCTGGCTGCCGGCCTCGGGGGCGAAGGTAAGCCCGGTCTTTCTTACCTTTTTAACCTCATCGGCTACTTCTCCGGTGAAAGAATCAAGCCTAAGGGAGGGCAAGGATAAACCTACCCGCTTGTCCTTAAATTCGGCTATTAATTTTGTTACCAAATCCTCCAGCCGGGAATAATCTCCGGTGCTAAGCGAAGATAGCGAAATTTCTTCATATCCCGTATTCTCTACCAGCTTTTCGGCCAATTCCAACAGCTTCTCCGGGGATCGTTCCCGTACAGGTCTGTAGATCATACCCGCTTGGCAGAATCTGCATCCCCTAGTGCAGCCTCTGAATATCTCCAGCGTGATCCTGTCATGGACTACATCCATATAGGGGACTATCGTGGTGTCCGGAAAATAGGTGTTATCAAGATCCCTTACTACCCGTTTTTGGATAATATCCGGGATTCCCGTTTCAATAGGACTTACCACAGACACCCTGCCGTCTTCTTTATATTCAACCCCATAGAATCTGGGGACGTAAATCCCCTTTATCCCTGCCGCTTTATATAAAAATTCGGATTTACTCAGTCCCTGCCCCCTGCAGACTAAATACAGGTCCAAAATCTCTTGAATCACTTCCTCGCCGTCACCCAGGACAACCAGATCAAAAAAATCTGCCATAGGCTCGACATTGTATGCGCAGGGTCCTCCCGCAATGATCAGGGGATAATTCTCGCCCCTTTCTTCCCAAGTCAGGGGTATTCCCCCCAAATCCAGCATATTAAGGACATTGGTATAGCTCATCTCGTATTGCAGGGTAAAACCGATAATATCGAAATCAGCCAATGGGGTCTTGGTTTCCAAGGCAAACAGGGGTATGTTGTTTTCCCGCATCCTCTGTTCCATATCCACCCAGGGGGCAAATACCCTTTCACAATACGCGTCATCCCTTTGATTTATAAGGTGGTAAAGGATCTTCATCCCCATGTGGGACATACCTACCTCGTATACATCGGGGAAAACGAAGGCAAATCGAATATCTACCTTGTCCACGTCCTTAACCACCATATTGTATTCATTTCCCATGTACCTCACCGGCTTTTCCACTTGTCCCATAAGCCTATCCAGCAATTGTTTGTCCAATATCCGGCCTCCTCATTTGTCCCCTCATAAGTATATTCCTAAAATGTGGGGTATTCCCCACCGTATCATGGTGCTTTTATCATAATTCAGAGTCCCGTCATAGCTGCTCACGCCGGAGCAATCTGCCGATCCGGGCATTTACACCATATTGCAGAACCCCACCCAGTATTTCCGTCTCATCTAGGTATCCCCAGACCCTGAGGCTGTGATCTACTACTTTTACAAAATGATAGCGGTGGGGTACGAAACTGTTTATTACCGCTTTTAACGGCAGATCGTATAATACCACTATCTCCTTGGTCGTTAACAATCCTTCCTTAGATAGCATATTACGCTTAAAGGTGATATCCCTGATAAATATATAAGATGCCGTCCGCTTCTCCTTATGGGCCGAGTATGCAAGAAATCCCGACAGGAGAAAAAAGTTGGGATTAAAAACCTTTATGCTCAGAGCGTAAATCCCGGTCATGGCCAGAAACAGGGCCAATATCATACCCCCGTAAGAGGCTATATTGGTAGCCCTTTTAAGGCCTATTTCTCGGGCAAGTATAGCCCTTAATACCCTGCCCCCATCTAAGGGAAGGGCCGGCAACAGATTAAAGCCTGCAAGAATTAGGTTTGCCTGTACAAAGATATCGTTTTCCTTCACGCTTACAAGGCCCAAGGTCTGGAGAGCGGAGTATACCAGCAGCAACATAATGTTCATTCCCGGACCTGCAAGGGCTATATATATTTCGCTGGCGGGATTGAGTTCAAAAACGCTTTCTATCCTGACCGCACCGCCAAACGGGAGCAGCTCAATCTCCCCCACCTTCATCTTTAGCATCCTGGCTACCAAGACATGGGCTGTTTCATGGGCCATAAAAACAAAGAACATCACGGCAATTTCTGCACCGTTTCCCAAGAATACAGCAATAACAAGCAAGACTACCAAGGTTATACTAATATTGATATCTACATCAAATATAGACCCTATTCTCATTATACTCTTTATGCGTCCCAAGGATTACTTACCCAGCTCTATCAGCGCCAGGGGATCTACCGGTCGATTATCCACCTGTGCCTCAAAGTACAGGGTGTATCCCTCAAGGGCGGTTCCGCCCATTTTGCCAATGCTTTGGCCCTTGGTTGTTCTTTCGCCTGTACTTAAATCAATTAGGGAACACCCCTTATACAGGGTCGTTACATTATTTCCGTGATCCAATTTAACGTACTTTCCGCCCTCTTCGTCCTCCCCAATATCGAGGACTAGTCCCTCCGCGACCGCATAGACATTGTCGTTTTTGCTCCCCGATATATTTATTCCCCTATTATTAGAGCTGAAACGCTCAATTACCTTACCCTCGGCCGGAATGGCAAAAAAAGGAGCTAAGCCATCGGGCATGCCGGCGTCACCACCCGCTGTTACCGGCTGTTCCCCAAATACCGCTATATTATCAGGCAAATAATTGTTTACGAACTTCAATTTACCCAGCGCCTCGTCTATATCTATATGGTTAGTTATGCCGTCTCTTATATAACCGACTACATTTTTGGAAAAGTCAGTATCCATGTATTTCAATACCAACACCAATACTATGATAACAGCGCATATAAATATTTTACGGAATAGGGGTGCAGTTTTATCGGTGTCGTATTCTCCCATATCGGCCTTTCCCCTATAGGCAGGGTTCCGATACCTAACCCTCGGTACAGGTAAGTCCAAAGGTAATTTACCCGGGGTTTTTCTCTGCATCTTTATTACCCTCCCCTTGAATATTTTGACTACAAAAATCAACGAACTGCAAGGCTAATCGCGTACCTCCTGCATCCGGTTGATTTTATGGACGCCTACTCCCCTATTTTTAACGGTAAAGGTCATCCACATAGTAAATAT
>DASRNX010000135.1:0-10047 GCA_035647175.1 Clostridia bacterium | reverse complement strand
GTATAATTCATATGTTGAGGTTTATATAGATAATCAGTAGATCAGCTGAATTTGTTGGCATGATAATTGCAATGGTTCTATGCAATTATATGACGATAAATTTTGTAGTTGGAGTTGTTTATCTATAACAGGTTAAAATGATAACGCCCGTTACCGACACTCGGCCGGTAGGCCATATACATTATCCGGAGACGACAAAGCCCGGCTTTGTATATAGATACGGCACCAAGGAGGCCCGATATGGTCTCCCGTACACCAATATAACTTATACGGAGGATACAAATGTCATATAGAGAGAGAACAGGGGCAGAGCCCGACACCCGGGCAGAAACCGAATCCAAAATTGCATCAAAGACCGTAGCATATTCCCGTACCGTCATGTCAAGGATCATGCTCCCTAGCGAGGCCAACCCCGCAGGAAATGTCCATGGCGGCGAGATTATGAAATTTATGGACACCACAGCCTTTGTTACCGCTGTAAAGCATTGCCGAACCAATGTGGTGACGGCCAGGGTGGACGAATTGGAATTTTACTTGCCGATACTGGTTGGACAACTGGTAACTTGCAAAACCCAGCTGGTCTTTGTAGGGAAGAGTTCTATGGAAATAGCGGTCAGGGTCCAGGTAGAGGATCTGAAGGTTGAAGAACCTGCAAAGGTCGCCCTCACCGCCTACTTTACCATGGTGGCCTTAGATGATAACTACAAACCTACCGAGGTCCCAGGCTTGAAGCTGAAGACCCCGGAAGAGGAGGCCCTCTTTAAGGAGAGACAGGAGATATACTTAGCCAACAAGCACAAAAGGAAGGGTAAATAAATACCCGATATCCATAATGCATGCCTTTGATCGGCATAACGAATTAATCTAATATGTGTGCCGGTCTGATATATATTATCAATGTCGGAAGTAAGGAAGTTTCAAAAAATACATTATTAATAACTTCTGCTGCAATAATATTGATTCATTTTTTTGAAACTTCAACTATACAGTTACTTTTACGTTATGACTGGGCGTTCAATAGTCATTGCAGATATAGTAATCTAATGCCAATAGGTTAATTTAAGTAAGGATGGGGTGGTACAGGTGAAAAAGGGGATAAACATCTGGTCTTTTAGGGGCGGACTTTCTGCCGGGGAGTATATCCGGATGGCAAAGGATGCAGGGTATGACGGCATAGAATTTGGGCTCGATGAAACCGGTATAGTGGCGCTTGACAGTAGCGACGGGGATATCAAGGAGCTAAAAAGACTTGCAGACGGGGAGGGTATGGAGACTCCCAGTCTGGCCAGCGGATTGTATTGGAAATACCCTTTTACCAGTTCCGACAGGAATATTAGAGAAAAGGCCAAGTCCATAGTCCGAAGACAGTTGGATCTGGCGGCTCTTTTAGGCGCCGACACTATTTTGGTAGTGCCGGGTCTCGTAGGCGCTGATTTTATTCCGGATGGAGAGGTAACGGAATACGACGTTGCCTATGAACGGGCTTTGGATGCGTTTATGGAGCTAAAGGGGTATGCAGAGCAGGTAAAGGTAAATATAGGGTTGGAGAACGTCTGGAACAAATTCCTGTTGTCCCCACTGGAGATGAGGGATTTTGTAGATAAGATTGACAGTCCATATGTTGGGGTCTACTTCGATGTGGGAAATGTCGTAAGCATGGGTTACCCGGAACATTGGATCAAGATATTGGGAAACAGGATCAAAAAGGTGCACTTTAAGGATTTTAGAATCAGTGTGGGCAACATTAACGGATTTGTGGATCTGTTGTCCGGCGATGTAAATTATCCTGCGGTAATGGAGCAATTTAAGAATATCGGATACGATGATTATGTGATAGCGGAGATGGGAGCTTACAGAAATTATCCGGATCAAACTATCTATACGACTTCCATAGCTATGGATAGGATTTTGGGGCTATAACTTGTTAGGGGGTTGATTAAGTCAACCGCTTTTCAACAGCTCATTATCCACGTAAGATAATAAGGTAAATATAGACAAACAATAGGTCAACTAAATTTATCTGCATGATAGATGCAATGGGGCTCTGGATTTTATAATGATAAATTTTGTAGTCAGGGTTGTTTGTATATAACTGGAACCACTGGTTAATTTAAGGCAAAAGGAGGAGTAGATTTTATGTTAAGAGTAGGATTAATCGGAATAGGATTCATGGGAAGGGGTCACCTTGACATCTATATGCAGTTGGCAGAAGAGGGACATCCCGTAGAGTTGGTGGCGATATGCGACATAGACGAGGACAAATTTAAGGGTAAGTTTTTGCCCGGGAATATCGATGTTGGCAACCTAAAGTATGACTTTACCAAGTATAACCTCTATACGGATATTGATGAAATGCTGGAGAAGGAAGAGCTGGACTATGTTGACATTGCCCTGCCTACATATCTTCATGCAGAAGCGGCTGTAAAAGCCCTCAATAAGGGTATCCATGTCTTGTGCGAAAAGCCCATGGCCCTTAACACCGACGAATGCCAATCCATGATAGATGCGGCAGAAACCAACGGAAAGAAGCTGATGATTGCCCAATGCCTGAGATTTTGGCCGGAATATGAGTACCTGAAAAAATGCGTAGACAGCGGCGAGTACGGAAAGGTAGTCAGCGGATACTTTTTCAGGGGCGGGGCTACCCCCATGTGGTCCTATAAAAACTGGCTCCTCAATAGGGAAAAGAGCGGCGGGGTACTCCTAGACCAGCATGTCCACGATGTGGACACCATCAACTGGCTTTTTGGAACGCCGAAGAAACTATCGACTATAGGCAGGAATGTGTTCCCGGAAAGCAGCTATGATGCGGTTTCCACCAACTATATATACGATGATATGGTTATAAACGCCCAAGACGATTGGACTATTAACAGCGATGATTTTGGCTTTAAGATGAGCTTTAGGGTAAACTTTGAAAAGGGTGCCCTCATATTTGAAAAGGGCAAATTGACGGTCTACCCCCATGGAGAAAAATCCTTTGTGCCTGAGATGGAAGAGGGATCGGGATACTACAGGGAGATAAGATATTTTATAGACGCCCTTATTAACGATACCCCCATAGAGACTGCCGATCCGTACAGCACTATGGAGACCATAAGGATAGCCAATGCCGAGGAAGAATCTGCGGATAAGCAAGGTGAGCTGGTGCGGTTCTAAAACTTCGGCTATGCAATCGGCATAATAGATTAACCAGGGAGGATGATACCATATGAAGAAAAAGTATTTTACAGATCATGTACTATTGCCCAATATATTGCACATTGAAGATCCGCTGGGGGTATTCAGTACCTTAATCATCGGGCAAGATAAGGCTTTATTATTCGATACCGCATTTGGAATAGGCAACTTAAAAGAACACGTGTCGGAATTGACGGATCTGCCCCTGACGGTAGTGAACAGCCATGGCCATGTAGACCATCTATGCGGTAACTATCATTTTGATCAGGTGTTTATCCATGGGAAGGACATTCCGGTAGCGGAGTCCCATACCTCTGCGGTTATGAGGCGGGGAACAATAGCCCAGGCTAAATCCAAGGGTATATTGCCCGATGGTTTTGATGAGGAAGCATACCTGGCTACGGGCCCGGGCAACCTTGCTTTGGTGGATGAGGGGCATATTTTCGATTTAGGCGGCATTACGGTGGAGGTTATAGCGGTGCCGGGTCACACCAAAGGTTCCATAGGTTTATTGCTCAAAGAGGAGAAACTTATTCTACTGGGGGACGCCGCAAACCCATTTTTGTTCCTGTTTTTGCCCGAATCCACCGATGTAGCCGGCTATATTGAGACCCTCAATAAAATTAATGGCATTGACTTTGATCGCTTCATTATATCCCATAATAAAGATATCCTGCCCAAGGAGAAAATAAACGTCTATATCGAATGCGCAACAAATATCGATATAGATAAGAGCAAACCCTTTCATTTTCCGCCCTTTAAGGATGTTAAGGCCCTTATGTACTCCCATGGGGACAGGCGAAGGGATGATCCGGACTTTGCGGCAATAATATATACCGCCGACAGGCTGTGATTAGTTCCGCCGGGAAGGAATTGTTGGATGGAATGTAGAATATTGTAATTGAAAGGAGGGGGCAGCATGTGGAATCCTGATAGCTATTTAAAGGCTTTATACGAGGGGAACAGACCGAAGTTTAAATTCGATGTAAGGCATATGGACGAGTATGCAAGATGGAGGGACGGGCTGAGGGAGATATTCGCACGGGATTTGGGGGGATTTCCAAAACCGGGGGCCGACCTCAATCATACCGTAGTTGAAGAGCGGGAATACCAGGATTATCTTATGCAGCGGGTGGTATATGATGAGGATATAGACCTTCCCATACCTGCGTATATATTAAAACCCAAAAACGTATCGGGGAAACTGCCTGCCGTCGTAGCCTGCCATGGGCACGGCTATGGGAGCAAGGAGATTGTAGGCTTAAATCCCGACGGAACGGACAATAAAGGTGAGCCCAGCTACCAAAAAAACTTTGCCTTAGAGCTTATGAGAAGGGGATTTATAGTAATCGTACCGGAACTCTTAGGGTTTGGGGATAGGCGGCTTAAAGAAGACAAGGATAAACAGCCCAACGACAGTTCTTGCCATATGATATCCACCTATCTGCTGATGATGGGTAAGACCATGGCGGGACATAGGGTCTATGATGTTATGCGAAGCATTGACTACCTAGAGACCAGAGATGATGTGGACATAGATAGGATTGGATGCATGGGCATATCGGGCGGCGGCCTTGTATGCAGCTTTGCTGCGGCTTTGGATACCAGGATAAAGGCGGCGGTAATCAGCGGATATACCAACACCTTTATAGACAGTGTCATGTCCATATTCCATTGTGTGGATAATTTCATCCCTGGTTTGGTTAACCACGCCGAGATGCCGGACATCATAGGGCTCATAGCGCCCAGGCCCTTACTCATAGAATCCGGGACAGATGATCCCATTTTTCCTATTAATGCAACCCAAAATGCCTATGACAAGGTCAAGGAAATATATAAATTTCTCGATGCCGAGGATAGGATAGATTCCGACTTTTTTGAAGGTGAGCATGAGATATCCGGGGTAAAGGCATACGACTGGCTGGTAAAGTGGTTATAGGGGTTAAATCCGACAGCCAGACTATGACGAATTAGGGGGAAATATAATCCATTTTAGCATTTACATACTAGAAATAGTGTAGTATAATTGTAAAGCACACCATATAATGTGTAATGTGCTTTACTTTTTTATTCTGTTAAGATCCCCCTATTGGGGGTATTATTGACCCATACATAGGATTATTGGATTATTTCATTGGCATCTATATGTTTTACGACAAACATTCTACATTGGCACACAGGTGTCGTAAAACATTATCCTTAATTCGTATGTTACGAAAAATACATTATTTTAACGTAAAATCGGATAATTTAGCCGATTTTACAATGAGAGGTCTTTTTCGTAACATATCTAGATCACAATATTATTCAGGGGGAAGGCTATGAAAACCATTGATGACCTAATAGTAAGGCGGTTTACCAAAGAACTGGAGGCCCATAAGGATCGGACGGTCTATGATCTTTTTAAATGGAAAAGGGTAGACGTTATATTAAGGGATTATCGGACTAATGAAATTATTAATGATATGAGAGATTTGGAATTCCCTGTCCATTATTCTCAGAACGCCTGCGATATCATTGCCAGCCATTATTTTAGAAAAGCAGGGCTGGGGGACCACCTAGGCTACGAGAGCAGTATGCGGCAGGTGGTACACCGGATGGTATCTTTTTGGATCGGAGCTTTAGTTGATGAGGGACTAGTTGATAGTGAATATCAAAAAGAAGTCCTATATGACGAACTGGTATACTTGCTATTATCCCAATCCTTTGCGCCTAATTCACCCCAATGGTTTAATACCGGGTTAAAACACGCCTATGGTATAGAAGGCGAGCCTAACGGCTTGTTCTACTATGATACGGACAGTGGGGAAGTTGTAGAAAGCAGAGACCTTTATTCTAGAACCCAGGCATCCGCCTGCTTTATTATCTCCATCGAGGATAAGCTTATGGGGGACAGATCCATATCCGAACAATACGTCACCGAGACCAAGCTCTTTAAGGGGGGTTCCGGCACCGGCACCAACTTCTCTACCTTAAGGGCGGAGGGCGAGGGGTTGTCCGGGGGCGGTGTTTCATCCGGGCTATTGAGCTTCTTAAAGGGCTTTGACAGGAATGCCGGGGCCATTAAATCCGGAGGAACGACCCGCAGGGCCGCCAAGATGGTTATAGTGGACGATGACCATCCGGATATTATGGACTTTGTCAACTGGAAAAGGCTTGAGGAGGATAAAGTTCGTGCCCTGGGCAAGATGGGTTATGATATAGACTTTAACGGCGAAGCCTATAACACGGTCTCCGGCCAAAACGGCAATAATTCCGTTAGGCTCTATGACGAGACCATGAAAAGGATTATGAATCTGGATGAGGACCCCGAAGCCGTTATAACCTTAAAAGGGCGTGTGGACCAGAGCATAAACAAGGAGCTTAAGGTAAAGGAGCTTTGGGACGGAATAAACGAATCCGCATATTATTGTGCCGACCCCGGGCTTCAATTTCACGGTAGGTTTAACCAATGGCACACCTGTCCTGCCGGGGAAGACGGTGAAACCTGGGCGAAGCATAACCAGATAAATGCGACCAACCCCTGCAGCGAATATGCCTTTTTGGATGACACCTCCTGTAATCTGGCATCCATAAATCTTTATCAGTTTTTAGATACAGAGACAGGGGAGTTTAGGGTAGAGGATTTTATGCATACCGTAGCTTTGGTGCAGCTGGTTCTTGAGGCCTCTATCCACTGGGGACAATTTCCTACAAAGCATATCGCGAGGAAAACCCATATGTTCAGGACAACGGGGCTGGGTCCCGCGAACTTGGCTTCCCTGATTATGTCGTGCGGATACGCCTATGATTCCCACGAGGCCAGAACCATGGCCGCATCTATCATGGGCATAATGACGGGGTACTCCTACTATGTTTCGTCCCTGATGGCACAGAAATTATCTCCTTTTGAAAAATATGATATAAATTCGCAGCATATGCTAAGGGTTATAAGAAATCACGGCCGGGTGGCCGGGGCCAGGGACGATGATTATGAGGATCTCAGCTATAAGCCCATGGAAATAGACCATGAAACCTTAAAGGGTCTGGGGTGGGATAATATCGGTGAGGAATTAATTAGGGTATGGGATATGGCATATGACAGCGGCGAGAAAAACGGCTACAGAAATGCCCAGGTCACGGTGGTTGCGCCTACCGGCACCATATCCTTTGCCATGGATTGCGGCGCCACATCCATTGAGCCATTTTATGCCCATGTAATATATAAAAAGCTGGCCGGTGGGGCTTCCATGGTCATGGTAAATCCGGTGATTGAGACTGCCCTAGAGAGGTTGGGCTACTCGGAGGAACAGATAGGCGGTATTCTGGGCTATATCCTGAGAAAGGATGACAACGATTTTATTGCAGACGGCAAGATAGAGGGCGCACCATATCTAAAACCCCAACATTATTCCATATTTGATACCGCTGGTAAGTGTGGGACCGGGAATCGGGTCATTTCGCCCGAAGGTCACGTTCTGATGGTATCGGCCGTAACGCCGCTGATTTCAGGGTCCGTGTCCAAGACGGTAAATCTGCCCGGCAGCGCTTCCAAGGAAGACATAGAGAGAATCCATTTGCTGGCCTACACTACCGGTACCAAGGCCATAGCCATATATAGGGACGGCTCTAAAGCCAGTCAGCCCCTGACATCCTCCGTAGATAATGGGGCAGGAAGAAGGCTGGAGGATATGTCCTACGGAGAGCTTCTGGATATAGCAAAGGCCGGGAGACAGGGTGCAGCCGTCCGAAGAAAGGCCACAGGAAGGAGAGCAGGGTTCACCCATAGCGCCAAGATAGGTGATATTGAACTCTATGTGACCGTTAACTTTTATCCGGAAGGCGGGATAGCAGAGCTGTTTATATCCACGGACAAGGAGGGTACGGTGGTAAAGGGGCTATTGGCCTCACTGTCTAAGGCAATATCCAACATGCTCCAATACAATATTCCCCCGAAAGAGATTGCCAGAATGCTCAGGGGGCAGCAGTATGAGCCGTCAGGCTTTGTCAGCCGCCATCCCTATATAAAGCACGCCTCTTCCATATCGGATTTGGTAAGCAAGATCATCGATATAGAGCTGGGTAACTTCTCAAGGTGCGAGGCAAAACCCGGAATGGATGGGACTATACTGTCAGCTAGGGATCTGGTAACCGCTTCTACCCATTCGCCAATGGCCATGGAGGATAGCAGTCACTATAACCGTGAAGACGAAGTGGGCGAGCGTATCTATGGCGAGGTTTGTGCCAATTGTGGCAGCATGAGGCTTAGAAAGAACGGCACCTGCAAGGTCTGTGAGGAATGTGGCGCTACTACGGGCTGTTCATAAGCTAAATTAGCATAGCAAACAAAACATCCCCGGAAATGTCCGGGGATGTTTGTTCGTAGTATGCATGATAGCTATTGTAGGCATATAACTTCATATTCCTGGAGCAGTTTCATAGTTTAGATCCGCTTCGCATTCTGTTACGCCGTCAAGACCTCATGGGCCTCCTGTATCTTTTCAATTATGGATATATGCTGCGGGCATTCGGATTCGCACTGTCCGCATTCAATACAGTTAGAGGCGTCCTTGCCGTCCTCTATAAATTCCTGATAGCGGTTTTTGAATTCCTCCGCCCCTCCGTAGATGGAATAGTCATTATAAAGGGCAAATATGCCGGGTATATCCACTCCCGAAGGACAGGGCATGCAATAATCGCAAGCGGTACACCCAACTTTGATCTTGCTGTCATATTGATCCTTGACCCTTTTGACCAGCTCTAGCTCCTCGTTGGACATGGAATTGGGAGCGGCCTTACTGAATATTTCAATATTGTCCTTTAATTGTTCCATGGTGCTGACACCGCTTAGAATTACAACAATTTCGGGGAAATTATAGAGCCATCTAAACGCCCACTCTACAGGTGAACGCTTTGTCCCAGCTTCGTTCCACAGATCAACTATATCCTGGGGTACACTATGGGCCAGTCTTCCGCCTTTCAGAGGTTCCATGATAACTACGGGGATGTTCTTGGATGCCGCATATCGCATTCCCTCAACCCCTGCTTGGTAGTTCTCATCCAAGATATTGAGCTGGATCTGGCACATCTTCCAATCATAGGAATCTACGATATCCTTAAAGACAGGTAGTTCGTCATGGAAGGAAAAACCGGGATATTTTATCTTGCCCGACGCTACTGCCTTATCGAGAAAATCCAATACGCCTCTTGCCTTGGCGTTCTCCCAACTTGTCTTCGAAAGTGAGTGAAGAAGATAAAAATCTATGGTCTCCACTTCCAACTTGGCCAATTGCTCGTCCAATATCCTTTCAAAATCTTCATAGGAGTCGGTTTGCCATACAGGCAGCTTGGTTGCTATCTTCACCTTATCCCTGTATCCGTCCTTTAAAGCCTTGGCTACCAGGGGTTCGCTGTTCCCGCCATGATACGGATAAGCCGTGTCTATGTAGTTAACCCCACTGTCAATAGCATGACGAATCATCTTAATGGCCTCTTCTTCGTCTATCTTCGTGCGGTCAGTGGTACCGTCCGGCTGTACCTTAAGAGGCAATCTCATACATCCTACTCCAAACACGGATACATCAAAACCAAGATCTCCAAACTTGCGATACTTCATATAATACCTCCCTAAAATATAAAAAATACCTTCAAGATCCATATATCCCACAGGAGGGACCATGAATCCTTACATACCCATTATATCAGAGAAAGGCTCCGATTAAAAGGGGGGCTTGTTTCGTCGAATTGTTTGAGGGTATAATATCCAAGAGACTATTTATAGATAAACAATACGTAAACTAAACTTATCGGTAACTGATAGCTTTCATAGTTGGAGTTGTTTATCTAGGATAAACAATAGGTCAACTAAATTTGCCGGCATGATAATTG
>DASRNX010000134.1:0-2910 GCA_035647175.1 Clostridia bacterium | reverse complement strand
TACCCCTCATGAAAAGGAGATCGAACAACACAAATACGATTATAAGGAAAAGAATAGCCGGTACGCCGCCAGATGTTTCGGATTCCTCTGTCTGGTCCAGGGAATTCGGCGAAGAAGGGGTTATATTTTCGAGCCCCTGGGGTTCTATATCGTATTCATTATAAATTTCCAAAAGAATTGCCTTATACCCCTCCAAAATACCCGTGGAATAATCGCCTACAGAAAAGTAGGGGACCATATACTCGTCTTGAATCCAACCGGTCTTACCGTCGGGAAGGGCACCTTCCAGCCCATATCCCACCTCAATACGGGATTTTCTGTCCTCCACTGCAAGGAAGATAAGCGCCCCGTTGTTTTTATCCCTGCTTCCAATTCCCCAATCTCGGAGGATATCCAAGGCATACTCCTCTAAGGGACGGTCATCCGTGGTATCCACCGTAACCACTACCAGTTGGGCACCGGACAGCTCATCCAGTTTGATGCTCTGCTCCAGTATATAGTCCTCCGTATTGGAATCTAGGACGTTGGCAAAATCGTTTACATAAAAACCCTGGGTATGGGACGGAATCGTCACCTCCGCGATACAAGCATTTATGGGTATCAGCAGCAATATAAAAGCTATCAAATATAGCGTTTTTTTCATGATTTTTGCCCCTTATTCACCGAAATCTACCTTTGGGACCTCCTGTGCGCCTTCTTGGGCCTTAAAATATTCAACCTTATCAAAGCCAAAGAGTCCTGCCATGATATTAGTGGGGAATCGCCTGATAGCGGTGTTATAGCGGGTTGCCGATTCGTTGTAATCCCGCCTGGCAACAGAAATCCGATTCTCGGTCCCGGAAAGATTATCCGATAGCTGTCTAAAGTTAGCATCGGCTTTTAGGTCGGGGTAGTTCTCTACTACCACTAAAAGCCGTGATAGGGCACTCGTCAGCTGTGCATCGCCTTCTGCCATCTGGCCTACACTAGAAGCCCCTGCAAGTTTGGCCCTGGCATCGGATACATTTTTAAGTATCTCTTCTTCATGGGCTGCGAAGCCCTTGACCGTGGCTACCAGGTTGGGGATCAGATCATTTCTCAGCTGCAATTGGTTATCTATCTGGCTTAGCTTGTTGCTGACATCCTCATTTAAGTTTACCAGGTTGTTGTACCCTCCAATGCCGCTTAAGATTAGCACCAGGGCTACTACACCTATTACTATCCATGTTATTTGTTTACCGCTCATAAAAATTAAATCTCCCTTCATTTAAATCACCCAATTTACTAATTGTGCCAGCTAAATATATCGGTAATGGCTATTGAACACTAATATTATCACCCAGTAGGGTAATGAATTAGCACAACAGATCAATTTAATATTTTGTCTGTAGCATTTCATATATTCATTCGCTTGGGGTGTCAATCCCAAAATTTAACGCATCAATACATAGTCTTGTAAAAGTCCTTTCGAACTTAAGGTTATCCCTATTATTGCGCTTTTTATGGTTAGGGGTTCTGCCCCCGGCTCTTCTTATCTTTTGGGATACATACCTTTCCATAAGCAATCTATCTATATTAGTTGAATCATAGATTAGGCCGTTCTGATTAATAGCATATGCCTGTTTACCCAGGGCCATTGAAGCTACACCATAGTCTTGGGTAACCACTATATCCCCTTTTTGGGTTTGATTGATAAGGGCTATATCCACGGCATCCCTTCCCTGAGACACCGTTACTACCTTGGAATAGCCGTCATCCAATATGTGGCTGGTGTCTATGAACATTATAACCTCAAGCTCCAAATCTTTAGCTATTTTAATGATAATATCCTTAACGGGACAAGCATCTGCATCTACCAATATCTTTATCCTATGCAAATCATAATCCCCCTAGCCATTCTATACACAATCCCATCCATGTAGCGACGTGGGGAAAAGTGCCCATACTACCATCATCGGTTTCTGCATTTGCCAGGGAAAGGCCGTGGGGACCATGGGGATATATATGCAATTCAAACGGGATATTGTTTTCGCGGAGTCGCTGAGCAAAAAGCAATGTATTTTCCAGTGGTACAGCCCCGTCATCAAAGGTGTGCCAAAGGAAAGTGGGCGGCGTCTCCTTATGGACATGAAGTTCCAACGACATCTCCTTTAAAAGATGCGAATCGGATATTTTATCCCCAAGAAGGTTCTCCATTGAACCTAAATGGGCATGTTCCCCTGAAGTAATTACGGGGTAGCATAGTATTAGGGCATTGGGGCGATTATTACCTGGCTCAATACCCGATATCCCCTCTAGGTAAGGCTTATTCCAGTGGACACCAAGACTTGCCGCAAGATGACCGCCTGCCGAAAAACCGCAGACCGCAATTCTGTCGGTATCCAGTTTCCACTCATCCCCATGCTGGCGAAGGATGCACATGGCGCGTGATAAATCCATCAGGGGTTGGGGATGCCTTTTGGGCGCCACACTATAGTATAGGACGAATGCGTGGAAACCCGCAGCATTAAACTGCATGGCTATGGGTTCTGCTTCCCGAGGGGACGTAAAGGTATACCCCCCGCCCGGGCATATAAGGACGGCCGGTCTCTTGATATCGCCGCCCAATATGTAGGTATCTAGGGTGGGCATAAAATCATCTGTATTATCATAAGCATAACCTGTCTTATCCCATATGGATATGGTTTTGTGAATCATAGAAACTCTCTTCCTTTCGTAAATAATATCTATAAAAACAAATAGATTTAAAGGATATTGGCGTTAGGCGTAGAATTACTTAAGAATACCGAGTTAGAATATAAAGGCTGACACTCCTAATTATACATATATATGCCAGGCATCACAAATAAAATTATAGTAAATACCCAAAAAACAGGTTTGATTAAATCCATATGAAACTTCTGTAGGTCTACGGCAAGCATCCTACTCCAG
>DASRNX010000133.1:0-15403 GCA_035647175.1 Clostridia bacterium | reverse complement strand
GACTTCGGCTATGGGATATGATGAATTCCAGGCCGGGGATACGGGTATATTTATCTCGGAAGGACATACCCTTATGCAGCGTTTTCTTAGCCGGGCATGAAATAGTTGTATAAATCTTTTACGTAAAATCTGTAAATTCGAAGACCGGTTGAATTAACGCGTTATGCTGGCTTATTATATTGCCGTGTGATAAGTATAATGGACTACTTTAAAGCCCATGACTACATTAGTTGAGCTTGGAAAGCTGGGCCTATGTAACGCGCAAAAGCCCTTCACTGCCAATCCAATCCCCTGCCAGTGGGATCGGCTTAAGACGTCATGCTTATTTTGCATGGAAAGATGCTTCTATGGGACCGAACTTCTAACTTCTAATCTCCAACTTCCAAATAACGAAGATAATCGGATATAAGGGTGTTATTTTGGCTATATACAACATGTAGTATTCTTTTATGATGTTTGCGCCTATAAGTGGTATATGGTAATGTTGTCTACAGAAGGTCAAAGCTACCAAAGGGGGAAAAGTATTGATTACCAGGATAAGAAAAAGAGATGGCCGTGAAGTGCCATTTAACGTGGAGAAAATAGCAAATGCAATATTTAAGGCCGCCATGGCCAGCGGTGGAAAAGACTATGATATGGCTCTCAGCCTTGCCTATGAGGTTGCAAATACCCTGAATCAAACCATGAAGGGCGCAATTCCGACGGTTGAAAATGTGCAGGACATAGTCGAAAAGGTATTGATCGAAAACGGCCATGCCCGTACCTCCAAGGCATACATCCTCTATCGCGCGGAGAGGACCAGGATAAGGGAGATGAATACCCGGCTTATGAAGGTAATGGAGGAGCTGACCTTCAAAGACGCAAAGGATAATGATTTAAAGCGCGAAAATGCCAATATCAACGGCGATACCGCCATGGGGACCATGCTGAAGTATGGCTCGGAAAGCGCCAAACAATTCTATAATATGTTTGTGTTAAACCCGGAGCATTCCGCTGCCCATAGGGCTGGGGATATACACATCCATGACCTGGACTTTTTCACCCTGACCACCACCTGCTGCCAAATCGATCTTGGAAAACTCTTCAGGGGCGGTTTCAGCACCGGCCATGGTTATCTCAGAGAGCCTAACAGCATCCAGAGCTATTCTGCTCTGGCCTGTATAGCCATACAATCCAATCAAAACGATCAACACGGCGGCCAGAGCATACCCAGCTTTGACTATGATATGGCCCCCGGCATAATAAAATCCTACAAAAGGCTCTATACCCAAAATCTTATGAAGTCCCTGGAACTTCTCCTTGGGGAAGCCTATGACGAATCCAAAATCCTGGCTGTCTCCAACCGTTTGGAAAAAGAACACCAATTAATCCCCAGGTTGGAATCGGACGATGAGTATATTGACCTTGAGGGAAAACTCCTCATTGAATTGTTGGGGGACGAGCCTACAATCGAAAGGGCTCAAAAGTTCGCGAAATCCAAGGCTCTCAAGGAAATTTCCCGTGAAACCTATCAAGCCATGGAGGCTCTTATACATAATCTAAACACCATGCACAGCCGGGCAGGTGCCCAGATACCCTTCAGCTCCATAAACTACGGGACCGATACATCGCCCGAGGGCAGAATCGTCACCAAGAATCTGTTGTTGGCCGCTGAGGCGGGCCTGGGCAACGGTGAAACCCCTATATTTCCAATACATATATTCAAGGTTAAAGAGGGGGTTAACTATAATCCGGGAGATCCAAACTATGATCTGTTCCGGTTGGCATGCAGGGTAAGCGCCAAAAGGCTGTTTCCAAACTTCTCCTTTTTGGATGCACCCTATAATTTAAAGTATTATAAGCCTGGGCACCCGGAAACAGAGATCGCGTATATGGGATGCAGAACCAGGGTAGTCGGCAATGTGTATGACCCCTCCCAGGAGATTGTAAACGGGCGTGGCAATCTGAGCTTTACCACCATCAATCTTCCCAGGTTGGGATTGAAACACCCCAACGATCTGTACGCCTTCTATGAGGATCTGGATGCCAAGATAGCCATGGTGGTGGAGCAATTACTGGAACGGTTTGAGATCCAAGCGAAGAAGAAGGTTAAGAACTTTCCCTTCTTGATGGGACAACACCTCTGGCTGGATTCCCATAAATTAGGCCCCAATGACGAAATCCGGGAGGTCTTAAAGCATGGAACCCTCTCCATGGGATTTATAGGCCTGGCCGAGTGCCTAAAGGCCCTCATAGGGGAGCATCATGGCGAATCGGAGCGCGCACAAAAGCTGGGGCTGGAGATTATCAACCATATGCGAAGGCGCATGGACGAAGTGAGCCAATCCCTAAATATAAACTTCACCCTATTGGCGACCCCGGCGGAAGGTACAGCCGGCAGGTTTGTTAAGATGGACCGAGAAGTATATGGAAGCATCCCCGGCATTACCGACAGAGAGTATTACACCAACAGTTTCCACATCCCCGTATACCATAGTATAAGTGCCTTTGATAAGATCGGGCTGGAAGCCCCCTATCACGAATTGACCAATGCCGGCCACATAACCTATATCGAACTGGACGGGGATCCCCTCAATAATCTTGGCGCCTTTGAGAAGATTATAAGGACCATGAAGGAAGCAGGAGTAGGTTACGGCTCTATAAATCACCCCGTAGACAGGGATCCTGTATGCGGATATACGGGTATCATTGGGGACACTTGTCCCTCCTGCGGCAGAGAAGAAGGGGATGCAAAATTCGAGAGAATCCGAAGGATCACAGGCTACTTGGTGGGAACCATAGAACGCTTCAATGATGCGAAACAGGCCGAGGAACATGATAGGATAAAGCATTTAGGGGTTTGAACCGACAATTATTAAAGGGGGGAGAAACCTTGGAAGATACCATTAAAATAGCCGGTATTATAGAAGAATCCATCGTGGACGGTCCGGGGATCAGAATGGTGATATTTGCCCAGGGCTGCCCCCATAGGTGTGTAGGATGTCATAATCCAGAAACTCATGACTTTAATGGGGGCTACCTGATGTCCCTAGAGGACATAGCCTTGATGCCCAGTAAAAACCCGCTGCTAGACGGCATAACCTTCAGCGGCGGGGAACCCTTTTCCCAGGCCAAGGCTTTCTCCCTGCTTGGAAGACGGTTTAAAGATCTTGGCCTGGATATCATGACATATACCGGATATTCCTATGAGTCCCTCTTAGAAGGCTCCAATGATAGTAACGCCTGGAAGCAATTATTGGACGTTACGGATATTTTGGTGGATGGGAAATTCGAAGTTGAAAAGAAAAACCTCCTTCTCCCCTTCCGCGGTTCCGAAAACCAACGGATCATCGATATGAATGGGACCCGCAGAAAAAAAGTGGTGGTAACCCTGGATATTTGACTTACCCCGGGTCTAATCATCGATATTGGGGATATCCATTACAATTATTTACGATCCTTGAGGATGTCCGTTTCAGCTATTAACAATTCTGAAAGTATTCACTTCTGTCACTAATAATCTCATCTACATAATCTCCAACATATAACTTATACACTATCTGTAGGGTTCTATAATCTCCATCATATAACTCATGCATTATCTATAGGGTTCTATAACCTCCATCATACCCTCATCCAGGGGATCAATTATAACGCAGTCGAGGCCTGCCTCTATAGCTTCAGTTAGAAATAGACGAATCCACTCCTTGTCCCGGTCCGCCGCCTCAGTTGAACAATTGCCAATTGCCAACACGGTTTTTAAACCAAATCGGGCTTTTATCTCTTTGATGGCCCTTATTGTCTCCTGGTACATCTCCCTATGGATGGGACCATTTACTGCCAAAGGATCAATTAATATGTCTTCCCTGGGTATTCCATATTCAACAGCCTTGTCCAGGATCGACTCGGCTATCTTAACCCTTTTATCGGCCCCCTGTGGTACCTCCGCTCCATAAGCGGTTCGGCCTATGACACAGGCTCCATACTTTCCCGCTATGGGAAAGATCAATTCCATAGAATCCATCCCACCGTCTACACCTTTTATCATGCCCTTGCCGTTATAAATTCGTATCGCCGCCTCAATGGCATGGGGATCGGAACTGTCTATCAAAAGCGGTGTATTGACCAGCCCCTGGACCTCCCTAACCGCCTCCTCCAAGTTAGCACCTGATTTATCTCCCCCCAAATTTATACCGATTATATCCGCACCGGCCATTTTCTGCTCTATAGCCTCGGATACAACTTCATCAAAATCCCCTTCCGATAGGGCTTTTTCAACGGATTCCCCCACAGTGGGGTTTATCCGTCCGCCGATAATCCTTACGCCGCCCCCTATTGTTACGGTGTTTGATGCGGATGATACCGCCGTATGTCTATGGGGTTTGACTCCAGATTTGCTTATTTTGATATCCTTTACCCTGTCTTTCAGCTCCCTTATAAAATCCGGAGTTGTGCCGCAGCATCCCCCTATTATTCTAACGCCCTTTTCTATCATTCTTTTTCCAAAGGCGGCAAATTCTCCGGAATCCGTATCAAACACGGTCTTTCCATTCTCCAGTCTGGGCAGTCCCGCATTTGGCTGTATGATGACGGGTATATGGGCATACTTCAGTAGCTCGTCCACTATGGGCAAGAGCTCCTTTGGCCCCAGGGAGCAATTTGCACCCAGTGCATCTACCCCGAGCCCTTCCAATACGTTTATGGCCGCCTTGGGATCTGTACCCATCATGGTTCTCCCATTCCCGTCGTATGTAAGGGTGCAGAATATAGGCAGCGATGAATTTTCTTTAACAGCCAATACAGCGGCTTTCATTTCGTACAGGTCCGCTATGGTCTCTATTATCACCAGATCCGCCCCGGCTTTTTCTCCCGCCCTTACCTGCCTTTCGACAGCCCTATATGCCTCGTCAAAGGACAAGGTTCCGCTGGGTTCCATCAATTGGCCTATAGGTCCAATATCAAGGGCCACCCACCCGTTCCCTACGACGGCTTTGGCCAAGGATACCGCCCTTTCTACGATGTCCTCTACCGTATACCCCGTCCCTTTTAATTTGTACTCGTTGGCCCCAAAGGTGTTGGTGGTTATTATATCCGCCCCGGCCCTCAAATAGGACCTATGTATGGATTTAATTATTTCGGGATGTATCATATTGTAGACCTCGGGCTGCTCCCCCGCCTTCAGACCGGCATTTTGGATCATAGTGCCCATGGCACCGTCGAAGAACAGCACGCCCCCCGCCATAGCCTCTCTTATATCCATATTGCTTCCTCCCCTTATTATTCAATTTCACCGTATTATCCGATTGCACTGTATTATCCGATTTCGCATTATTATCCGATTCTACCGTATTACCCCATTTTACCATATTCTCGTATTTCACCGTGCTCTAATGGTTATAATCCCTCAGACAAACCGATATTAATATATCAGCCGTGGATTAACCCACGGTTTAGACAAGAACATTATAACATAAGGTATCGTCAAATAAATACCCCATCAGCTGAAGTTTCAAAAAAGCTCGCTTGTCAACATAATGATCCGAGACACAGCATATTTTTAGAATTTCTGACCTACGGATAGATAAAAAACTATATCCGGAAAGGGATTGTCGCCTTAGGGATATCGTGTTTCAAATATTACGGGTTGTTAAACTTTATTTACAGCTTTTTAGGTTCCGTTGAAAAATGGATACAAAGATAGTATAATGGACAAGTGATATTAATTATGACTGTTAAGCATATATCGGTGATGGTGCTTGAATTGACAATATTATTAAGATACGAATTGTGGGGTGAGATTTATGAAACACATAGATATAAAGGATATAAAAGGTGGAAGGGTCCATTTTATAGGTATCGGGGGCATCAGTATGAGCGGCCTGGCGGAATTCCTCCTTCAAAAGGGATATACCGTTACAGGCTCCGACGTTATGGATTCGTATATAACAAGGGATCTTGAAGGGAAGGGCATTAAAATAAATATAGGCCACCAGGGGTCCAGCGTAATAGGTGCCGACTTGGTTGTATATACCTCTGCTATTGTAACCAGCGGCGAAAACCCCGAGGTCTCTGAGGCCAAGAAGAGGGATATCCCCCTTATGAACAGGGCAGTTCTTATGGGCCAGATTATGAGGGACTTTCCCAACGCCATAGGGGTTGCAGGTACCCATGGTAAAACTACCGCCACCTCCATACTATCCCTTATAATGACTGAAGCACAATTAGACCCCACAATCTTTGTCGGGGGGAAGCTGGATGAAATCGGGGGTAATGTTAGAGTAGGCCAGAGTCCGCATTTTCTTGTAGAGGCCTGCGAGTTTTCTGGTAGCTTCCTGGAGATGAACCCCTATATAGCTGTTATTTTAAATATCGATAACGACCACCTGGACTATTTTAAGGATATGGATGAGATCTATTATACCTTCATGGAATTTGCCAGTCTGGTCCCCAGCCGTGGGTTTGTCATAGGTAACAATGATGATCCCATGGTCAAAAGGCTCCTAGATGAAATCGATAATAGAACCATCAGCTTCAGCATCGATGGTAAAGCCGATTGGGTAGCTAGGGAATTAGAGTACAATTCCATGGGCTATGCATCCTTTAGGGCCGGGTACAAGGGCCAGGATATGGGTAAGTTTACCTTAAATGTGCCGGGCAAACACAACGTCTACAATGCCTTGGCGGCTATTGCAACGGCCTGGGCATCGGGGATTGCCCTAGAGGCCATCAAGCGCGGCCTAGCATCCTATAAAGGTACCCATAGGAGATTTGAGATAAAAGGTGTAGTAGAAGGAGTTACGGTTATAGACGATTACGGTCACCATCCAACGGAGATAAAGGCTACTTTGGATGCCGCCCAGAATTATCCCCACAAAAAGTTATGGTGTGTATTCCAGCCCTATACCTTCTCCCGGACCAAGCTGCTCTTTGACGATTTTGTAGATTCATTTCATGGAGCCGATGAGGTCATAATCACCGACATCATGGGAGGAAGGGAGCTGGATACCGGACTCATACATGCCCTGGATCTGGTAAAGGCCATAAAGGCCACGGGGCAACCCTGCAGATACCTTCCAACCTTTGACGATGTTGTAGACTTTCTTTCATCCAATGCCCGGGACGGCGATGTGGTTCTCACTACAGGGTGCGGCAATGTCTACCTGGCGGCAGAGATGCTGATCCAGAGGATGGAAGAGACATTGGTTGCGGCAGGTCTTGAAACATGATGACAATAAATCCCGCGAGACTCAATTAAAGTTCGCGGGTTTTTAATTCTTTGGGGCTCCTTCTTGATTTTTTCAGTGAATTTGATAGAATGAACTTGAACAACTTAAGTCTATACATATAAATTTTTAAGGAGTGAATATATATGCCATTAGTAACAACCACAGAGATGTTCAAAAAAGCCTATGAGGGCGGATACGCCATAGGTGCCTTCAATGTCAACAACATGGAAATTATCCAAGGCATTACCGAGGCTGCCAAAGCTGAAAACGCTCCCCTAATCCTTCAAGTTTCCGCTGGAGCGAGAAAATATGCCAACCATACCTATCTGGTTAAATTGGTAGAAGCAGCCCTTGAGGAAACCGATCTACCCATAGCCCTGCATTTAGATCACGGTGACAGCTTCGAGCTATGTAAATCCTGCATAGACGGCGGATTTACCTCAGTCATGATTGACGGTTCCCATCTTCCCTTCGAAGAAAATATCAAACTTACCAAGCAGGTAGTAGATTATGCCCACGATCACGGTGTTGTAGTAGAGGGTGAACTGGGAAGGCTTGCAGGTATTGAAGATGCCATAAACGTATCGGAAGAGGATGCATCCTTTACAGATCCCGATGAGGTACAGGAATTCGTTGAAAAAACAGGAGTTGACTCCCTGGCAATCGCCATCGGGACCAGCCACGGTGCCTTTAAGTTCAAAGGTGAGGCAAGGCTTCGCTTCGATATTCTCGAAGAAATCGGAAGAAGACTGCCGGGATACCCCATCGTTTTACACGGTGCCTCCTCCGTTCCCCAGGAATATGTAGAAATTATCAATAAATTCGGCGGCGACATGCCCGGAGCCAAGGGTGTTCCCGAAGAGATGCTTCGAAAGGCCGCTTCCATGGCAGTATGTAAGATCAATATCGATTCCGACTTAAGGCTAGCTATGACATCTACCATCCGAAAGTTCATGGCTGAAAATCCCGGGGCCTTCGACCCAAGACAGTACTTAGCCCCAGCCAGGGATGCTATCAGAACCATTGTACGCCATAAGATTGTAAACGTATTAGGGTGTAACGATAAGATCTAAATCTTCGGTTGGGTATGAATATCTGCCACATTGAAGAAATGAAATGCGTAACTAAATAGTTATAACAGGACATTATAATAGAACATTAAAAAGGAGCGGTGTAAGAATCGCTCCTTTTTAATACCCATTAACCCCTTAAAACCATATATTTCCTATGGTTAATAATATTCATGTTTACAGCTGGATAATCCTAATAATAAAATTATCGTAATTAGATTACATAGATCCGTTAGGATTATCATTCCGACTGATTTAATTTGCCTATAGGTTTTCTGTAGTACTGATCGCCTTATTGCCCTATATAGGGTGAACCTTCCCGGTAAAGATGAACTTCCGCCCATCTTTATTACGGGACTAAGAATCCTTCTTTAAAAGGCTCTTGCGGTACCTTTCCCCCTCCATATTGCGTATAAACGAAATTCCCTCTTCGGTCATAGTCTGAAGAGTAAGGCCTAGTTCATTAATCTTATCCACCACATAGATATAAGCTGTGAAAGTTTCGTCTATGGTAACGGCCTCTACCTCATTTGTCCTATAGACCACCTCGCCTGTATCAGGGTCTACATTCACCTTTCCTGTTCCTTCAAAGGAGACGTTGTCTCCGAGATAGACCAGCTGATCCGGGTAGAGAATTACCTCTTTAAATAATCTGGATCCAACGGCCCTTTTTTTGAGGGTATCCTGTAGGTAAGAGGTTTTGCTCCTATATCCCCTCTCGCCTATATCCTCTATTTCAATCTCCGGATATATCGCCCCTAAATTAAAATAATCTATGATGGCCGCATTAACCTTTTCGTGAAGCCTTAGGCATTCCTCAGCGTCCCCTGCCGATACTATAAGACCGTGATTTTCCATAAAGACTATATTCGGCGTGTAACCCTTCTCTTTCTCGTATTGGCGGATGGAATCGTTAAGTGCAATGGTCAACTCAAATCCCGGATCGGTATAGGGGACCCACAGCATTTTAAACCCATCCCCAAAAATGCTTTCTGCTACGTCTTTCCCCTCTTTTGAGCAGCACAATATATTGGCGTATACCGAATGGGTGTGGATGACGTATTTATCCATAAAGGAATGGAATCCCGTCTCTATGGAGGGGCGAAGATCCTTGGGGTTTCGCTCCTTAAGAACGCACTCTTTCATAAAGCCGGCACTTTCCCTTTCAAAATCTACATCCCTGCTTCTGTCCACATCCTTATAATAATCCCTAACCCTTTGGTAGTCCACAATAACATAACCGTCCAGCTCTGTTACTTGATCTAAACGATATCCGGAGGCCTTTACCGCCATAAACCTATCGCCCAGCTTGGCGGATGTGTTCCCACCCCCGCCTTGCACCAGATCCGGATGCCCCCCGACGTCTTGTGAAATACGTTCCAGTTCCTTTAATCCCCCGAGATCCATAGATTTCTCCTCTCTTACCCTCTCTTGGATAATACCTGCTCCTCGTACTCGTCGACATCATTTAGCCATTCTGCACCTACGGGTACGCCCTGATCGTAGCAATACTTATCCCATACAGCGCCAAAGGGCAGACTCTTAAACTCCTCCATCAGGGCCAGGCGCCGCCCGAAATTCCCATTATCCTCAGCCTCCACCAACAGATGGGTGGGTTCTAACAATGCCAACATGACGGCTTTTAACGATGCTCTGGTCCCGGTTACCCAGGCCGATATCCTATTTATACTGGCGTCAAAGAAGTCCAGACCAAAATGTACCCTATGAAAGGCATCACACCTCTTCAGTTCCTGGGCGATGGCCATAACTTCATCGCTGAGTATCACTACATGATCGCTGTCCCACCTTACCCCGCGGCTCACGTGTAAGAGCAGTTCGTCTATATAGGTCAGCAGGGATGATATCTTATCCGAAACGGTCTCTGTAGGATGAAAGTGCCCAGCATCTAGGCATAACAGGGTATCTCTGGTTATGGCGTAGCCCATATAAAATTCGTGAGACCCTACTACATAGGCTTCGGACCCTATCCCAAAGAGCTTACATTCCACTGCATCCAGCAGATATTCCCTGTCATACTTTTTCTCTAGGACTTCGTCTAAGGCATCTTTAAGGATTTGGCGATGGCCTAACCTGTCGGCGGGTAAATCCTTGGACCCGTCGGGAATCCATATATTATTAACGCAGGGCGTGCCAAGGGCCTTACCCATATAGGCTCCTATTTCCCTGCATCTTTTCGCATGGCGAATCCAAAAGTCTCTGACCTCTTTATCCTTGCTTGCCAAGGTATAGCCCGAGTCCGCCATCCTATGGGAGAAGAAGGTAGGATTAAAATCAAGGCCTATTCCCTTTTCCTTGGCCCAAGCGACCCAGTTTTCAAAGTGCTCAGGGGCGATCTCATCCCGATCGACGAATTTGCCCCCCGTCTCTGCATAGCTGGCATGGAGGTTTACCCGATGCTTTCCGGGTATAAGGCTCATGGCCTTATCTAAATCCTGGCGAAGCTCTACGGCATTACGTGCTTTTCCCGGGTAATTGCCCGTGGCTAAAATTCCTCCGCCTAAGACCCCATCTGCCTCCACTTCAAATCCGCCCACATCGTCGCCCTGCCAGCAGTGGATGGAGATTGGGATCTTCTTAATATCTTCCATGACCTTTTCCGTGTCCACCCCAAGGGAAGCATACAGTTCCTTGGCCCGTTCGTAACCCTTATTTATGTCCCTTTCGTTATAGATGCTTAGCATTTTAACACCCCTTATAAATTAAAATTTGAGGTAATCCGACAGTTTATTCGTCTTCATTCTAATTCTCTATTCTAACTTCTTTATTCTACGCTGCAAGAAAATATCCTCTTTATTGGGAAGAATTTATATAAAATGGCACTGATTTAGTATCCCGCATTATGGGAAATTTCCCCTTGACAAAGCTTTATTAGCTGTATATATTGTATATGCACGGTATGCATACCATGGAGGCGCTAATGAAAATAATAATTTTGAATTCATCAGACGAACCTATCTACCGGCAAATAGTCCGCCAATTAGAGGAGATGATCCTGAAGGGGCGTCTTGTAGCCGGTGATGCTCTCCCCTCTATCCGGGGCCTTGCCAGAGAACTACATATAAGCGTCATTACCACTAAAAGGGCCTATGAAGAGCTGGAAAGGGAAGGATTTATCGAGACGGTTCCCGGGAAGGGCTCCTTTGTTGCTGCTCAAAATAGGGAACTGTTGAGAGAAAAAAGGTTGGATATAGTAGAAGAAAGACTTATCGGGGCTATTTTGGCAGCCAAATCCCTGGATATTTCCCAGGACGAATTAATAAATCTGCTGCATCAATTGTACGAGGAGGTATAATTGTGGAAAACATTCTGGAAGTGACACGGCTTAAGAAAAGTTTTAAGGACTTTACTCTAAAGGATATAAGCTTCGCCCTCCCCAGGGGCTATATCATGGGTTTTATCGGTCCCAACGGTGCCGGAAAGAGTACAACCATAAAGCTTATCATGAACTTGCTTAAAAAAGACGGCGGACAGATCAAGGTCTTTGACAAGGACCACATTAAGTATGAAAAGGAAATTAAAAATCGTATAGGCTTTGTGTACGATGAAAACCATTTCTACGAGGAACTGACGACCCGTGAGATGAAGAGCGTTATAGCCCCTTTCTACGAATCGTGGGATGATAAAACCTTTGATAGGTATATGAAACACTTTAAGCTTTCTACGAATAAGAAGATAAAGGAGCTGTCAAAGGGAATGAAAATGAAGTATTCTCTGGCCATGGCTCTATCCCATAACCCGGAGCTCCTTATCATGGATGAGCCGACTTCCGGACTTGATCCCATCGTTCGCAGCGAGCTATTGGATATATTGGGTGATTTGATACAGGACGAGAATAAGAGCGTGTTTTTCTCCACCCATATAACCTCTGATCTGGATAAGGTAGCAGACTTTGTAACCTTTATCCACGACGGGTCGATAATTCTATCAGCTACTAAGGATGATATCCTGGACAACTACGGCATCGTGAAGGGCGGTATGGATTTATTGAATGACCAAACCCAGAAAGTTTTTATAGGCATCCGCAAAAATAATTATGGATTTGAAGGCCTGGTCGATGACAGGAAAAAGGCTCGTAATCTGTTCCGGGACAATATAGTCATAGATAAGCCCAGCCTTGAGGATATCATGGTATACACAGTTAGGGGGGACCAACATGTATAATCTGATCATTAAGGACATATTAGTACAGAAAAAATCCTTACTATTTGCCTTGGGCTATTGCTTTTTCTTGGTATTTGCTTTCCAAAGCCTTGAAGGCGTGACTCCCATCGCTGCTTCTACCGTTGTAGTCTACTTTTTAATCCAGAATTCCTTTGCCTATGAGGATAAGAACAAATCCGAAATCATTATCAACAGCCTTCCTATTAGCAGGAAGGAAATAGTTCTTGCCAAATACTTATCTATATTTGTCTACATAGGTCTAGCTATTGTAGCCTATATGATCGCCACCCTTACCGTAAAGGTGGTAAGGGTTCCTGTAAAAGTGGAGTTTCCTGATCTTAAGGACGTAACCATAACTCTCCTTCTGGTATCCTTAATGAATTCCATATACATGCCAATAATATTTAGGATCGGTTATCTAAAGGCAAAGATCTTTAACATGGTCATGTTTTTACTATTCTTTTTTATACCCATGGGGGTGGCCAGCCTCTACGAGAATCCAAAATACAGCGCAGGTATTAGCGATATAACAGGCATAATCTCATCGTTTTCTGATTGGCAGATTGCCGCGCTACTGGCCGCTATATCCCTGATGCTCCTATTCTTTTCATATTCTATCTCCCTAGGGATATATAAAAACCGTGAATTCTAACCCAAATGGGCGGGTATCAACGTCGCCTATGATACTCGCCCGTATATGTTTGGGCGGCAATTAATTATATCATAGGAGCAAGCCTTAATTGGCTTGCCACACACCGATTCAATAAATGCATCAGATAAAACCATAAAGTTTTTATTACCTTAATAGCATTTATTATATCCTATTTTTAAAATACCTATATGCTGCAAAAAATGCAATCGACTGTACATACAAAGCCCCCAACACTATAAGCGCAGGAACCCGGTAATCCAGCCAAAGGAGTATGAATATCATCATGATGAAGAGAATTGTAGCTGCATTGTTTGAGGTAACAGCGGCCATCCTGATTAATTGTATATTTCTCTCATCATTTCGTTCTATCTCTTCCAGCTTTAATTCATCCGCCGAAGCCCTTTTATAATGGACTAATTTGATGCCTCCAACAAGGGCGAATGCGCCGCCTATACCGGTAAACATCCCCATAAGCATATTCATGCTATGAAGGTCTTGAGGCAATCCCCTAGAATATAATATACCAAATACCATGGTTACAACACCCATAGCAACCAACATTGACCAAACCCTTGCGCTCCTTATATATCTACACAGCATTACTTTTCCTCCTCATAAATAAAAATTTCTTCGATTGACATTTCAAAATACCGGGCTATTTTAAAAGCCAGGATAATTGATGGGTTGTATCGCCCATTCTCCAGTGAACTTATCGTTTGCCTTGAAACCTCCAATGCCAAAGCCAGATCCTCCTGATTGATGCCTTTTTGGCGCCTGAGTTCTTCCAGCCTGTTTTTCACAAATAGCCACACCTCCCTATATTCGTTGTAAAGTTAACTTTACAACATCAGTATACCTGTTGCCTATCGCTATGTCAAGTACGCTTTACGTAAATAATTAAAAAAAAGAGCGGTTATCCCGCCTTTAGTCCAATTAAAAATAAAATTCTATGATTAGGATGTCAAAACCCTATTTTGCAAACAATCCATACCATAAATAGTTATAACACTAATGTATTGAGCTATATATGATGGTACAAAATTGAATTATGACCTTTTGATATCTGAATCATTCTATCTATTCGAATATACAAAACACCTTATCCGCCCCATCCCATACCGGCAGATAACGATCTTCAGGTTTCACCTGTTTTAATCCGTGGAAATTTCGCCCGCCCGCTTGCCCTATCTGAGGGGGTCTCTATCTGAGGGGATAAGCCATAGTCGTCATTAGCCCCATCTCGGCTTGGGTGGTATCCAATCGGCTGTACTGCACTATTATTGGTACATTGCTCTCTACCATAACGGCATAGGGGACACCTTTAGGGATCCTGTTACCCTCTTCATCCTCTATCATATCCAGGCGAATATGGTTTGTTCTCTCCGCCCTGCACTTTGCCTTAAAGTTTTTTATAGGCTCCCGGTCCTCAAAGTATAGGGTTATACTGAGGTTGGCATCCTCTAAACCTGTATTTAAAACGCATATGGCCTCATGGCTTACATAGTGCCCCTCAGTTGTTATTTCCGGATAATAGCAATCAGGGATGTACCAAACACGTTCTCCCCCAGGCTTTGTGTTTCCCATTTACCCCACCCTTTCTTATTTCAATAAAATTATCCCCCGTTATACTTTAAAAACTCCTCATATGCGCTATCCCATGCCCCTTTATCTTTGGGCAAATAATCTTCCGTGGGAAAGGATCTCTTAACGACTTCGCGGATTTCTGCTAGGTTTGCTACCTCACCAAGGGCCATAGCCTGAACCATAAGATTACCTATTGCCGTCGCCTCAACGGGCCCGCATATGACCGGCCTTTTTATGGCATTGGCGGTCAATTGATTTAAAAGTTCATTCTGGCTACCTCCGCCAACGATGTGGAGGACATCCAGACCTTTACCCGTAATCTCCTCAAGTTTCTCCAGCGACCAGCGATATTTCATGGCCAAACTTTCGAATACACATCTTAAAATCTCACCTTTGGTTTCCGGAATCCACTGCCCCGTATCCCTGCAGAACTTTTGAATTTTTTTAGGCATTTCCCCCGGGCTGTAAAAGCTGTCGTGATCCGGGTCTATAAAGGCCTTAAAGGGCATAGCAGCCGATGCCATATCGGCCATCTCGTCATAGCCATAAACATCGCCCCTGCGATCCCATTCCCTCTTGCATTCCTGGATAATCCACAGGCCCATGATATTTTTTAAAAGCCTGTAGGTTCCGTCTACCCCGCCTTCGTTGGTGTAGTTCCACGCTAAGGTCTTTTCGTTTATAATGGGCTTATCGACCTCTACCCCCAT
>DASRNX010000132.1:0-3546 GCA_035647175.1 Clostridia bacterium | reverse complement strand
TTCTGAAGTACTATATTTTGGCGATGATCTGGGCATGCAACAGAGCCTTCCCATAAGCCCGGAAAGATGGCGGAAATATCTAAAACCATGTTATAAAAGTCTATATAAGTACGCCCATGATAACGACAGATATGTGTATATGCATAGCGATGGGCATATATATCCCATTATTCCGGATCTTATTGAATGCGGAGTTGATATTATAAACCCCCAATATAGGGCAAACGGCCTCGGAAATCTGGTGGAGGCTTGCAAGGGCAAAGTATGTGTAAATCTGGATCTGGATCGTCAGATGTTTCCGTTTTGTACACCCGATGACATCGAAGAACATATAAGAGAAGCCGTAGAGAAGTTGGGTTCACCTGAGGGCGGGCTTATGCTCCTTGCCGAGTGCGGGCCCGATGTGCCATTAGAAAACATCGAGGCCATCTGTAGCGCCCTTGAAGAGTACAGCCTGTTTTTTTCATAACCTATGAAGTTCATTATTGTTTTTCTAATAAAATAATTATTTAGGAGGAAAAATCCATGATAAAACAATTTCCCCGAACAGAGGTAGGTGGCGTATCCCTATCCAGGATGATCATCGGGACCAATTGGATACTGGGATATAGTCATACGACCGTAGCCGCCGATAATCTCATCAAGAAGAGGCACGATACCCCGGAAAAAATTGCGAATATGCTCGAAGTGTTCCTAGAATCCGGTGTTGACACCATCATGGGCCCCTTTGTCAACAGCCCTATTTTAGCCGATGCGGTTAAGGCAGCTGAGGACAGAACGGGTAAGGGTATGATCATCGTTGATACCCCCATCATCAATGTAGATGATACGCCGGAAGCAAGGGCCGAGGCCGAAAAGACGATAGCCGCAAGCAAAAAGCTGGGTACTACCTTTTGTCTTCCCCATCACAGCTCCGTTGAGGAACTAGTCAACAAAAATAAGAAGACCATAGAAAGGCTTCCGGACTATTTGGCCATGGTCAGAGATCATGATATGATACCGGGTTTATCCTGTCATATGCCGGAGCTGGTCGTATATTCCGATCTCAACGATTACGATGTTGAAACCTATATACAGCTATACAATTGTATGGGCTTTTTGATGCAGGTGGAGGTAGAATACATCCATAAGGTCATTTGGCAGGCCAAAAAACCGGTCATGACTATAAAGCCCATGGCCGCAGGCCGGGTTAGCCCCTTTGTAGGGTTGACTTTTTCATGGCACACCATAAGACCTTGCGATATGGTTACCATCGGTTGTTTCACACCCGAGGAAGCTGCCGAGGATATTGAGATCTCCATGGCAGCACTGGAATCACGCCCGCCAGAATTGGAAGGCAGAAGCAGCCCTAAAAAGACAGAGGTAATGAAATAGAAGTTAAACGATCCTATCCAGTATTGGGTTTACTGCCCAATACTGGATAATTTGTATATGGGTATATATTGCCTAATTTGGGCTAATAACCAAACCGTCCCCTCATGTAAGAAGTGCAGAAGACCGGATTGGAGGCCATAGGCTTTTCAGGCGAATGATTCTACCTATTTGGATAAGTCATGGATAAAGGGGAATTAGGGAAATGAAACAGGGTATAGCATTAGCCGGTAACCTTACTGTTGACCATATTAAGACCGTTGAAAGCTATCCATTAGAGGGGAATCTCACCAGTATCCTATCTTTGGAAAAGTTTATAGGGGGTGCCCCGGTAAACGTGGGGATAGGCCTTTCGAAGATGGATAATAGAATTCCCATAACGGTTACCGGAGTTGTAGGAAGTGACGGTGACGGTGAGTTTATTATAGAGCGTCTCCGAGAAAACGGCATAGATATAAATAAGATTAAAAGGGATTCTACTGCGGTGACCTCCTTTACCGATGTGATAACGGCGCAATCTACGGGTAATCGAACCTTCTTTCACTACAGAGGAGCAAACGAACTTTTAGGTGTAGAACATTTCAATTTTAGTGAGCTAGCCAAAGCACGGATCCTTCATATGGGCTATGCGCTGCTTTTAGATTCTTTGGATGAATCGGACCCGGAGTACGGGACCGTAATGGCAAGGGTTTTGGCCATGGCACAGGGTCATGGAATAAAGACTTCCCTGGATGTGATCAGCGAGAAGAGCGACAGATATTCAAAAATCATACCTTACAGCCTAAAGCATTGCAATTATTTTATAGTTAATGAATTTGAGTCCTCCCAGACAACGGGAATACCCCATAGGGATAACGAAGGCAGACTAATAGTTCGCAACATGAGAGCCATGTGCGAGAGATTATTGACCATGGGGGTTAATGATTTGGTGGTTATCCATGCTCCCGAGGGAGGATTTGCTATGGATGTTTATGGAAACTACTACGAGCAGCCGTCGCTAAAATTGCCTAAAGGATACATTAAGGGGGCAGTAGGAGCGGGTGATGCCTTTTGTGCTGGAGTTTTGTATGGACTCTATATGGATTGGGATATTCAAAGGGCTTTAAGGCTTGCGGTCAGCGCCGCCGCATGTTGTCTGTCTCAAGTAAACGCAACGGACGGAATGGTTGAAGTATCAGCCGCCGAAAAGCTCTACGAGAATATGGGCAAACAGGACCTGTGATTACTTTGTCGGAATTAAAGTATAGGGGGGGATTTTAAGTATGGGTATTATGAAACGTTCCCAAATAAATGCTGCTATCAGGGAAGCCGGGGAAGCCTTTAAGAGACACCATTGGATATTGCCTCCAAACCCAAAATGGGATGTGACGGACTTTGGACTTGGGGACTTTGATAGTACAGGGCTTATATTGGTTAATTTGACTGAACAGCCGGAGTACTGCGAAAAAATTATGTACATAAAAAAGGACCAGGTTACACCTACCCATTATCATGCAAACAAGAAGGAAGATATTATTTGCAGATGGGGGGTATTGGCGGTAAGGATATCGTCCCAGCATGAATCGGTAAGGCTCCAGATCAACGGTGAGGAAACGGACATTCCGACTGGTGGGCCCATCTATTTAAAAGCAGGGGAGAGGATAACCATGACCCGGGGCATTAGGCACTCCTTCTGGGCTGACAGCCAATACGCTATAACGGGCGAGGTATCTGCGGCCAACGATGATGTAGCCGATAACTTCTTTGATGATCCGGATATAAGTAGGTTCAGCGAAATCCTAGAGGATGAACCGGCACTGGTCAGACTGGTGAGCGATTGATAACGCTGGGGCGGAGAGGGGATAGAATTTAAGTTAACTGTTGTTCCAATTCATTAAAATAAGGGGCGGCGGTATTGTATATCTGTAAATACTGCCGCCCCTTAAAAAGATTATACCTAATCCTCTTTTAACGCATCCCTCAGCAGGCTGGTGATCATCTGGGGATTTGCCTTTCCGCCCAGCTTTCTCATAATCTGTCCGATGAAAAAGCCTTGTACCTTTTTGCTCCCGCCTCTATACTCTTCAACGGCCTTGGGGTTTTCCCACAAGACTTTCTTTATGATCTCATTAATCAGGCTTGTATCGCTGATCATTCCCAGCTTATTTTCTTCTATATATTGGACGGGATCAATAT
>DASRNX010000131.1:0-2662 GCA_035647175.1 Clostridia bacterium | reverse complement strand
GCTTTACCTATACGGGTGAGCTTGGCAGGATGACCCAGTTTAAGGAAAAGTCCCAAAGACATGCAGATAATATAAATGCGGGCCTATTTACCTATCCAGTATTGATGGCTGCTGATATCTTGCTCTACCAGGCGGATCTTGTCCCCGTTGGGGAAGACCAAAAACAACATCTCGAGATAACCCGGGATATCGCCCAAAGGTTTAACAATATATATGGGGATGTGTTCAGGATACCGGAGCCCTATATTCCCAAAGTGGGGGCGAGGATCATGAGCCTGCAGGAGCCGGAAAAGAAGATGTCCAAATCCGATGATAATCCCAATAGCTATATTTCCCTATTGGATGAGCCTGATGTAATCATCAGGAAATTTAGGCGCGCCGTTACTGATTCAGAGGCCATGGTCAGGTATGACGAGAAAATCAAACCCGGGATAAGCAATTTAATGAGCATTTATTCCAGCATCACGGAGAAATCCTATGGGACTATAGAGAAAGATTTTGAAGGTTTAGGGTATGGGGACTTTAAAGCCGCTGTAGGGCAGGTGGTCGCGGAGACCCTAAGGCCTATTCAGGAGAAGCATGATGAACTAATAGCGGATAAGGCCTATTTGGATAACATCATGAAAGATGGTGCCCAAAGGGCGGAGAGCCTTTCCTATAAAACCCTTAGGAAGGTATATAAGAAGGTGGGGCTTGTTCCCAGGGGCTGAAGGGACCCCCGCCTTTGTTTAGGAGGGACCATGGATAAGGATCTATTGAAACAACGACTAATTGAATATGGTATGGATCTGGGGTTTGGACTTATTGGGTTTACCGATGCCAAGCCCTTAGAGCTGTGGGATTCGCAAATTTCCGGGCGCGGAGAGGACGATCCCGAATCGATCCATCTTTGGGACAACATGGAACATGACCCCAAACGCATTATGCCGACAGCCAAGTCCGTTATCGTGGCTGCATGGCCATATACCCCATATAAAGCCAACTTTCCCGAGGGCATAGGCAGATTCTCCGCCCATTATAGGGAATATCCCAAGGGCCGGGATGTCGCATTTGAGCTTGGACGCTTTCTGAAAAAGGTCGGTTATGAGGCTATGGTACATCCCCCGTTACCGGCTAAGGAGTTGGCCCTGAGGGCAGGGATAGGATACTTTGGAAAGAATTCACTTATTCATACCGAAAAATATGGGTCTTGGATAAGTCTGCACTTTATATTGACCGATGCGAACCTCAGCCCTGATACAGGCATGGAAACATTAACCGATTGCGGGGATTGTGACCTATGCATAAGTGCCTGTCCAAACGGCGCTATTAAGACGGATGGCCGGGTTATCCCAAGCAAATGCCTTAGGCATCATATGCTGTCTTCGGATTTTGTGCCCGGGGACATCAGAGATAAGATTGGAAATAAAATGCTGGGCTGTGATATTTGTCAGATGGTATGCCCTTTTAATAAATGCGGTGTATCGGCCGCCTCCCTGCCGGCATACGATGAAATGACCCTCTTTGATATAGGCAATATACTAAACGAATGGCCGGCAGGGCTAAAAAAGAGGATGGATCGTATGGGACAGCTTATTGGCCAAAATTACGCCAGGAGCCAGAAGGTATTATCCGCTGCCATAATCTTTGCGGGCAACAGTAAGGATAGATCCTACCTACCCGACCTAAAGCGGTTGCTGAAGCATTCCCACGGCCCCATAAGGGGACACAGCGCTTGGGCCATTGGTGAAATTGGATCTTTGGGCGAGGGCGAATATTATAAGGAGATCCTGGAGAAAGCCATAAGGGATGAGAAAGATGCAAGGGTCATAGAGGAGATGTCAGATGCGATTGATCGATTAGGTTAATACCCATAATCCTTACGATTATTTTGTTTTTTCCGGTGTAAAAGGGGAAGAATAGAGGGAGAAGGGAGCGGGCTATAATGGAATTCTTTGAAGATCTAGGGAAAAAGGTGGGCGAAACCGTAAAGGTAATCGGCGATAGATCCCATCAGGTACTTGAGATAGGAAGAATAAATATTGAAATCGGGAAAGAAGAGGCGAGCATAAAGAGACTCTATACCCAAATTGGAGAGGCTGTATATAGGGCGCATACTAAGGGTGACGAGACGGCTGAAGTCATCGACAATTTATGTCAGGAAATTGCGGAACGATGGAATAGAGTGAAGGAATTTAAGATTCGGATCAGTGAGCTAAAGTCCCCTTAAGCCCTATTGTGCCGGCTTTGAGTCCAATGTCATAAGGGTCTATCGGAGCCCGTATTAAGCGATTTACGGGGGACAACCTACATTGGCATTTGAAAAGCTCGAATCATTTTGTTGGGCTTACCCATCATGGAAAAGATATTAATCGATATGCAAGCGGATGATTTTGCCTTTATCAAAATAGCGGGTTTTTCTATAACGAGGCGGCAGAATGTCTCCCGCTTCTATAAGCAGCGAATTCCGATTAGTAAAACAGGTGGTGGGTACAAATCACCCGCCTCGTTGAAACCTGTGTGTTGCAATTGCCAATGCAATTGCTTCCGATGTTATAACGAGTCGGTAAGATGTCTCCCGCTTCTATAAGCAGCGAATTCCGATTAGTAAAACAGGTGGTGGGTACAAATCACCCGCCTCGTTGAAACCTGTGTGTTGCAATTGCCAATGCAATTGCTTCCG
>DASRNX010000130.1:0-16191 GCA_035647175.1 Clostridia bacterium | reverse complement strand
ATATACGGCAGATATTCTCCCTGGCAACTGATAGGGTTTACATAAACCCGATAAATTGTCTATATAAATGATAGCAAATGGTCGTACTATTTTCGTCTTATATTATCTTCCCTGTAGCAAATCACATGATTATCCTGTTGGAAATGTGCATCGGGATCAACCTCAAATGGATGTTGTAAATCCGTGCCCCCGAACCATCGGTAAGGTTTATCGGCTTCCGTCTTGCCGGCTATTATTTCCCTGACACCGTTAAGGACCGCACTCATAAGGGATATGTCGTCATAATCCCTGGCATGACCGTGAAGGATAAAGTCAGCCTCCCCTTCCAAAAACATCAGCCTCTCCAGTTCCTGGGCAAATTGTTCCAGACTTAAACATCCCGGTAGCTGCATCCATACATGGTGGTTAATAGTATCACCAGTAAATAGAATACGATCTTCTGGGAAAAGAAGAAGTATTCCGCCCGGGGTGTGTCCTGGAAGTTGATAGACCTTAAGGGTTCGTCCTCCAAGATCTATCACATCCCCTTCATGGATATCTTCAAAGGGAGGCATCTGGAGATCTCTTTTTTTACACTCTGCAACGAAATCCGGACTTTCAGTAAATATTTTGGCCACTTCACGATCCGCAGGATTCATATATGCCTTATCAAAATACACATTCCCATAAATATGATCCGGGTGTCCATGGGTGTTTATGACAATCAGCGGCTTGTCGGTTATAGACCTGACAGCCTGATAGAGGTCATTGTAGCCCATCATGGTATCGATAAGACAGGCCTTATCCTCGCCTATGAGCAGATATCCTGTTGATTCATGAGCTTCATCCAGGAGGTAGAGATATGGTTTAAGCTCCTTAATTTCCAACTTTTTATTCAATACTATCACCCCATCTACATGATTTACTGTTAAGGCTAGACTGTTAAGCAAGGTTTCAGGTCTGCAACCCCTTCTGTCCTGGCTTAATTTCTCCTTTTCTATGGATCTATTCTATCACAATTGTTTTTAAAAACATAGGACAGGCATTGCACCTAAACTTAAGTGCAATGCCTGATTAATCCTATACTCTACTTAACCTCTGGTAGCTAGTTCATAATCTTAGGTAATGAGCTATTGATAAACGGGTGACTTCATTTAGAAGTTGCGGACAATAGTCATTACCAGCAAATGATTGATTAAAGTTATCCTATATACCTACCCGCATAGAAGCCTTCACGGATAGCATTTCCTACCCTGCCTACTTTCTGGCAGTCCCCTATGATACGGGTCTTAATGTGATATTCTGAGTATATTTTTTCACTGACACAATTATTGGGCTTCATACCAAAGGCGGCAACCATGGTATCCCCTTCGATAAACACTTCCTCGCCGTCCTTTGTTACAGCCTTGACACCATCAGGGGTTATTTCTGTAACCCTATGCCCGGTATAGATCTCCACCCCATGCTTGTTCAGCATAGGAATAAGGGCTGCTTTGTTAATGAAGTGGTCATCTACTGCAACGTCGTCCAGCATCTCAACAATGGTCACCTTTTTGCCTTCCATGGCATTTTCCAGGGCACTGTCACAAGCAGAAAGTCCTCCGCCGCAGTATATTATTCTTTCTCCCTTTAGCTTTTCCTTGTTTGTATGGGCACTTATTATATCAACTGCATTCTCTATACCTTTAATGTCCGGCATCAGAGGCACTGCACCGGTAGCCACAATAATCGCATCGGCCTCTTCCAGTTCGGACAAATCCTCATTTGCACCAGTATTAAGACGGACATCCACCTTGTGTATCTCCAGCTGCCGTTTGTACCATTCTACCAATTCACGTAACTGAGACTTGAAATCAGGGGTTGCAGCGCTCTTGAGCTGGCCTCCCAACTCTCCATCCTTTTCAAAGAGTATTACCTCATGTCCGGCCTTTGCTGCACTTCGTGCCGCCTCCATTCCCCCGGGCCCTCCCCCGACTACAACTACCTTCTTCCCTTTTTCTCCATAGTTCTCGTCCATACGGTTTTCAAATCCTGCTACAGGGTTAACAGAACAGCTTATCTTTGTCAGCCGGGTAATAATTCTCCCTATGCAGTCATCGTTGCACCGTATACATGGACGTACTTCATCCCTCTTTTCATTAAGCAGCTTATGTGGAATATAGGGATCGGCGATTAGAGGACGTCCAAACATTACAAAGTCAGCGTTCCCCGATTCTATTAACTCTACGGCAGTCTCAGGGGTATGGTTACCCGAGTTTAGCAGCGGGATATCCACTGCTTGTCTTGCCGGAGCACATACATCCGCCATACATGCATCTCCCAGGTATGCAGGTGGAAATATGTATTCTATGTTCTCATAGCTTCCGCTGTCGATGTCAAGGGCATCAACCCCGGCATCCTGGAGTATTTTAAGCATGGGCAGGGTCTCCTCAATGGTACGTCCGCCTTCAAAGTGATGCTTTACGGCAATTCTGAACAGGATGGGATAATCAGGTCCAACAGCCCCCCTGATTGCCTGAACGATTTCAACGGGGAATCTCATCCTGTTCTCCAGGGAACCACCGTATTTATCAGTTCTCTTGTTCCAGACGGCAGACATAAACTGATCAACCAGGTAACCGGCATGTGCATGTACCTCTATAGCGTCAAAGCCTGCATCCTTTAATAATTTCGCTGAAAAGGCAAACTGCTCCATTATCTCATCTATTTCTTCAATGGTAAGGGCACGACACAAAAGATTTGGATCAAACATGGAGGGTATTTCCGACGCTGATATGGGAACATCGCCCAACATGTTGCTAAAGGCGTTTTTCCCGGTTCCACAGCTTATTTGGGCGCTGATTTTCGTGCCATATTTCTGAACTGCTTCGCATAGGTTGGTTAGCGGGGGTATTACATGGGTCTTATCCAAATAGCCTTCCATGGAGCCTTGGGCAAGCTCTTCCGTAATGAACTGGCAACCCATAATGATGAGCCCTACTCCCCCTCGGGCCCGTTCTTCAAAATAATGAATTTCATCATCGTCAATTCTCCCATCGGGATGGGCAGCATTTAAGCCCATGGGTGACATTACTATCCTGTTCTTTACTTCCATCTTCCCTATTTTAAAGGGAGTAAACAAACATTTGTAATCCATTTTTCTACCTCCTTAATAAAATTCACCTTAGTAGTATTCCTTATTTTGCTTTTAGATACCTATGTAAGCACCTAAATGTTCAAACTGATACCACCTTTAGCCAAACCCGATAATTCGGTTCTACTGCCTGAGGTACTCTGAAACTCAGATTATCCCTTCAACTGCGAAGATAGGAAGCCAATAGTCAGGATTGCATTATCACCCCCCTGAATCTAGTTATATTTATGATATATGGCAAAACTATCCTTTGTCAATAATATTGTTTTTATTCCTAATTTTCTTGCATTTTAGGAAATAATATAAGTTATTATCGTTTCCTGTCGTTGGCTAAAACTGAGTACATGAATTTTTTCAATTTATTATTGTCAATTGAATTCCTGTCCCTTCTTAACTGTTGTTAATAATATGGGGAAAACAAGAGGGCGCCTATTACCCCTTTCCTACTCTACTCTTATTCATGGGATAAATGGAGCCCTATAAAAGATCTATATATTTTATCTAACTTAACGCATTATGCTAGTCAATCATATGCCGGTAATGGCTATTGTTCAGCAAAACTTCTGGGTAAAATGCTTGGGGATAAAGTCAAGAACGGCCGGCATATTCTCATTCATAACTCTAAAGTTTTTAACCATTATCTTTCTGATCTCCCTCAACCCCTTATAATGATCGTCATTACAGGGTTTTGGGTTCCAGTCCTTGGGATTCACCTTCCAGACTTCACATCCTTCAAACGGGTTGGCTGTTCCCAAATACAAACACTTTGAGGAGTCCTCGTATAATATCCTGCCACCATAATTATTCCTGTTGTTCAGTCCATTTAGGAAAACTTTGCTAAAATGAATGCCGTCCGTAGACGTGTATAGATCAAATCCTATCGGATATCTTATTGCGTTTAATATTTCAACGATACTCCTGTAAATACCAATCAATATATTTGTTACCGTTGACCCTATCCGCTCCTCCAATGCCGTCCTGTTAGCCAAAAGGGTGTCCAGGATCAACTGCATATTGCTGGAATCATCGAAAGTGGTTATTAGAAGCTTGCCCTTGTGTTCCCGTATCTGCCATGCGTAGACATTGAAAGGATTATTGAAGCCTGACCCAAGACCGGAAGCACTATTTGATGCAGGCAAAAACGGATTTCCTCCTACAACCAGCTCCCATTCATCACGCTTGTTTATCCTGATGATATCGCAGCCCCTGGGGATGAGCCAGGACAAGGGTAACTCCTTGGTTGCACTTACATAAAGATGATCTTTAAATACACCCGTGGCCAGGGTAATAACATTTGCAGGGTTTCCAAATCCCCTGTCAACTATGAGGGTCCAGTCATTTAGTTTTGGTTCAGGACCGTTTGTTCTCCAAACCTGGGCACCATTGGGGTCGCTTACGGTAACATAGATCCTGTTATTAAAGACTTCCATATTCCATATGGGGCCTGTCGGGTTCTTGCTAGGATCAAAACCGGGTGCATCCGGATCTATAAGGCTTTCCCAGGGATAGAACTCCGGATCCGGACTGCTGTACAGCAATGCTCCGGCGGTCTCATCCTGCTCTGATATGGTAGACATATAAATTTTGCCCTTCTGTACTACCATGGCTCTTGATGAATTTCCCTGCAGGACTGAATCGGGTAAGACAAACCAATTGACACCATTGGTGCTCTTTAGTACCTGTGGACTTGGGCCTACCGTTGCGGCATAGAGGCAAGGATTTCCTCCAAAAGGCCTATGGGTTATCATATACCTAAAACCTATAATACCGGAATTGGCTGGGGCTTTATAGACCCTTTCCCAGGGAAGAGACCCATCCTTTCTATACCTCCAGATTTCTGCCAGATTATCTATTGGATTTGCGCTTATCAGTGCAGGAAGTTGCACTCCCGGCACGATAGCGGCAATAATATTAAGCGGTATATTCCTACCGGTTCCTACATATATATAATCTCCCAAATCACTCATAGACCATGCGTAATTGTTCTGCCTTGCATTGTTTAGATTGCCAGAGTCAAATCCATTTGTCGGAGTTAAATTCTTAAAACTCAACATACTTATTTGCCTCCTGTTTAGATATATTGCAAGATATGGCTTTCTATATACCTTGCATTTACAGTATATGTTCCAAAAGGAGGTATGTGACTGTTTTGCAATGGATATCTATATAACTATGCATCTACTTTGGGATATGTTAACCTATATGGATTTGCCGGAGATGCGATTAAGGAGTATAATTAAAGTAATAATAGATCACTGTAAGCAATTGTAATCCAGGATAACAGGAAAAATATACCCTTCCTTCCAAACAGCAAAAACATGAAATACATAATACGGAATAATTTCATTATAGGTGATAGTGGGAATAATAAGTCTCTTTACCAGCATCTTATGATGCTTTTCATACCCAGCGGATTGTACCGATTTAAGAATATGATTGGAGGTAGTATATATGAGTTTTTTGGAACTGGCAAAGAAAAGATACTCGGTAAGAAGTTTCAGGGATGCCCCAGTGGAGAAGGATAAGATTGTTAAGGTTCTGGAAGCAGGAAGGCTGTCTCCATCTGCCTGTAATTTTCAGCCCCGCTACTTTGTAGTTATTGAGGATGAAGATTTAAAGGAGAAGATTGGACAATGCTATCCCAGGCAGTGGTTTAAACAAGCCCCGGTCATTATTGCTGTATGCGGCGATCACAGTGCTTCCTGGAAGAGAGGAGACGGCAAGGATCACTGTGATATTGACGTGGCCATTGCAGTTGACCATATGACTCTGGCTGCAGCAGACCAAGGTTTAGGCACCTGCTGGATATGTGCCTTTGACGCAAAGCTTTGTCATGAAATGCTGGAATTACCTAACCATATGGAAGTAGTAGCCCTGTTGCCTTTGGGTTATCCCGAAAAAGAAGGCGATAGTGAACGCCACGACAAAGCACGCAAGCCCCTGGATGAAATGGTTGGTTGGAACAGATACCAAAAGTGAATCGTAATTATAAATAAGTATAGGGCTAAACAAATAGCCCTATACTGTTCTTGATACCAGGAAAAATTATTATCGATCCCGTAAATCTTCCATCAGTATCCTGATTCCTTATAACAGGCCGAAATGAGGACTCTCAATGATGGATTTCATATCACACAGGCAGAAGGGATGACCGGCGGGGTCAAGCATAACCGTCCAATCTTCGGAGAACTGTTCATCGGCAATGGCTGCTCCGCACTGGACTGCATGTTGAACGGCCTTTTCCAAATCGTTGACGGCAAAATCGATATGGGCCATCTGCTGTTGTGCTTCAGTTTCTTCCGGCCATACAGGCGGTTCATAGTCGGGGTTGCTTTGAAACAGGATGCAGGGATACCCCCCCTGATTGGTGCCCGGTGCGTATACGCACGCCCAATCATCACCTAAGGCCATTATCTCCCACCCCATCAGGGACCCATAAAACTCTGCTAACCTGTGGGGTTCTTTGCAATCCAGCGTGAATGAGTACATTTTAATTTTTAGTTCATTTTCCATATCCCTATATCCTCCCTATTATTAGATCTATAGCTTACATCTTGTCCCAGTTTATTGACCAGGTAATGGACTATTGATAAGCGGATGACTTCATTGATATGGATTTGTGGATTAATTTGGAATCTGCCAGAATAAACCATCCTCCCATACGAAATAAATAAGTGGAATTTCAAAGCATCTACCTTCGGTAGGATGCAGGATTGGGTCTAATCCTCTTTGGCTGCCCTGGCCATTGCAAGGGTATTTGCAGAAGGGACATTCGGCAGTATCTCCTCATGGCTTGGGGATATAACTATATTGGGCCCCAGAATATCCCTTACCCGCTTAACTTCCTCCCTGACTTCCTCCGGCGTAGCATTTACAATAAAATTTTGGGCATCAATGCCACCTACAAAAGCCAGATCATTCTTGTATTGCGCCAACTCCTTTGCTGACATCCCCCTGGCCTGGGCCTGTATGGGATGAAGGACATCCACACCGGCATCGATCAAATCCGGTATTATCCTGTAGATGGACCCACAGGAATGGAGCATGATCTTTTTATTGTGTTTCTTCCCCACTTCAATCAGCCTCTTAAAGGAGGGCAACACAAACCTTCGAAAATTATCCGGAGAAATAAACAGATCCAGTTGGGTACCAAAATCATTTCCAAAGAACATGGTATCCCCTCGGTCTCCAAGGCCTGCGAAGAACTTGTCGTTGGCAGCCACATAGAAATCTACAATCCTCTCCGTGGCCGCCTCAACTACCTTAGGGTTTTCGTACATCTTAATGAAATAGTTTTCCATGCCAAAAAAGTCTGCAATCAGATGGTAAAATGGACTCCACATTCCCGTAAATATGGCCTTATCCTGATGCCGGTCGACCTCTTCGTATACTTCGGTAAAGTCGCAGTAATCCGGGTTGGGCCAGGGGTATGTCTCTATGTCCTTAAGGTCCTCTGCCTCTGCAAAGCACCCCGCTGCACTTAGGGATTCCCTGTCCACACCATAGGCTGGATCAAATGCAGGCAAACCCTCCGGATGTTTGTAGCCGCTGTCGGCCACTATCCACCTGCAGTCATCATCGAGAAAGTTGTAAATGGCCTCACGGGTCGGTTCGATACTCCATTCCCTGGCAAAAATGGGAATGGTGGCATCGTTGGGATGACCGGTCCAAAATGCCTTATCATCCGTATTCTTACGATTGAAAATATCCAATACCTTCTGTCTTGATGTCTTCATCACGCTTACTCCATTGTAAAATAGTAGTTACGGCTTAAAACTCAATACATACATTAGCGATGCTGTAGGGAGATACGGTTAATTCTATGGTTTTACCATCTATGCTGATGCCTTCGGAGACAATCTTCTCCTCATTTATATCTACAAAGTATGCCTTTGATGGTTCTTTAAACAAGCCCATAGATACCTTGGTACTGTCTCCCTCTGTTTCATAGACCCGGACTATAAGCTTGTTGCTATTGCCCTCGGAGTCTTCTGCTATTTTTATTCCCGATATGGCCACATCCCCTTCCTTTAAGGTAAAGAAGCTTCCCATTGCAGGCAGAACTCCTTCATGGGCAGATGTGGATACCACGCTGAATCTATGGTTAAATTCATAAGCCTGGGCTATTAAATCCTTATTGTTCTTAAAGTAGACAGGGCATACTGCAAACTTAAACTTATTGATGCCAACCTCCGGATAAGGATCAGGATCGTAGGATCCCCTTATAAGACTTACAGCCAATGCATCACCGGTTCCCCTAAACCCATATTTGGTATCCGTAATCAGCATTATACCCTTCCTGTCCTCTTCAACGGGCATTCCCGCTATCCAGCTGCTAGCAGGCAGATCCATATTCCTATCTTCCCTGTCAATGGTTCCAAAGGGGATGTCATACCTGTAGTTCTTACACTTGTATGCCAGGGGCATATGGAAATTCAGCTGGGGTATTCCATAACCTGGCTTACCAAATTCCTGCCAATCGCAGGTTACGTCAAATTCCAATCTGGGGCTGTTGTAGTCCAGAGATACTATAGCGGTGAGTTTAGAGTTCATAAACTCAATATCCATGCCTATGGACTGTCTTAAGTTATCAGGTCCGTGATTTATCCTTTTTATCTTTACGTTTTTGTTGAGCTCCTGAATATTCATATAAGGGCCCACTCTCCAGGATGTCATGCCCTTGCTTTCATCCTCCAGAATGAACCTAAAGATACCATCCGGTCGATCGGGGGACACCAACTCCGCACCCGTTTCTTTATCCATCATTGACACTATAGCCCCGGTTAAGGAATCAAATTCGACTCTGATATGATCATTCTCCAGGACAAACTCATCTACCCTTTCTACCCTTGGATGTGGAGGCAAGGGAAGACTTATATCGGATGCTCCCTTTTCTGTCATAATATAGGTATTGTATCCTAAGCCGGGAGCACGGGCTTTAAGCAATACTCTAAAATATTTATGACCCCAATAGTTATTAAACCCATGATCTATTAGCTGATGCTCCGCTACATTGCCATCAACGTCCTTGAAGATCAATCTGTCAAGATCATAATTCCAATCCCAGATTGTAACTTCGCTAAGCTCTTCCCGTTCATAGGGAGAGGGGTTAAAGAAGGTGAAGACTCTGGTTTTACCCAGTCCCCTTTCTGATTGACTGATCCTGAACCCTTCTATACCAAAACCTACCCCCGCGCCTTCCGATATTGTATCGCTGGGATCTTGGTCTTCCGGTATTAGTGGGGCTGTATTTATCCTGGATGCAATACTTCTTAAGGCATAGCTTCTTCGTGTATTTGCTATTGCCATGCTCTCCTGGAAGAGACCCATGGCATGTTCCCTGGTATCGACTACTCCGGAACCCGGAATTATATCATGAAATTGGTTAAAAAGTACCTTCTGCCATGCTTTGGCGAATTGCTCCGAAGAATAGTCATAGGCCCCGTATAGATGGGAGATTGCATTAAAGGCTTCAGATTCATTCAGGGTAGCTTCCGCTATCCTGTTAGCCATCTTTATTCTGCTCTGGGATGTATAGCAGCCTGAAAAGACAAAGTTTTGCTCATCGCTTTCAACTACAGGCAGGTTGTCCGCCTGTTTTTCAACAAGCTCAAAGTATTCATCGTACCTGCCAAACCTTATATTGGGGAATACAGGCCAGGTGTTCATATCCATTATTCTCTCTATATCCCGCCTGGTAGGACCACCGCCATGATCGCCTACACCATAGACCTTCAGCATGGTATCCATGCCATACCTGGTGCAAAATTCCGGGACATACAGTGCCATCATCGGCTCAATATCAGCATTATACCAGGTCAGTTCCCTGTACACGATTAGGGATGCACCTGATGGGGCTATCCATCTATATAAACACTCCCCATCATCCCCCCTGCAGTGGTAATAATACTTTATTCCACCCTTTGAGCATATCTCGGGTACATTCATACTATGCCCGAAGGTATCAGGTTCAAAGTCAAGCTTGAGTGAATGTGGATCCAGGTCCAGGAGATTTGACAGATATCTTTTGGTATAGAGGATATGCCTGGCCAAACTCTCTCCGCTTGGCATATTCTTGTCGGTCTCTACCCAGGTGGTAGCGGTTACCTCCCATCTTCCTTCCTTAATCCTTTGCTTTATCTCTCCCAGCATAGCCGGATCATGTTCTGCAACAATTTTGTACATGGAAGCTTGAGATTGAGAAAAAGTAAAGTCAGGGTACTCATCCATTAAGTTGAGCATGGTGCGAAAGGTATCCAACGTTATAGCCACCGTCTCATCGTAGCGCCACATCCAATTCATATCGATATGGGCATGGGAGCAGCATATCATATGAAAATATTTCGCATCATCCTTTAGCTCCAATATCATCCCTTCTGCCTTTAATGCAGTGTCCTTTGTTATGGCGCTCTCTTCCTGGAATTTGTCATAAACATGTTGAATTGCATTGTTGATTAGGGTATCGTACTTTCCATCCTTTATCTTTGATATTTTTGAGCCGTACCCCAGCTGTGCCAGAATTCTTTGAGCCCAATAGCCAGAAGCATTCCCACTGTTTTGCATAGACAAGATCTTATCCACCATAATACCCATGCAATTATTCCCCCTTATTTATTGCTTGCTTATTATACCAGTGCAGGTTCATCCTCAAATTACTCGAAGAATCTCCCTGCATCTGGATTTAATCAAATTAGCTTCAATAGCTTACTGGTTAAGAAGGTTAATGTGCTATTGATAGCTATTGAATGCTCCTCAAGTCATTCGCTTTTTAATAGCTCATTGCCATAACAAACAATTTACTGTTAGCTATATGCAATGTCGGTCGGTGTATTAGTTCTGTTACTGAGGAGGATGGATTTGTGGGGTTTGGAAGCAGCCGGAATAAACCATCCTCCAATACAAAGATATAACTTATCGTTTAATAACCATTACCGATATATCTAACAAGCATAAGGCATTAAATTATCATTACCTATACCATGGGTAACTCTCTCTTCTCCATTATCCTGTACAACTCTTCGATGGCGGATATATCCTTCATCCCATCAGTAGCATTGATATGGGACAGACAGGCAGCTGCTGCACTCACAGCTATCTCCAGAGCCCTTTTTGTATCCCAACCTTTATAGATGCTATATAGCATCCCTGCGCAGAAGGCATCACCGGCCCCTACCGCACCCTTAATATAGCCATCCGGCAACTTAAGGGAGGGCTGTATGTAGTAGCTGCCGTCTGCCTCCATAGCAAATCCTCCTTCAGGAGCATGGATGACCACCAGATCATTGACTCCCATAGATAAGAGTTTTGCACATATCCGCTTCATGTTTTCGACGATTAGCCGACCATTTTCATCCCTATCGGGAATGCCCGTGGTTAGCGATGATTCAAATTCATTGACAATGAAATAATTACAGTATTTTAAGCTGGGGGGTATTATACTTGAAAATCTGTTACTGTTCTCACTTACAACATCCAAAGATGTCTTGATGCCATGACTTTGGGCCATGGATAAGAGCCTGGCCATTGCGGTGCCATACTCATCGTCCTGTTTATCGAGGGCATCCAGCAGTAATGCATACCCAACATGGAGGATCCTGGCATTTATCCTGCTGAAATCAAAATGCTCAACACTTAATACCTGATTTGCACCCCTATAATGAAAAAATGAACGAGATCCTGTGGATTCGACGGACATTACATCGGTGAAGGAAGTACCAATATTGGGGTCTATTCTTATCTGACTGGTATCTATCCCATTATGCTTTAAAATATCAATTAAAAATTGTCCGTCCTCATCATTCCCGATTGCTCCGATGACTTGGAGAGGAATGGATCTGTCCATTTTGGATAAATCAATGGAAACGTTAGTCGGAGCACCTCCAACTGATTTTCCCAATGAGAGAATGTTTGAGAGGTTGCCTTCCCTGGGGTAACTGTCTATGGTCTTTACATAGTCTACAGTTAGGTTGCCTGCTGCTGCTATTCCTTGCCTCATATCTGGTTACTCCTTTACATGCTGTTGTATTCCTGGATGATGACAGTAGTCAAATTATCATACGATTTTAAACGTGAAAATAAACCTTGATTTAAGGCCCTTTAGTCTGAAAATTTATATTGGATAAATACTTAAGACGAATTTCTTTTGTACTTGTAATCCATCCTCATCTACTTTTATTCGCCATAGATTCGGCAAATCCTGCCATATAGCTAAATTTGCCCTGGTAATGAGCTATTGATAAGCGGTCAATAGCCCTTACCGGCCTATGATTGAATGGCACAACACATTTTCCTAATAATTATGAAACTACCTTAATCATGAAAAACTTAATAAGACCGGTCATAAACTGAAGTTACTACACAAAAGATAGGCGGCTGCCGACTAAATGCCTGGAAAGGTAATTGTTATGGTCGTCCCCTCGCCTTCCTGGCTGTCAAGGGCGATATCAGCTCCATGGAGCCTGGCGGCATGCTTAACGATTGCCAGGCCCAGACCAGTGCCCCCGGTATCCTTGGAATGGCTATTATCAACCCGGTAAAAACGTTCAAATATACGGTTATGGTGTTCTCTTGGAATACCTATGCCTGTATCGGAAACAGATAATTTTGTCCTGGTGTTTTCATTATCTATCTTAACGTTAATGCTGCCCCCATCCTTGTTATAGGAGATGGCGTTGTCGCAGAGATTATAGATCATCTCATAGAGTATTGACCTTATGCCGTATACGTAAGTGGTTTCACCAGAATAGCTTATTTTTATGTTTCTTGTATTTGCTTTCTCATATAGCATATCTATAATGGATTCACATAGACTGGATAGGTCTACCTGCTCAAACTCCTCATATAATTTACCTTCATCTATTCTTGATAATTTGATAATATCCTCTATCAAAGCCAGTAAGCGGCCAGCCTCGGCGTGAATACGGTTGGTAAAGCGTGGTATATCCTCCTCCTTGGCTATACCTTTTTCAATTATTTCGGCGTAGCCCATGATAGAGGTCAGGGGTGTTTTAAGTTCGTGTGAAACATTAGCCGTAAACTCACGGCGCATCCTCTCTCCTTGCTCCCTATCCGTGATATCAACCATAAATAAAACAGCATCATATGCGTTGGATTTGCCCTTGATGGGGTTTACGGACAGCTCATAAACCCTTCCGTCCCTGTTCAACTTTAAGCTTGAGGGTTTACCTTTCAGTCCTGAATCAACAGCCTTTATGTAATTTACATCTCGGTATAGCTCTAAGTATGATTTTCCCACAGCATCACCCAGGATGCGCTTGGTACTGTTGTTTTCGAAGAGGACAATGCCATTTTCACCCAGCAAAACAAGTCCTTCGTTCATGGCCCCGGTTATGTATTCAAATTCTTCCTGCTGCGTTGTTAACTCCTTTACCTGCATTGCAATCCTTTGGTTTTGTTTTTCCAATCTCAACAAAAGAGGTGTGAATTCATCGTAGGTGATATTGGAGAGGGGTTCATCCAGGTCTAAATGGTTTATTGGCTTGATAATAATTTTGGTAATGAATCTGGCAATGACTACTGCTAAAAGAAGAATGGCAATAACTATTAACACTATCCAAATAGATGCACTTTTTATAATACCAAGGGCACTTTTACCGGTTGCAGCAACCCTTAGTATGTTCCCATTGTCCAGCTTTACAGCATAGTAGTAGGTTTTTTCACCCAGAGTATCGGAAAGCCGGGTGGCCTCTCCCCTGCCCTCCGATAGGGCGGATTTTATTTCAGGCCTGTTATAGTGGTTATCCAGCTTTTCCGCTGATACGAAGCTATCGTATATTACCGTCCCATCCGGAGAAATCAGCGATATGCGGTTTTCGGCCTCCTTACCAACACTGTTGATATAATGAACATAGTTAGCAGGATCCAACCCAATGGCCTTGCCAATAAAGATGGTTTGGTTAATTACTCCCTTTTTTACTTCCCTGGTTGAGTTATTGTAAATTACGCTGATAACAAGTGTTGCCGTCAATAGAAGAGTAACAAAGCAGGCGAGGCAAATGCTGTAAAATATTCGCTTTCTCATTTACTCTGTGCCCCCTAATCTATATCCGACACCGCGCACAGTCTCGATTATTTTACCTTCATCACTCAGTTTTTGTCTCAAGGTTCGTATATGGACGTCGACAGTTCTGGTTTCACCGTCAAAATCATATCCCCAGATATTCTCCAGCAACATGTCCCTGGTTAGAACAGCTCCCGCATTTTTCATTAAAAGCTTTAATAGTTCAAATTCCTTAAGTGTTAAGTCAACAACCCTATCCTTTACGGTCACGCTGTGTTTACGAGTGTCAAGAACAACAGACTTATAGCTGTACACTTCATGGTTCTCTACAACTCCAGTACGGCGGAGCACTGCCCTTATCCGCGAAACCAGTTCCATCATACCAAAGGGTTTTGTTACATAGTCGTCTGCTCCCGAATCCAATCCAATGACCTTGTCGTACTCGGATCCTTTTGCTGTTATCATGATAACGGGTATCTTCCTTGTTGCAATGTCTGAACGCAAACGCCTGAGAATTGTCATGCCATCGTCACCGGGCAGCATTATATCAAGCAAAATCAGTTGAGGTTTTGTGTTTTGAAGGGCACTGAACAGCTGTTGACCATTCTCAAATCCCACAGCCTGAAAACCCGTATTCTGCAAGGTATAAACTACCAGTTCGCGGATACCCTCGTCATCCTCAACATAATAGATCATGTTATTGCTCCTTGTGCTCACCTGTTATGGAAAATACTACCCATTCTGCAATATTGGTTGCGTGATCCCCGATTCTTTCAAGGTATTTAGCTATCATGACTATATCAACGAATTGCTCACCGTATTCCGGATTCTCAGTTATGAGTGCAATAGCATCATCTTTAATCTTATTGAATAGATCATCCACTACATCATCGTAGTCGATGACATCTTCCGCCACTTTTAAATCGCGCTTGACAAAGGCGTCTATACTCTCGGTAACCATTTTTATGGTGGCCTTTGCCATATCGGCGATCCGCACCTTGTTTATATTGTCGGTCAGATCAACATATGCAACAATCTCTGCAATATCCGCAGCCTGGTCGCCGATGCGTTCCATATCCGTAATCATCTTCAGAGCGGCGGAAATAAGGCGCAAGTCACCTGCAACCGGATGATGCTGCAGAAGTAGCCTTAGGCAGAGCCTTTCAATATCCTTTTCCATCTGATCAAGCTCTACCTCTGTTTCTATGGCCTTTTTGCTCAGGGACATATCATTATGCAACAATGCCTTAACAGCGCTGGCGATAGCATTCTCACAAAGTGCGCCCATAGAGATCAGGCTGTTGTTTAGAATATCGAGTTGGGCATCGAATCTGCTTCTCATTATCCAAACCTCCCCGTAATATAATCCTCTGTTCGCTTGTCACCTGGATTTGCAAACAATTTCTCCGTTTCATCCATCTCTATTATCTCTCCTAATAGAAAAAATGCTGTTTTGTCTGAAATACGGGTGGCCTGCTGCATATTATGAGTAACCATGACTATAGTATATTTCTTTTTAAGTTCCAGTGCAAGGTCCTCTATCTTGCTCGTTGAGATGGGGTCCAATGCACTTGTAGGTTCGTCCATTAAAAGCACTTCAGGCTCTACGGCCAATGCCCTGGCTATACAGAGCCTTTGCTGTTGTCCGCCCGAAAGGCTAAGAGCGCTTGACTTAAGCCTGTCCTTAAGATCATTCCAGATAGCGGCATCGGTCAGGGAACGCTCAACAATATCATCCAGCTTGGCCTTTGATTTAATACCATGTGTTCTCGGCCCATATGCAACATTATCATATACACTCATAGGAAAAGGGTTTGGCTTTTGAAATACCATGCCGACACGCTTGCGCAACAGATTGACATCAATATTTTCATATATATTTGTATCATCCAAAAACACTTCACCGTCAATCCTGCACCCCTCAATAAGATCGTTCATCCGGTTGAGGCTTTTTAACAAGGTTGATTTACCGCAGCCCGATGGCCCAATAAAGGCGGTGATTTCGTTGGCCGGGATGCTCATATTAATATTTTTAAGTGCCTGAAAATCCCCATAATAT
>DASRNX010000129.1:0-7539 GCA_035647175.1 Clostridia bacterium | reverse complement strand
GTGCTATAATTGATAGGGTTAATTTTTTGTTAACTCCCCTTATATTTATTATATACTTTTTTGACCCAGTTAAATTTGGGTCAATTTTTTTCCCAAAATGTAATACTTGACACTTTAAGTCCATTGTAATACAATAATATTCAGTCTTTTGACCCGATAGACGCATATGTACCCGTAGCTCAGCTGGATAGAGCGCTTGACTACGAATCAAGAGGTCGGGGGTTCGACTCCCTCCGGGTATACCAATAAAACCGCTTGAACGCCGGATATTCCCGGTTCATGCGGTTTTATTATTTTTGGATACGTAGTAACCTCGTAGTATCTGTAAAGATGGCTATGCTATGCTTGACGCAGTATCTAGAGTAGTTTTCAGATTGAGTCATCCATCCGTTTTTTAGCCGACTTCAATACCTGAATACTTTTGAAATGACCTCATACTGATATTAATGGATTCAATTTCGTCATATTTTGTATGATCCTGCTCTAAAATAACATATTCAAGGTTCGGTGTCTTTGACGCAGCATCTATAATATCTTGGATAGGCATGATTCCGGTACCGATTTCTGTAAAGCATCTTGGATCTATGGTGTCCTCAAACATGGGATATGTAATATCCTTTTCCTTATGGATAATCCCATCATACATAACAACGGGTTGTGGCGCATCTTTTGGAAAATCCTTTTGATGGAGAAGAATCAAGCGATCCCCATATTTTTCTATAACTTTTATGGGGTCCTGGCCGCTCCTCATGATCCAATAGGTATCCATTTCGGTGAAAACCAGGTCCGGATCTGTATTTTCCATAATAATATCGTAAACATATTTATCACCAAATTTTTGGAACTCCTGATAGTGGTTATGATAGTAGTAGCGCATACCGCGTTCTTTGCACATCTCACCAACCTCATTAAAGAATTCACATCTGCGGAGCAAATAATCCATATCCTCGTAGGGATAGAATTCAATATCACAGCCGATTTGCCTATTCCCCAACTCCTGGTGATAATCTAAGATGGCCGGGAGGCGATCAATGCTTATAGGGTTAATATGGCAACCCACGATGGATAAGCCCAAGTTATCTAGGGCGTTTTTCATTTCCTTTGCAGACAATCCAAATCCGACGCCGGGGTCATTTCCTGCATCGTGATTTGCCGCTTCGGCATATCGATATCCTGCTGCCGCAACCTTTTCCAAGGTCTCAAAGGGCTTCTTCTTTAGTGTTTGACGTACTGAATAAAGCTGAATTCCTACCTTTAGGGTCATAAAATTGCTCCTTATATCAATAGTTTTTTTAAAAAGGATGTGTAGGGACACATCCTGCGTTCATTATATTAAAACACCGGAAGCAATTGCATTGGCAATTGCAACACACAGGTTTCAACGAGTCGGGAAATTTATACCCACCGCCTGTTTTACTAATGGGAACTCGCCGCTTATAGAAGCGGGAGACATCTTGGCGACTCGTTATATATCCTACAGAATAACCCGCCATGGGGCCGAAATATTCACACATCTTGCAGCGGATTCATTACTAATGATAGTGGGTTTTGTGGATTAATGCAAGAAAAGTTCCATGCTGGAATAAGAATGTGGATAACTTAACATATTCCACAAAAAATGAAGGGTTGTCCACAAAGTTATCCACAAAACGATAGAAAACATGAATTTCTGTGGATAAAATCTTTCCTTATAGCGATAATCCAAAAAAAATCAGGCAAATCCATACACACCTGTAGATAAAATTGTGGATATTATTGATGATATCCAATAATATTGGGTTAATTGCTGTGTATAAGTGGTAGTTCAAGCTGTGAATAATGTGGAAAGATCATCTGTAAAAAATTATGTTTGATTAAATTGCCAATGGGTGGTAAATTGTTATTGATACTTTTTGTTTATCGTGTCTTTTAAAGAATCCTAGACGGAAGGTGAGAACGATGGAGAGATTTATGGACGAAAGTTTTCTGCTGTCAAATAAAACAGCTGCCAAATTATATCATGATTACGCTAGAGATATGCCTATCTACGACTACCATTGCCACTTGAATCCCGTGGAAATATGGGAAGACAAAGGCTATGACAATATAACTCAGGTATGGCTCTATGGAGACCATTATAAGTGGAGGGCCATGAGAGCCAACGGTGTAGACGAAAAGTACATAACCGGGGACGGAAGCGATTATGAAAAATTTGTAGCCTGGGCCAAAACCGTCCCATATACCATAGGAAACCCCCTATACCATTGGACGCATTTGGAGCTTAGAAGATATTTTGATATAAACGAGGTCTTAGATGGCAACACAGCCGATCTGATCTGGAATAAGGCTAATGAAAAGCTGGGGCAGGATGGCTTTACCGCCAGGGGATTCATACAAAGGTCCAATGTAAGGCTTCTTTGCACTACAGATGATCCTACAGACGATCTTGTGTACCATAGAAAAATTGAAGATCTGCAAGGCTTTGATGTTAAAGTTTTGCCCGCATTCAGGCCCGATAAGGGTGTAGAAATCCAAAACAAGGCCTTTAGCTGTTGGGTTAATAAACTGGGGAATACTGCCGGAATGGGTATCCATTCTTTTGGGGACTATTTAATGGCACTGGAAGATAGGGTTGACTACTTTCACGATAGGGGTTGCCGGCTGTCGGACCACGGGCTTGAATACGTTCCCTACAGAAGGACCGACGATGAAGAGCTGGATGCAATCTTCGTGAAAGGGCGCAAGGGGATTGAAATAACCAGGGAAGAGGAAGAATCCTTTAAAACTGCCGTTCTATTATTTTTAGGCAGGTTGTATGCCGAAAAGAACTGGGCTATGCAGCTTCATATTGGCGCCATAAGAAATAACAATACAAGGATGTTTGGGTTGCTGGGTCCTGATACGGGCTTTGATTCCATCCATGATCATAATATCGCCTATGGACTGTCCCGCTTTTTAGATGCCTTAGAAAGTGCGGAGATGCTCCCAAGGACTATATTGTATACCCTAAATCCCAAGGATAACTATGTATTGGCCTCTATGGCGGGCAACTTCCAAGGCGGGAAAATTCCCGGAAAGGTTCAGTTCGGGTCGGCATGGTGGTTCAATGACCAAAGGGATGGCATGGTAGAGCAGATGAGAGCCCTGGCCAATATTGGATTACTCAGCCGATTTGTTGGGATGCTCACGGACTCTAGGAGCTTTTTGTCCTACACAAGACACGAATACTTCCGAAGAATTCTATGTAATATCGTAGGCAAATGGGCAGAGGATGGGGAAGTACCGAACGATATGGCCTTGCTTGGGAGAATGGTGGAGGACATTTGCTTCAACAATGCGGCGGACTATTTCCAAATGGAGCTGTAGCGGCGGTTATTTCAGGTATTTAAAACCTTCCACATTATATAGTCAATGGGTTAGATGTCGGCAGATAAAGGACTTTAGCTATAAAAATTATCATCATGAGATGACATAGAACCGATGCAATTATCGTGCCGATGAATTTAGTTTCCGTATTGTTTATCTATAGTAGCCTGCGTGTCGGGTCATTTTATTAAAAATAAGGGGGATGAGAGGATGAAAGGTACACAAGGGTATTTTTGGGGCATTTTCTTAATTGGTATAGGAATACTGATGATCCTAAAATATCAATTCAAACTTAATATTTCTATGCCGAGAATAATTATCGGGGTTCTTTTCCTGTCGTTGGGGATATCTATGCTGCTGGGCGGACCGTGGGTAAATACCCAATCTAACATTATCTTTTCGGAAAGCAAGGTCCAGGCGGTGAAACCTGAGAAGGAATACAACGTAATATTTGGGAATCTGGTTATTGACCTATCTGACATATCCGAGGATGAGCTGGGGGATACCATTAAAATTAATACAGTGTTTGGAAACGCACTGGTAAAGATTGATCCCAATATTCCTACATTAATTAAGATGACCTCTGCCTTTGGCAGCGGGAGCACTCCCGACGGATCGACTGTAACATTCGGGGATCATACCCACAGGACCGGAGAAGGGGATCGGCCCCTTACCATCGAGGCCAATGTGGTCTTTGGCAAAATTGATATCATAGAAAATTAGGGATTATAGACACATCCAGAGATAAACAATTCCAACTATAAAATTTATCAACTAGTGATAAATTTAGTTTCCGTATTGTTTATCTATAGATACCAAAACCCATTAAATCTGGGTTTTGGTATCCCAATTTCTTGACAACAAAAGCATCTGGTGTAAAATAAAAAGAGACCAAAAAACCAGGAGGATTATATATGTTCAAAGAGAGTGGAAATATTGCAGTACATACGGAGAATATTTTCCCGATTATTAAAAAATGGCTATACTCGGATAAGGATATTTTTCTCAGAGAGCTGGTATCAAACGGTAGCGATGCCATTCAAAAGCTTAAGAGGCTATCGGATATAGGGCAGGTGGACATTGGGGGTCAATCCTTTTTCAAGGTAGAGGTGGTATTGGATAAGGAAGAGGGAACCATCAAGGTCATGGATAACGGTATAGGCATGACCAGGGATGAGATAAAAAAGTATATAAACCAGGTGGCATTCTCCAGCGCCCAAGAGTTTTTGGAGAAATATAAGGACCAACCTGGGGAGGGTAGCCAAATAATAGGACATTTTGGCCTAGGCTTTTATTCGGCATTCATGGTGGCTGAAAAAGTTCAAATCGATACCCTTTCATGGGAAGAAGGGGCAGAAGCGGTGCGTTGGACCAGCGAAACCGGGCTGGATTATAGTATGGAGGTTTCAGACAGCAGGACACAAAGGGGAACCACTATTACCCTTCATATATCGGAGGACAGCAAGGAGTTCTTGGAAGGGTATAGGCTCAGGGAAATCCTAAATAAATATTGTAGCTTCCTCCCTGTAGAGATCTACTTCGAGGATACGAAGGACAAGAAAGATGAGGACGGGGAAGATCCAAAACCCATAAACGATGTACGTCCCCTATGGCTTAAGCATCCTAACGACTGCACCGACGAGGAGTATAAGGAATTTTACCAGAAGGTGTTCCATGACTTCACGGACCCGTTATTTTGGGTTCATCTAAACGTGGACTATCCCTTCAACCTTAAGGGAATTTTATATTTCCCCCGTTTAAATAATCAGTTCGAGACCTTAGAGGGTCAGATAAAGCTCTTTAGCAACCAGGTGTTCGTGGCGGATAACATAAAGGAAGTGATACCGGAATTTTTGATGCTTTTAAAGGGGACTATAGATTGTCCCGATTTACCCCTAAACGTATCCCGGAGCTTCCTGCAAAACGATGGGAATGTTCAGAAGATCTCTTCCTATATATCCAGAAAGGTAGCGGATAAGCTGTCATCACTGTTTAAAAACGAAAGGGAAGATTATAACAAGTATTGGGACGATATAAACCCCTTCATTAAATATGGCTGCATGAGGGATCAGAAGTTCTATGACCAGGTAAAAGACTTTGTCATCTTTAAGACTTTGGATGGGGAGTATACAACCTTAAAGGACTATCTGGATAAGAACAAGGAAAGGCATGAAAACCAGGTCTATTATGTAAATGACGAAACCCAGCAGGCCCAGTATATAAGGCTATTTAGGGAACACGATTTAGATGCGGTGTATTTAAACAATATAATAGATACCCATTTTATCTCTTTCCTGGAGATGAACGAGGGATCTGTTAAATTTAAAAGGGTAGATTCGGATATATCCGAAAGTCTAAAGGATATACAGGAAAAGGGCGATAAAAAGGCAGACAAGAAGACCGATAAGGCGCTGGAAAAGTTATTTAAAGAGGCAATAGATAAAGATGACATTAAAATTGAGGTAGAGGGCCTGAAGAACAGAGACATCCCGGCTATGGTCCTTTTGTCCGAGGAATCCAGAAGGATGGAGGAGATGGCCCAAAGATTCGGGAATATGGGGATGAATTATCCCATGCCTAAGGAAGAGACTCTGATAGTCAACAGAAACAGTGACCTGGTGGAATCCCTTGTGAAATTATCAGGGGATGAATCCAGGGGTGACGATCTTAAGGTGATATGCAGGCACATATATGATCTGGCCCTTGTGGCTCATAAACCTCTAGGCTCTGAGGAGATGATGGAATTCATCCAGAGGGGAAATAAAATCTTAACGAGACTTGCAGGCTTATAGCGAAGGAAGGGAGAGGTTCCCATGGGTAAAACCTTTGATGAGATAAACGAAAAGATCCGAAGCGGCGATGTTGTGGTGGCAACGGCCGAGGAGATCATTGAGATAGCGGAAGAAAAGGGTGTCAAGGAGGCCGCGAAAAGTGTGGATGTGGTAACCACGGCTACCTTTGGGCCCATGTGCTCCACCGGTGCATTTTTAAACTTTGGGCATTCCGATCCGCCTATTAGGATGAATAAGGTATGGTTAAACGATGTGCCGGCATACGGCGGCATAGCCGCGGTGGATGCCTATATAGGGGCTACCGAGCTGTCGGAGAGTAGAGGCCTTGAGTATGGGGGTGCCCACGTCATCGAAGAATTGGTGGACGGGAAAAAAGTCAGATTGACCGCCAAATCCTATGGGACCGACTGCTATCCCCGATTGGATATAGATACTTTTATAACTTTAGAGGATTTAAACCAGGCCTATTTGTTTAATCCGAGAAATGTCTATCAAAACTATAGCGCCGCAACCAATACGTCGGATAAGATTATAGATACCTATATGGGGACCCTGCTTCCGAGATGCGGAAATATTACCTATTCTACTTCCGGAGAGCTGAGCCCGCTGCTGAACGATCCGGAATTTAGAACCATAGGTATAGGCACCAGAATATTCCTAGGCGGGGTTCAGGGTTATATCGCCTGGGAAGGGACCCAGTTCGTAAGAAACAGGGAAGAGATCGACGACGGTATCACCATGTATTCTGGGGGGACCCTGGCGGTAATCGGTGATTTAAAGGGGATGACCTCCAGATACTTGAGGGCTGCCAGCTTTGCCAGATACGGCACCACCATGTTTATGGGTATAGGTATTCCCATACCGGTCTTGGACGAAGAGACGATGGAGTATTTGTTGGTTACCAACAAGGATATCTATACGGAGGTAGTGGACTATAGTGTTCCTAGGCGCTCTAAGCCAACTTTAAGGAAGGTAAACTACGAGGAGCTGAGAAGCGGCAGTGTTGAATTAAAGGGCAAAAAGGTACCGACAGCTCCCCTATCGAGCCTCAACAGGGCAAGGGAGATAGCCAATATCTTAAAAGAGAGCATAGAAGCGGGTGAGTTTTTCCTCCAACAGCCTGTGCAAAATATGCCGGCGCATAGGGGATTTAATCCATTAAAGGACGTGGGGGTGGAATAGCATGAAAAAGGTAAAGCTGATCCTGTATTTCCCTCCTGAAAAGACCGACAAACCTTTCTCCTATTACTTGGTAAAGGATTATGACCTAATATTCAATATCTTACAGGCAGAGGTACAGCCGGGTAAGAGGGGCAGGCTAACCGTTGAGCTGGAAGGGACCGAAGAGAATATAGAGTTGGGCCTGGCCTTCGCCGAGAAAAACGGGGTGCAATACCGGATC
>DASRNX010000128.1:0-6049 GCA_035647175.1 Clostridia bacterium | reverse complement strand
TATTCATATAGTCCTATAATTGAGATAAGAGATCATGGAAAGTAACACCAAAAAAACCAAGGATAATTTAATACCCATCACTAGGGGTCTCAATTATGCACCAACTACACTTTTCTGTTTTTCCCTATAATCTTCAATAGCTTTTTGTATTGCCTCCTCCGCTAAAACAGAGCAATGCAGCTTTACCGGCGGCAATCCGTCCAGTGCTTGGGTGACCGCTTTATTGGTTATAAGCAAGGCCTCGTCTATGGTCTTGCCTTTGATTAATTCTGTGGCCATGCTACTGCTGGCAATTGCAGCACCGCAGCCAAAGGTCTTAAATTTGACATCTACGATGACGTCATTTTCCACCTTTAGGTATATCCTCATTATATCCCCGCATCTTGCGTTGCCCACTTCCCCCACCCCATCGGGATTATTCAATTCCCCTACATTTCGTGGGTTTGCAAAATGTTCCATTACCTTATCACTATACATAATGGCATCCTCCTTTTTCTTGTACAAATAAGGGCGACATCTCCCTGAGCCTCTTTACTATAGGCGGCAATACCTCGAGTACATAATCTACATCCCCTTCTGTGTTGTCATCCCCTAATGTAATCCTCAAGGAGCCATGGGCAATTTCATGGGATAGACCGATTGCCAAAAGTACATGGGACGGATCTAATGATCCTGATGTACATGCAGATCCACTGGAAGCTGCAATACCCTTCATGTCGAGACTAAGGAGCAGAGATTCACCTTCTATATATTCAAAACTTAAATTTATATTGCCGGGAAGCCTATCAACAGGGTGTCCATTTAATATGACATTATCTATCCTATCCATAATGCCGCCAATAAGCCTGTCCCTTAGCCTTAATAAGCGTTTATTGTTTTCCTTCATATTGGTATGGGCTAACTCTATGGCCTTTCCAAGACCTACAATACCCGGTATGTTTTCTGTCCCAGCCCTCTGGTTACGTTCTTGGGCCCCGCCATGTTGAAGGGGGGTTATCCTAGTTCCCTTTCTTATGAACAATGCCCCAATTCCCTTGGGACCATAGAACTTATGGGCTGATAGGGACAATAGATCAATATTCATTTCGTTTACATCAATATCTGCGCAACCTATAGCCTGAACCGCATCGGTATGAAAATATACACCCTTCTTTTGGGTTATTCCCCCAATTTCCCTTATAGGTTGGACAGTACCAATTTCGTTATTGGCGAACATCACCGAAACAAGAATAGTATCCTGTCTGATGGACTTTTCTATATCAGATGGGTCAACCATTCCGTATCTATCTACAGGGAGATAGGTAACTTCAAAGCCCATCTTTTCTAAAAATTCGCAGGTATACAAAACGGCATGGTGTTCAACAGAGGATGTTATTATATGCCTCCCCCTATCCATATTAGCTAAGGCAACGCCCTTTATGGCCCAGTTGTCGGCCTCCGTACCGCCTCCGGTAAAAAATATCTCCCCAAACTTAGCATTTAATACCTTGGATGTCCTTTCCCTAGCCTCATCAACAGCCCTTTGGGCCTGTCTTCCGAAGGTATGGATGCTGGAGGGATTTCCATAATCCTGGGTATAATAGGGTAACATTGCATTCAGGACTTCCTTTTTTGTGAAAGTAGTTGCGGCATGATCTAAGTAAATATTCTTCGTCATAAGATATCTGGATGTAAAACCCGAGTAGCGATTACACGGGAGACACCCATATTCACCCCTTTAATAATTGTTTCCTGCTCTAATTATTGCATCGTATAACCCAGCTGTCTTCAGGAGAAGCTGAATCCCTTCTGTTATTAATCAGCTTTTGTTGGCGTACCATATCCTCCAAAGTTATGGAGTCTATCACTTGATTTATACTGTCCCTTATCTTCTCCCAAATAATTCTGGTAACGCAAGCATCAGCATCCATGCATCCTACTATATCCTCATCACTAACACAATCAGCCGGCGCAATATCTCCTTCCAGGGTTCTTAGTATCTGCCCTATATAGATCTCATCGGGGGATGAGCCTAATAAGTAGCCACCATGGGCCCCACGAACGCTACTAACCAATCCCTGTCTCCTCAGGGCAGCAAATAACTGTTCTAAGTATGATTCTGAGATATTCTGCCTACCGGCTATTTCGTTCAGCGGGACAGGCCTTTGGGATTCATTCATGGCCAGATCGAACATTGCCCTAAGGCCATACCTACCCCGTGTAGAAAGTTTCAAAATCGACACCTCCGAATCCCGACTAAATTACTATGCTTTGTTACAAAAAAATAATATCATACCCGACTATTTTTGTCAACATTAAATCAGCCACTATTTTTTATCTGTCTTTAAGGATTTGATCCATGCGATCCTTTATCCTGGCCTCAGTACCGGAATTTTTAGGGAGGTAATATCTGGCATCTTTGAGTTCCTCCGGTAAGTATTGTTGTATTGCCCTGCCCCCCGGATAGTCATGGGAATACTTATATCCTTTCCCATGGCCCTGTTCTTTAGCGCCCGGATAGTGGGTGTCTTTTAGATTTGCGGGCACTTCCCCAATCTTTTTGTTTCGCACATCCTCCAACGCCTTATCTATACCCACACACACTGCGTTTGATTTCGGCGAGCATGCCACCATCAACGCGGCCTGAGCCAGAATAATCCTGCTTTCGGGCCATCCAACCCTTTCAACCGCTTGGGAAGCCGCCACTGCTACTTGTAGGGCCGCGGGATTGGCCATCCCCACATCCTCGGCCGCAGCAATAATTATCCTTCTTGCGATAAATTCGGGTTTTTCCCCGCTCTCTATCATACGCGCCAACCAATGCAACACCGCATCGGGTTCCATATAGTTCCTCATGCTTTTAATGAAGGCGCTTACCACATCATAATGATTATCCCCGTCCTTATCATACCTCATAGCCTTTTGCTGTACGCATTCCTGGGCCACCTCTAGTGAAATATCTATGATACCCTCATGGTTGGTGGGGGTGGTCAGGACCGCCAATTCCAGCGCATTCAACACCGACCTCGCATCCCCCTCACTCATGCGTATAATATGATCCGTTGCCCCCGGGGTCAATGATATTTTATAGTTACCCAAACCCTTTTTCTCATCATGGATACAGTTTTGCACTAAGTCCCTCAGGTCTTGATCTGTTAGAGGATTAAATTTGAAAATGGTGGATCTCGATAACAAGGCCTTATTTACTTCAAAATATGGGTTCTCCGTTGTCGCTCCAATGAGTATAAATGTCCCGTTCTCCACGTAGGGGAGCAGGGCATCCTGCTGATTTTTGTTTAGCCTGTGGATCTCATCAAAAAATAGAATCATCCGTCCCTTCGGGTTTAATAGATAATTCTGGGCCTCGTCGGCCGATTCACGAATATCCTTCACACCGGCTGATACGGCATTTAGCTGCTTGAATTCATATTGTGTCTCACCGGCTATAATCTTAGCCAGGGTAGTTTTACCCGTGCCCGGTGGTCCATAGAATATAACAGAGGTTAACCGGTCTGCCTTTATTGCCCTATACAATAATTTATTCCTGCCTACGATATGCTTCTGGCCGATAAACTCATTCAAAGTTTCAGGTCTCATGCGAGCCGCCAGGGGCATATTTTTTATCATTATTATCCTCCTTGACGCTTATTGTAATAGAAAGCCTTAATGGGGGTAACTGGCTTCCCGGTAGGATACTTCCCAATCCCCCCTGCTACAAGATAAGGCTGTCCTGTCGGTAAAAAAATCATAAAACTCCATCAGAATACAGCGGAAAGTTAATACATAGGGTATCTACTATATTCAAGATTTCGGCCCTATTAGCTTCCACATCATCAATAGCCAGGGCGATGGCCTTGGCGATGGCTTTCATTTCTTCTGTCCCCATCCCCCTAGTGGTCACGGCAGGAGTTCCTATTCGTACCCCGCTTGTAACAAAGGGGCTCTGGGGGTCATTGGGGATGGTGTTTTTATTGGTAGTAATCTTTACATCATCTAATATTTTTTCGGCATCTTTACCCGTTATACCTTTATTCCTAAGATCAATGGTCATAAGATGATTGTCTGTACCCCCGGATACCAATTGGAATCCCTCATCCTTTAAAGCCTCTGCAAGAGCCTTAGCATTGTTGGCTATCTCCCTCTGATACTCTTTAAATTCCGGTTTCAATGCCTCAAGAAAGCAAACTGCTTTGGCGGCAATCACGTGCATCAACGGCCCGCCTTGGGTACCCGGGAAAATTGCTTTGTCTATTGCCCTGCCATATTTCTCTTTGCATAGGATTAAGCCACCCCTAGGACCCCTAAGGGTTTTATGGGTGGTGGTCGTCACGAAGTCTGCGAAGGGTACCGGATTTGGGTGTAGGTCTGCTGCTACTAAACCCGCAATATGGGCCATATCCACCATTAGATATGCTCCCACTTCACGGGCGATTTGACCAAATGTTTCAAAGTCGATAATTCTTGAGTAGGCACTGGCCCCTGCCACTATTAGCTTAGGTCTATGCTCTTTGGCCAGATTTTCGAGCTCTTTATAATCTATATACCCCGTTTCTGAATCCACCCCATACGGTACAATATTGAAATACTTACCCGAAATATTCACGGGACTGCCATGGGTCAAATGCCCGCCATGGGCCAGATTCATTCCCAAAATAGTATCCCCGGGTTCTAAGAAGGCAAAGTATACGGCCATATTGGCCTGTGCGCCGGAGTGGGGCTGAACATTGGCATATTCTGCACCGAAGAGTTCCTTTGCCCTGTTAATGGCCAATTCTTCAACTATATCTACATACTCGCAGCCACCATAGTATCTCCTGCCCGGATATCCCTCTGCATATTTATTTGTCAGATGAGAGCCCATAGCATCCATAACCGCCGGGCTAACAAAATTTTCAGAAGCTATAAGTTCTATATGGCTTTGTTGCCTGTGTAATTCCTGCTCCATAGCCTCGGCAACTTCCGGGTCGGTTTTATGAACTTCCTTCAAGTTGATCATAATTTGGTTCCTCCAAACGTTTTCGTTATAATTATTTAAATTGTTCGGTTTCAATAGATTACATTATAGTTAGATTTCATATAATTTACAAGGTTTTCATAGAAAATTACGGTATAAAAAAAGCTGGTATAAATCCAGCTTCTTTTTATAATGCACCTTGTATCATCTTAACCAAGTCCGATTTAGGCCGCGCACCCATGGTTTGATCCGCTATCTGACCATCCTTGAATAGAATCAAGGTTGGGATGCTCATCACCCTATACCTTGATGCCAGCTCCCTCTCCTCGTCTACATTTACCTTGGCTATCTTTGCCTTGCCGTCAAAGTCGTCAGCCAGTTGGTCAATGATTGGAGCGATCATCCTGCAAGGACCACACCAAGCCGCCCAAAAGTCTACCAAGACGGGTACATCGGAATTCATTACTTCGTCCTCAAAGTTGTTGGAATTAAGCGTTATGATTTTTTCATTCGCCATCGATAATTTCCCCTTTCGAATATAAACTAATAATTGATACCATCTTGGGGGAGTATTCCCCCCTTTTCCTAAGCATCGGATCCATAGCCCTTATGCCCACAAAGGCAAAGACAGTAAAAAGTATTCCGCCTATTGCCCCATACAGGTCGGAGTCGCCGGAGCATTGCCCGGCGATGGCATAGCCTCCGGCAACCCCCAGGATAAGGGCAATTAAAGGTATAAGGTATACTATGAAGGAGGCCTTGACGAGGGATTTTGATTCTAAATCCAGTTCTACCCAATCCCCAAGTTGAGCATCCAGATCGTTGGCTATGCTAAAGGATATTTCACTTTGGTCCTTACTCATACCACAGGCAGTACAGGATCCGCAGCTGACACCCCTTCGTATCTTGACAGTTGCGATGCTATCTTCTACATGGACAATTTGCCCCATTTCCTTCATTGACATCATCCTTACCGTACAAATTTATCGCTTTGAAAACATAGCAAGGCCAGTCTTAAAACCGCTATAAAAGATCCATTGCATATTCGGATAATAGAATGGGATTAAAACAAGGGATTCCCTTCCTATCCGGGCACACTATAAGTTTATAGTTAAC
>DASRNX010000127.1:0-11258 GCA_035647175.1 Clostridia bacterium | reverse complement strand
GAAATATATTTTTTCAAAGAAGAAGCCAGCTTTCTATTCCATGGTAGAGTAAAAAAAAGATTCAGAATTAATAATGCTGTGGTGGTTAGTATTACACGGACTTCCCCAATCCAAAGGATACAGAGGAGAGAATTTTATAGGCTCAGGGTAATCCTACCCGTTGATTTTTGGCTATTAGATGACGATATCGAAGATAAACCCACGGTGTATAAGGGTTACTCAATTGATATTAGCGGGGGCGGTTTGAAATTAAACACGGATTATTGCCTGGAAGTGAATACCGCTATCGAATGCAGGATTGACCTCGGTAATGAAAGACAATTACAGATAAAGGGGAAAGTGATTAGGGTTAATCCAGCCGGCGGATCGGGATACAGATATGAGCTTGGTATATCATTTTGTTGCGTTTCTCATAGGGTTCGGGAGGATTTAATAAGGTTTATTTTTTCTAAACAGCGTGAATTGAGAGAAAAGGGCCTTATATAATATTTAGGGGGTGTCATGGAAACATGGATAGCGATAAATACATTGGGCTCTTTGTGGAAGAGGCCAAGGAGCATATACAGATTCTCAATGATAACTTGCTCAGACTGGAAGCAGAAGCAAATAATGAAAATGTTGAGCCATTGAATGAAGTATTCCGTGCGGCCCATACCCTAAAAGGAATGGCGGGCACACTAGGATTTGGAAAAATCACGGACATAGCCCATGCTATGGAGAACATCCTAGACGAAATCCGGAATCAAAATATGGGGATAAATGCATCCATTATTGATATATTGTTAGAATGTACAGATGCTATGGAGGAGCTGATCCTGGATGTTTCAAGGTCGGGCGACGAGGGTCCGCAAGAGATATCAGAATTGCTGTTAAAGCTCAATAAACCGATGCATTCCTTTGATAATAGCACAGGCAATGGATCCGACTATGGGGCTGTAGAACTCGATGAATATCAGTCAAGTGTTATTAACACAGGGATTAGCCAGGGATTGATTCCCTATTGGATTGAAGTAGTGCTTCAACCGACATGCCTACTGAAGGCTGCAAGGGCGTATGTTGTTTTCCAGGCCCTGGAAGAATTCGGGGAGATCATCAAGACATTGCCCCAGGTTCAGGATATTGAGGAGGAGAGATTTGAAGATACCTTTGGTATGCTCCTTCTTTCCAGGGAAGAGGATTCAATAATAAAGCAAAGGTTGGATTTGGTTTCAGAGCTTCATTCCGTTAAAATTCATAGGATTTCGCACAATTTGGATCTGGACGCGAATGATAAGTCGGTTGGTCCAGATGATAAAGCCAAGGAGCCAGTGTCCGGTAACCAGCGGATATTACGGGATAAAATCTATACACAAACCCGCAGTATAAGGGTTGATACAGAAAAACTGGACAATCTAATGAATCTGGTAAGCGAGCTAATTACAATAAAGAATTCGTTAATGGATGTGACGGGAAGTGATGTAGAATCCAGCACCAGGGAATATATGGAGTACTTAGCCAGAATTACTAACGGACTTCATGATACCGTCACAAAGGTAAGAATGGTACCCATAGAGATGGTATTTAGTCGGTTTCCCAGGGTGATCAGAGATCTGTCGAGAAATATCAAAAAGGAAATAGCATTGAACATCATAGGTTCAGAAACGGAGATAGATCGGACTATAATTGATGAAATAGGTGATCCATTAATCCATCTATTAAGAAATGCTGTCGATCATGGGATAGAAACGCCGGAAGAGAGGGTAGAGGCGGGTAAGGATCCAGTTGGTAGGGTGGATTTGATGGCATATCATGACGGTAACAATGTGGTTATTCACGTAGAGGATGATGGCCACGGAATCGATCTTGAAAACATCGCCAATAGCGCCATGGAAAAGGGTTTAATATCGGATATAGATTTGGGATCTTTAGAGGAAAGGGAAATAATCGGGCTTATGTTTCATCCCGGGTTTAGCACCGCAGGAACCATTTCCAATATTTCCGGCAGGGGCGTAGGGATGGATGTCGTCAAAACCAAAGTGGAGTCCATGGGTGGAACAATTGATGTGACAACTCAAATTGGGGTAGGGAGCAGATTTACGATCCGTCTTCCTTTGACCCTCTCCATCATCCAGGCTTTGCTGGTGGAAGTCGGGAATGAAATTTATGCGATACCATTAAACTCTATTCAGGAAATAGTAGATATTTCAGGGTCAGATATAAAGAGATTTGAGGGCCATGAGACAATACCATATAATGATATTTTGCTTCCTTTGATCCGCCTTGAAAGTGAATTAGATACAGAGCTCATGAATAGCCGACAGGACCAGATTATGACAATGATAATCGTCAAAAAAGGCGATAGACGTTTCGCGTTATCCATAGGCAATCTGATTGGACAACAGGAAATCGTGATAAAACCTTTAGGTAAATATTTATCCAATAACAAAATAATATCCGGTGCCACCATTCTCGGAAACGGAAAAGTGGCTTTAATACTGGATATTAACCATCTAGTATAGGGGGAAGGCGGAAATGGCTGATAATAGCAGGGTAAAAGGCAATTCTGCTGGCAGACAATTTATTAGTTTTAGTCTAGGTGATGGAATATACGGGCTGGATATACTGATGACCGAATCTATAGAAAGAGTTTCTGATATCACGCGGGTACCCAAAGCCCCAAAATACGTTCCGGGAATAATTAACGTAAGAGGAGACATTATTCCATTAGTCAATTTGAGAATCAGGCTGGGAATAGGAGAAAAGCAATATAGTGAAGAAAGCCGTATCATTATTACAACTTTTGAAGGGTATCGGGTAGGTGTAACGGTGGATAAGGTTAACGATGTCTTTTCGGCTCCTGACACGGATATACAAAAGCGGGAAGCTGTTTTTAATGACGGCATAAATGAGCATGTTTCAGAGATCGTCAATCTGGAAGGCGAGCATGTATTGATATTGGATTTGACGAAGGTTTTGGATATAGGGGGATTGGTATGACCTTTTTAAACGATATCTATCTGGACGCCTTTAAGGAAGTAGGCAATATCGGTGCTGGCAACGCAGCAACGTCACTATCAAAGCTGTTGAACAGAAGGATAAACATGAATGTCCCGGAAATAAAAATATTACGCTTTAATGAGGTTGAGACTGTTGTTGGTGGGGCAGAAAAATTAGTCGCCGGTATATACCTTGAATTCGTTGGAGATATTCGTGGCACTATATTGTATATTTTGGATAAGGACTCAGCTAACAACCTTCTACACTTATTGATGCCTAATTATTGTAGGGATCACCAAGGTGATTTCTCTAAAATAGAATCATCAGCGCTTCAGGAAGTGGGAAATATCTTAGCCAGTGCCTATTTAGGATCCCTTTCTGCCCTGACAGGTCTATATGTCAAACCTTCAACACCTGCATTAGCGTACGATATGGCCGGAGCAATCCTCAGCGTACCTTTGATTGAATTTGGGCAGGTTGGCGAGCAGGCATTTTTTATTGAGACCCTGTTTATAGACGGATTGGATAGGATAAAGGGAAATTTTTTCTTGATACCGGAGATTGACTCATATTTCATTATTCTTAAAGCATTAGGAGTTTTTAGATGATACAAAGGGTGAAGGTAGGAATGGCCGATCTTAATACTGTAATATCGCCGGGAGTCTTGGTATCATTGGGTCTGGGGTCCTGTGTGGGAATTGCTCTTTATGACGGCCATGTTAAAGTAGCAGGACTGGCCCATATCATGCTCCCATCCAGCACTTCAATAAAAAACAACGAGAATAGGGCCAAATTTGCCGATACCGCTATTCTTCAATTGATTGATGATATGATTGTCTTAGGTGCAAAACAAAACAGATTAAAGGCCAAGCTTGCGGGAGGAGCGCAGATGTTTGCTTTTAATAGCCGTGACAACAGCCCGTTGAAAATTGGCGAAAGAAATATCGTTTCCACTCTAGATGTTTTAATGGAATTAAAGATACCTGTAATCGGGCAGGATACCGGCGGGAACTACGGCAGAACAGTCGAACTTTATGCAGAAACGGGCGATTATTTAATTAAAACAATTGGCCATGGAGTTAAACGGATTTAGTCATTTAAACTCACAACCTTGATGTTTATACGGATTAAGGGGGGCGTATGATACTTAAGAATGACGGTGCCATAGAAAGCCTATGGATCAAATTTAAAAATGATGGCGATATACAGCTGAGAAATCAATTGATTGTGCACTATAGCGATTTAGTAAATAGGGTCGTAAATAGAATCGCGATTAAATACGTGAATTATATGGATATAGACGATTTAGTAGGGTACGGGATCTTTGGATTAATCGATGCTATTGAAAAATTTGATCTCAGTAAGGGAATTAAGTTTGAAACCTACGCTTCTTTTAGGATTCGGGGTGAAATAATAGATCGTATACGTCAGCAGGACTGGACTCCAAGGAGTCTGAGGGATAAGGCAAGGCAGGCAGAGAGAGCCCTGGAGGAATTGGAAATGAAACTGGGCCGGAATGTGTCAGACGAGGAACTGGCCGATCATATGGGAATAAAACTAGGCGAACTAAACACCTTAATGGAGCAAATCCATACTTCGGTAATCATTTCCTTAGATAGTCATATTCTTGATAGCATTGACGAACCCCATGGGTTGACAGGTAACGCAGACGCACCCGAAGAGCATGCAATAGCGATGGAAATGAAGGGTATATTAGGACAAGCCATAGAACAGTTGACAGAGAAGGAACAAATGATTGTTGATCTGTACTATTTCCAGGAATTAACCCTTAGGGAAATCGGTATGGTTATTGGTGTATCCGAATCTAGGGTGTCACAATTGCATTCGAAGATATTGTTGAAACTAAAAGGCAAGCTCAGCAGAACCGGCTTATATCTTAAGGAGGGAACCCATGGGTAGGAGTAAATCTATGAGAAGCGTTTCTGGTGATACCTATTTTCGCCTTGAATACGAGGATGACGGCATATATATTACAGTTTCGCCGTCTAAAGAAGGGTCTTCAAAGGAAGACGAGTTAAACCTATTAAGCTATATAAAGAGAAAGGAAATAGTGGGTGTCAACAGTACGGCTGTATATAACGCAATTTATGCAAATCCGGACGAAAGGATCAGAATTGCTGATTCACAAGATGAGAAGCTACTGGACCAAGAAATGGGTATTAGGGTGATCAAGGGGGGAATGGAAGCCCGCGCTAAGCTTTTGCCAGGGGATAACGATAAAAGGCTAACCCCCATGAAGGCAATAGAGCTACTGCATCGATATGGTATTGTTTATGGCATAGACGAGTCGGCAATAGAAAAAATGCTGGACCAAGGAATTTATTACGTGGAAGAAACCGTTGCCCATGGTAAGCCGCCCCAAAACGGCCGGGACGCGATGATTAAATATCATGTCGACTTTAATCACAAGGCTAAACCGCATATCTTAGAGAATGGAACGGTTGACTACAGACATTTGGGTCTAATACACAACGTTGTAAAGGGACAGCCATTGGCTGAACTTATCCCTGCTACGGAAGGAATACCCGGGAAAACCGTTGCGGGTAAAACCATTACAGCCAGATCAGGAAAAAAGTTACCGTTACCTATGGGTAAAAATACGGTTCTTTCCGAGGATAAGCTGTCTTTGACCGCTTCCATAGATGGGAAAGCCGAGATGATAGACGGAAAAATCCATATCTTTGCCATCTATGAAATCCCCGGAAATGTGGACAATTCCACGGGGAACATTGACTTTGTAGGAAATGTTATAGTCAATGGCAATGTGCTTACGGGATTTGAAATAAAAGCCGGCGGGTATATCGAAGTAAGGGGCGTTGTAGAAGGGGCAAGTATATCCGCGAAAGGGGATGTGCTCCTCAGACAGGGTATGCAGGGGATGGGTAAAGGTCGTGTTCAATCCCATGGTAACGTAATAGCCCGTTTTATTGAAAACAGTACTGTAGAGGCTAAAGGGGATATTCTTACCGAAGTCATACTACATAGCACCATCAGCTGCGGTGGCAGGGTCCAAGTTAAAGGGAGAAGGGGTCTGATTGCAGGGGGATCTATTTCTGCGGGAATTGATATATCCGCCATAAATATTGGCTCCCCGATGGCAACCATTACCGAACTAGAAGTTGGGGTCAGCCCGCTGCTGCGAGAAGAACACTCTACGTTAGTCGATGAAATGGAAAAGACTATGCAGGAATTAAAAAAGGCGGACCAAATCCTTACCCTATTGAACAAGGTGGAATCCAAGGAGAATCTATCCCCGGACAAGGCGAAGATGAAATTAAAAGCAATTAGGACAAAGCTGGCATCTACCCAGAAGGTACCAAAGATGAGGGCCAGAATTATGGAACTGGAGGATATCTTCAAAGGAGCATCCACAGGGAAAATAAATATTGGGGGTACGGTTTTCCCGGGCGTAAAAGTTGTCATTGGGACATCAGTACAATATATAAAAGAGCAGGAAGAACATGTGACATTTATCAGAGAGCATGGAGATGTGATAAGGACTTCTTTTCTAGGTTAGGAGGGATTTTATGTCGATTCGACCCGTTGATATGCAAGTGGCGATCCAGAGATCCGATCAATACTCGAAAGAATTTAATAAAAATATCGAAGTTGGCAATTATCAACATGAAACCGCTATAGAGACTCAAAAGCAGGTTTTTCAATCCCAGCGCGAAGTAAACCCTTCCGAGGGCTTAAAACATAACGCTATTACCAGAGATGATGATAGCAAAACAAACACCGGTAAGAAACGATATAAAAATGATACAGAATCAAGAAGTCATAATAAAAAAAGTGATGCTGTGCCCACGGACGATGATAAAGGGGTTTTTATAGATATTATTATATGAGGTGGCTTATGGATAAAAATTTCTACATGCTATTATGGGGTGGTTTGTTTTTTCTATTCATTGGCTTATGGATGGTAAAAAGGGACAGGGAATGGATGCAAATATGGAATGCCAATATGGATGAAAAGGAAAATAGTCTTTATGAGCTCTATGAATCCCTGGAAGAAATAATGAATGAAATGTACTATCTCTATAGAGAGGGATATAATATAGAGGCCGGTCCCCCCCCGGCTATGGATGATGGATATGATCCCGTATTGGCGGACCAGGATCCCCAAGACCATAGAGATGATACGGTCCATGAAACCCAGGCCGAAACGAAAAAAGATACCCAGGATCAGAATCCAGAAGGCCATAGATACCGCCTAATCACAGATTTAAGCGATCAGGGCCTTTCTGTTGAGGAGATAGCGAGGAGATTAGGGATTGGAAAAGGGGAGATAACGCTAGTGTTAAAATTTCATAAAGGACGGGAGCGCATACAATGAAGAATTTTTCATTATCAGCGTTTTGTATTGGCCTTGGTTTTGGTATGATCTTTAGCTATTTTTTCATTATCAGCAATATAACTAGATCCGATCCCATAGCCGAAATAGAGAATATACCCAACGAAATTGTCATACAAAGGGCTAAAGAGATTGGACTCATTGATCCATATGAGGGTGTCTATAAGAATTCTATGGAGGAATGACAACTATAATGGAAAATAGTCCTTGAAAATTGGTTTTGGTTATGCTATACTACTGACGGTGAAAACACACCCTTTTTGACGGGAAATCAGTGCCTCATAGAGGTTGCTTTTTCGGATGAAAGAAGGGGAGGAATAACTGAGGAGGTGAATGGATATGGCAGTAGTTAGCATGAAAGAATTGCTGGAAGCCGGTGTTCATTTTGGACATCAAACACGCCGATGGAACCCCAAAATGGCAACATATATCTTTACCGAGAGAAACGGTATCTACATTGTAGATTTACAAAAAACCGTCCGAAAGATGGAAGAAGCCTATAATTTTGTAAGGGACTTAGCCGTAGAGGGTAAGGAGATATTGTTTGTGGGGACCAAAAAGCAAGCCCAGGAGGCCATCGAATACGAGGCACAAAGATGCGGTATGTACTATGTTAATCAAAGGTGGCTGGGAGGCATGCTCACCAATTTTAAAACCATCCGTAAGAGGATCGATGAATTGCATCGACTAAACGAAATGGAAAAAGACGGGTCGTTTGAAATTCTCCCCAAGAAAGAAGTAATTAAGCTTCGACTGGAGAGAGACAAATTGGAGAGAAACCTAGGCGGCATAAAGGATATGAAGAGACTTCCCGCGGCAATTTATATCGTCGATCCGAGGAAAGAAAGGATTGCCATAGCGGAGGCCCGAAACTTGGGTATCCCAATTATAGCAATCGTTGATACCAATTGTGATCCGGACGAGATTGATTATGTAATCCCCGGAAACGATGATGCAATTCGCGCCGTTAAGCTGATAACATCGAAAATGGCAGATGCGGTCTTGGAAGGACGCCAAGGCGAACAGTTTACAGACGCTAATGAAGAGCAATAATGGATAATGGGGAAGAAAGGGTATCCGTTCTTCCCCTAATTGTTGGTATGAAGGTTTGGAATATAAGAAATCATTATTCCAATGTTATAGGGCGTATCTACTGTAGCCTTTAGTATTTATTTGTATTTAATTGTGCATATTATGCAATATGTTACGGAAAATGGCCTTAAATGCAAGGTGGCCTTTGATGGCATATTTTACATTATTGAACGGCATAACACATTAATTCAAATGATTTGGCTATGATAGATTCGTTTTTGTTTACTTGTGGTACAATACCTGATAAATACAATTCTTATACTGCAGAAAAATAATTATTTTAGTAATACATTTTAGATAAGGGAGGAATGTTACATGATTACAGCTTCAATGGTAAAAGAGCTTAGGGAACGCACCGGAGTTGGGATGATGGATTGTAAGAGAGCCCTCCAGGATTCAAATGGGGATGTGGATAAAGCCGTTGAATTATTGCGGGAGAGAGGGCTTGCATCCGCAGCGAAAAAAGCCGGCAGAATTGCAGCCGAAGGGATAGTAGAGTCTTACATACATGGCGGCGGGAGGATCGGTGTCCTGGTTGAAGTGAATTGCGAGACGGATTTTGTAGCCAAAACCGATGAATTCAAGACCTTTGTAAGGGATATAGCTATGCATATCGCTGCGACCAATCCACAGTACGTCACACGTGAACAGATTCCCCAGGAGGATTTGGATAAGGAAAAGGATATCCTAAAAGCCCAAGCATTAAATGAAGGAAAGCCCGAAAAGATTGTTGACAGAATGATCGTCGGAAGAATTGAAAAATATATCAAAGAAATATGCCTTATGGAACAACCTTTTGTTAAGGATCCGGATAAGACTGTTCAGGACGTTCTCAATGAGCAAATAGCCACCATCGGGGAAAACATGAGCGTGCGAAGATTTGTCCGCTTTGAAAAGGGCGAAGGTTTAGAAAAGAGACAAGATGACTTTCTCGATGAGGTTATGAGCCAAGCAAGGGGCTAAAAAAGGAACACATCTGTGTTCTCTTTTTTTATGAGTGCGCCGTGCATGGCGCATAACTTGGCGGTGAGAGTCCGCTATGGGGGCTGGCAGTTGCCAACCATTAGCCAAACGCAAGGATGTCCATGGCGACGTGGAATCTGTGAGTCGGTTGAATCAAGTTAATGTAACAAAATTTGCGACTTTTCTATTATAAAATCAAACTAAGATGAAGGCCTTAATCCCCAAAAAAGAGGAGATAGGCAAAATACGTAGAAATATAACTATATGGGATGGAGGTTTCTTAATGATGTTAGATCCGATTTATGACAGGCTTGTTCTCAAAATTAGTGGAGAAGCGCTTGCCGGAGACGGAGGATACGGTATAGACCCAAAAATCCTTGACCTGATATCCGAACAGGTGATTGAGATTATGGATATGGGCGTTGAAGTGGCTATAGTGGTCGGCGGGGGAAATATTTGGAGGGGAAGGTCGGGTGTAGGCATGGATCGCACCACTGCCGATCATATGGGTATGCTGGCGACGGTAATAAATGCCCTGGCACTTCAAGACGCCCTTGAAAAAAGGGATGTCCCCGTACGGGTCCAGACTGCTATCGAAATGAGGCAGATCGCGGAGCCCTATATTCGCAGACGCGCAGTCCGTCACCTGGAAAAGGGTAGAATAGTTATATTTGCTTGCGGTACCGGTAATCCTTATTTTTCTACAGATACTACAGCCGCCCTACGTGCGGCCGAAATTGAGGCTGAGGTTATATTGTTAGCCAAGACCATCGACGGGGTTTATGACGACGACCCGAAGATCAATCCAAAGGCTAGTAAATTCGACAAGATCAGCTATATGGAAGTCATCAACAGGGGCTTAGGGGTAATGGATACCACCGCCATAACACTATGTATGGAAAATAAAATTCCCATAGTCGTCTTCGGTTTAGAAAATCGGGAGAACATCAAAGCTGCCATCCTGGGTAAAAAAATAGGAACAACGATTGAGGAGGTATAGCAGTGCTTGAGATACTTTATGACGAGACCGAGGAAACCATGGACAAAACTATATTAAATCTAAACAGAGAATTAGGGAGTCTTCGGGCGGGAAGAGCTAATCCCCAATTACTTGACAGGATTGTGGTAGATTATTACGGAGTTGCTACTCCGCTAAACCAGGTAGGTAACATTTCCGTTCCCGAGCCCAGGCTATTGGTTATAGCCCCATGGGAGAGTAAGATGATTTCGATTATTGAAAAGGAAATTATGAAATCAGATTTGGGAATAACCCCCAATAACGACGGTAAGGTCATACGTTTGGTATTTCCGGAGTTAACTGAGGAACGAAGGAAGGAACTGGTTAAGATTGCCTATAAGATGGGCGAGGAAGCAAAAGTAGCTATTCGAATGGTTCGCCGCAATTCCAATGATGAGATTAAAAGGATGAAAAGGGATTCCGAATACTCCGAAGATGATCTGAAAATCGCCGAGAACAGGGTCCAGGAAATCACTGACGAATTTGTAGAGAAGATAGATGGGATTATTGAGGATAAGGAAAAAGAGATTATGGAGGTATAGGTGAAAATTCCCGATGTGGTAGGCCAAGAATTGGATAAAGGGCTGGAAATACTAAAGAATGGTAACGGATTATTTAGCATAATCATCAATGAATGCACTCTGCCTGACGACTTTTATAAGACGGCAAAAGCTGATGGCATTAAGCGGATCGTCAGACAGAATATAATTTCCGGCGGAGCCCTAGAATTAATAATTTTTAATTTCAATGAGACACCTGATAGACCTCTTTAAGGCAAACTAATGATGAAGGTTTGCCTTAAAGGGGGTCTAAATTTTTCGATTAAGGTTGTCC
>DASRNX010000126.1:0-8907 GCA_035647175.1 Clostridia bacterium | reverse complement strand
AGCTCAGCCGCCCATTGATGAAGCCGCTTATGAACTTATCTATACTACGACAGGCGGATTCCCAAGGAAAATCAATTCCCTGCTTACTATGGCTCTTCTAACAGGCCTTAAGGAACAGATGCCTATCTTAGATCCTGATTTATTCCTCAAGGCTAATGCAGAGGTAGGCATTGCACTTTGATATTACCATTGGCTCTTGCCCGGTATGGAGGATAGGGCAACGCTGGGCTTAGGCCCGAGCGCCTTCCGGGATTCTATAAAAAGATGCAAAAGAATTTGGGCACATTGAGTTGCCCATTTTCTATGCGATTTTCTTTTGCGTCTTTTGGAGAACCAAAGCGATAAATCCTGGGGCTTGGGGCAAAGCCCCAACTACCCTGTTAAGGGTAGCTTAATCTGCAGTTTGTATGGTTTTTCCATGCGGCGGTTTATTTAAACTGCAGTCTTTGCACCTTTTGCATCCACTTTTTATGCTATTTTATTATGCTTTTCTTAAGCTACTTTATTGTGCCGTGTAACAATATATTTAACGCCGAACTGGCGCACCCCATTCAATGTTTTTTGTCAATTCTATTATAATGGATGATTCATGTATAAGGAAGGGGTCTTTATGACTTCTTCCTTTTTATACCTTTTTGCCAACTAATATTATACACTAACTGATTTGCCCCTGCGAACCCCATCCGTATCAAATAAGGGTTTCCGCTAAACAGACCAGCCAAGCAAAGCCAAGCGATATTTGAAAATAAGCAATTACGATACCTTAACTTTTTTGCAACATTTTATTGAAACCCGATTTTTACCGTGGTAGAATATACCGTAGACGATCTCCTTTAATACATGGCTGATGGGGCAGATAAGAAGGGAACTATAAAAATGACAAATGCCGAAATCTTGAGCATAGCAATGAAGCAACACGCGATTGATGCGAACTGCTCCCCGGGGGATTTTTCTCGATCGGAGAATGTAGCCGTGATTTCAAGGCCCCATAAAGACGCCCGTCGGTATTTGAACCTGCCTTTCTTTTGCGACTTGATCACATACGGTTCTAATATTGTCGCCTCTGTGGATGAGCGCATCTTTGATTTTGTGCGGGAGTATATGGACACAATGCACCCCCACGATTGCTTTGAACTACCGCAGATTCATCATCTGACACAGGAATTTGAAAAATACGGTTTTTTGCCCTGTTATCAGGCTGAGTATTGGCTACCGGATGTCGATGTGCTAAAAGTGCTTCCATGCAAATATGAAACCAGAGTATTAGAGCAGTGTGATTTTACCAAATTATATCTTCCGGAATGGGATAATGCCCTTTCACGATCTCGTCCGTATCTGGATATGCTCGGTGTCGGTGCATATGATGGGGATATTCTCATAGGTCTTTCCGGATGTTCTGCCGATTGCGATACCATGTGGCAGATCGGCATTGACGTTTTACCGGAGTATCGCCGACAAGGAATTGCTGCTGCCCTAACTTCTCGGTTGGCCGTGGAAATTCTTAAGAGAGGTAAGGTTCCGTTCTATTGCTGCTCATGGTCTAACCTCGGTTCAGTACGTAACGCCATCAAAAGCGGATTTCGTCCGGCATGGGTTGAGCATACAGCAATAGAAAAAGAAAAGGCATTGGAATGGAGCGCAAACAAGCATTTCCCAAAATCAATTTAGGAGGTACAGTAATGGTGATAAGATGTATTCTAAAGGGATAAAACCCCTTTCTATATTTACCTCAAGGATCCCGGAGACTCCATGTAATCACATAAGACATCTATAAACTTTTCCCTGCTTAGATGGAAATCTCCCCAATCGGAATAATAATTTACACTGTGATATTTCCTCGCTTCACCTATCCTCTCGTAACTATTGATAAAACCCTGTAATTCCTTTGCGTATGTATCAATATCCGCCTCCTTATCCCCTACACGAAATTCGTGTTTGTTTTCTTCGCCTTCTATCCAACTGGTTTCCCAAAATATAACGTTAAATATAAGCTCATCCCCAACGAGTTTTAGACTGCCTACATCGAAGTATCCTCCATCGGTATCTGCAGTGCCATAGATAAAGGTCTCATCCTCCCCAGTCTCTATATTCCTTTGCTTTACAACCCACCCTGAATTGGCGTAACCCAAATAGACCACCTTGTTATTCCTTATGGTCAATATATAGAATAGGCCCTCTGATTCCTCTTCGATGAATAGTTCCGGAACCCCATCGGAATCTATGTCATACAGCACCACAGAACTGGGACCCGAGATATCATAATCAAGGGTTAAAAAGTTGTTCCACTCGCTTATTATCATCTCAGTTCCATCGATAAAGTCCATATACAGCTTTGCCCAGTCATGGGATCTGTACTTTTCTATCTTGTGGGTGATCAAAGATTCGTCTCCCTCCTTCATATAGATATCCCCGCCCGATGAGGTGCTATAAAACCCGGGGAACCCTATATTCTCGACCCCGTCCAATACAAATTTGGATTCTGAAACCCGTCTCAGTTCCAATCTATCAAAGTTGATATCTGTGACAACGTTGGTCGGTTTATGAAGGTATGCGATATTGCTGTCTTCCTTGTCTATTTCCCACTTACCCTTTAAGAGTGCCATCCCTTCATAGAGGTTAACATTAAATTGGTAACTACCGTTATCATGAAGATGAATATATGGTGTATACCGAGGTTCAAATATATCCTTTGAAAGCTTCTTTTGTGTACTGCCATGAAAATGATTATGATATTCATCATACCTTCCATCCCACCAAACGGTATCCGGATATCCCGCTAAGCTGCGACCATCATCATATGTGATGCACAAATCCGGCAGATGTTCATCGTCATCGAAATAGAGCATCCTCTTATTCACGGACAGAAGCCCTTTGTAGATCTCATCAACTTCGCTTTTCCCGTCGGTATTTATCTCGAATAAGCTATCCGCCGCCCTCCGAAGTTGCACATATAAGAGCCCACAATCGTAGATAAGATCAATTTGATCCTTTTGAATAATTTCTGTTCCCCCTTTGCATTTTTCTGCTGCCTTTAAAAAAATGTTTTCTATCTCCTTTTGAAACAGATAGATATCCTTAAGCAATAAGGATTTATTATACTTTTCTTTTCGCCCCGGGGCTCCTAAAACAGATTTTAATCCTATTGATGCAGCCGGTTGTCCTTCTTTAGTTTCTATGTACTTATCATAGGGCCAACCCAAATACAGATCACCGGTCTCTCCTTTTAGTTTGTCATAGAAGTCCCCAGGGGCCATCCTTTTCCCCCTATAAATATCCAACATTTCTTCCAATGCATCGGCCATTTTGTCCGCATCGGGGGGATTATCCAAATAATTTTTGCCCTTTAACACCACATTTTCTGCCAGATCCATATCAAATTCCTGCATTGCATAGACGTTTTCTATATAATCGGGAAGCTTTAGAATAAAAGATTGGATGGCGGTGGTCGAAAGCGCCAGCGAAGCCACCCCCCCTATCAGTGACTCATTATCTTTATAGCACAGCATGATAATGGGCCAGAGTTATGGATTAAGTTGTTATAACATTGGAAGCAATTACATCACACAGGTTTTTACGGGTCGAGGGATATATGCCCGATGACTACTACCAGATAAACAACTCCAAGATAAAATTAAACTAGACCTTATTGCCCCCATCCGGCTTAATATTCTGCTATAATATACTGTGATACGACATTACATAGGTATGATTGTGAGGGGGAATTATATGAAGCGACGAAACAAAAAAATCATTCTTGCTCTTATGGTTTGTTTTTTCAGTCTAATGAATTTGACCGGATGCCTGGATTTCCTATTGGATGGGGACTGGGATACTAATCCCGATGAACACTATGATGCAAAAAATCCTATGGAGGATGCAGGTGAACCTGACGACCCATCAAATGAAGATGATCTTACCTTGGAACCCGCCGGAGAAGATACGGTAGAGACGACCGACGATGGCATTAAAAATACCAAAAACCCTGACGCCGGGGATGCCGAAGCGGATCTTCATAATGAGAACAATTCCGATGACAAAAAGGCAAGCGAATCCCCCAAGGATAGGCCCAGTGGGTCCGAAAAAACTACCCCAAAACCGGGAACCAAAGTTAATATGGATATGTGGGTGATGGGAAGTGTTAACTTTAGAAAAAATTCCAATACCCATAGCGATATAATCAGCGTTTTGTCCGTGGGAACAAAGGTAAAGGCCCTTGAAAAGACCCCTGATGGTTGGTATAAGGTGGATTTTGAGGGTACTCCGGGCTATGTGTCGGGCAAGTACTTATCAAGCAAAGAGGTTGTAGTTACTAAAAAGGATCCGCCAAAGGAAAAGCCAAAATCGGAATCAAAACCGGGATCAAAGCCCGATACTGCCGATACCGGGGAATCCCCAAAACCCGATTCCAAAAAACAATCAAATTCTAAATACCTAGCCGACGTAGAGAAGGGGATCTTAAAGCTTTGTAATAAGGAAAGACAGGCTTTGGGTTTAACCACGCTGAAATGGAGCGATACAGCACGGAAGATAGGCAGAAAAAAATCCAAGGAAATGTATGATAAGGATTACTTTGCCCATGAATCCCCCTATAGCGGCTCTGTAGCGAATCAATTTGAATTGTTTGGCGGGTTAGTTCTGGGGAAAAACGCCAGCATGATAGGGGAAAACATAGCCTTCGCAGAAGGATACGAAGAAAGTGAAGTGACAGCCAAGTTTTGGGTTAACATATGGATGAACAGCGAAGGCCATAAGGCGAACATACTACAGCCGGACTATGAATATATGGGTGTAGGTGTTTACCTCGGTGAGGACGGCAGGGTATATGCCTCCCAGGAATTTCATAGCGATCTATAAGTAGGTCATTATCCCTTTATCCGTCAACTATCTGTAGATAAACAATGCGGAAACTAATTTTATCGCACTGTGCTATATATGTTACGAAAAAGATCTTTCAATACAAAATCAGTTAAGTTATCCGATTTTGCGTTAAAGCAATGTATTTTTCGTAACATATGAATTGAGGATAATGTTTTACGACACCCGTATACTAATGTAGAATGTTTGTCGTAAAACATATAGTTCATCAACCCATTGTGTGATAAAGGTAATGGGCTATTGAAAAGCGGATGACTTCATTGCCAATATGTTTAACTAGCACAACAGGTTAAATTTATCTGCAGATGATGAATTTTTAGTTAGAAGTAGTCTATCCATATAATCATGAACCATTAACAAGGAGGAGGATACAAAATGAAGAATCGTCTAGTGGTAAACGCCGACCTTGGAAGCACCGTGATCAACCGAAATATCTATGGCCATTTCTCGGAGCATCTTGGTAGGTGCATCTACGAGGGCATCTGGGTAGGGGAGGATTCGCCCATCCCTAACACCCACGGGATTCGCAAGGATGTCCTAGACGCCCTGAAACAAATGGGCATCCCCGTCCTTAGATGGCCGGGAGGCTGTTTCGCCGATGAGTATCATTGGAAGGATGGCATAGGCCCAAGGGAAAACCGCAAAAAGATGATCAATACCCACTGGGGCGGGGTTACAGAGAACAACCATTTCAGCACCCATGAATTTTTGAAGCTGTGTGAACTCTTAGAATGCGAGCCCTATATCTGCGGGAATCTGGGGAGCGGTACTGTTCAGGAGATGTCGGAATGGGTAGAATATATTACCTTTGACGGTACTTCTCCTATGGCCGATTGGCGCAGGGAGAATGGCCGGGAAGAGCCTTGGTCCCTTAAATATTTTGGGGTCGGGAACGAAAACTGGGGCTGCGGCGGCAACATGAGGGCCGAATACTATGCCGACGAATATCGTCGCTACCAAACCTATGTCCGCAGCTACGGCAAAAACCGTATATATAAGATTGCCTGCGGCCCTAACACCGACGATTACCACTGGACAGAGGTAATGATGCGCGAAGCCGGCAACATGATGGACGGTTTGAGCCTGCACTACTATACCGTCCCGGGAACCTGGGAAGCCAAAGGGTCCTCTACTCAATTCGATGAACAGGACTGGTTCATTACCATGGCCAAGACCTTACATATGGAGGAGCTGGTTACCAGACACTCCACCATCATGGATAAATATGATCCTGAAAAACGAATCGGTCTAATAGTCGATGAATGGGGGACTTGGTATGATGTAGAGCCGGGCACTAATCCGGGCTTTCTCTATCAACAAAACACATTGCGGGATGCTCTGGTGGCGGGTATCAACCTCAATATCTTTAACAACCATGCCGACAGGGTACAGATGGCCAACATAGCCCAAACTATAAACGTGCTCCAATCCGTTATACTGACTGAGGGGGATAAAATGCTTACGACCCCCACCTATCATGTGTTTAAAATGTATAAGGTCCACCAGGATGCCACCTTGCTTCCCATAGACCTTAAAAGCGCAGCATACGAGGGTAGAGATAGTTCTATACCCCAAGTCAGTGCCTCCGCTTCTAAAAATAAGGACGGAATAATCCATGTATCCCTATGCAATCTTCACCATAGCGAGCCTACGGATCTAAATCTTAAGCTTAGGGGATTGCTCTTAGGTAGAATAACAGGCCGGATCCTCACCTCTGACAATATGAACGATCACAACACCTTCCAGGAGCCTGAAAAAGTTCAGCCCAAAACCTTCAACGATTATAATATTCTGGATGACAATAGCCTTTCAATTAATCTGCCTCCAAAATCGGTTGTGTTATTGGCAATAGAAAAATAATCGTTACTCTAACCCCAATAGCGAATATTCACCATCAAATTATGTATCATGCGTGGTGCATAAAAAAACAGGCCCCCTCGTTTCCACGAAGGGGCTTGTTTTTACTTAGGTAGGGATACCATGACTACATCGTATTGCTTCAATATGGTATCATCTTTTAGTTCACTGCCGGATAATAAATCCTTCTCTCCTACAAAACACTTTGGCAGGGGCTGCTCATCCTTGACGAAGTTTATGATAAAGTACATCTTCTCTGTTTCTGATTCCCTGCAGGTAACTTCCAGATCGGTGGGCTCATCTATAATAGGAGGAACATCGGCCTCAGCCGTTACCTGATCCAACACCTTATCCAGAGCGTTTTCCTCCAGATCCGTACCTATATAGAATACCTTTCCCTTACCAAACTCATTTCTGGTTATGGCGGGAGTATCGGCATAGAAATCGCTGGAATAATCGGCCAAGCTCTCGGCGCCTTCAAGGTGCATCAAATCACATAGCATTTTGCAGGTATATTCGCTGCCATCGGTAAAGGCTACCGAATTATGCTGCTCCGGAGCCAAGGCATCTATCTCTTCAACCCAAATGCCGGCCATCTTGCGAAGGGGACCCGGATAACCCCCAAGGTGGACATTGTCGGATTGATCCACGATGCCGCTCATAAAGCCGGTGACCAGGATTCCCCCATTTTCTACATATTCTTCCAGAGCTTCACCGACCCCTTCCTTAACCATATAGAGAACAGGTGCCATGACTATATCATATTTACCAAAGTCCCCATCTGTAGGAATCATGTCTACGGGGATTTTCTTGTCGTAGAAGTAGCGATAACAATTATGGATCTGCTCCACATACATAAGGTCCTCATGGGGTCCGCTGGTGTATTCCAGTGCCCAATAGTTATCCCAGTCAAATATTATCCCCACTTTAGATGGATTATCGGAACCTAAAATGCGATCCAGCCCTTTTAATTCCCTGCCCAGCTGAGCTACTTCTCTAAAGACCCGGGTATCTTCATGGCCTACATGGGCTATGACCGCCCCATGAAACTTCTCACAAGCACCGACGGTGCGCCTTAGCTGGAAAAATTGGATGGTATCCGACCCATGGGCTATGGTCTGGTAGCTCTGGGCCCTCATCTGTCCGGGCCTTTTAAGGGAGTTATAGGGCTGCCAGTTTTGCTGGCTGGGTGTTTGCTCCATAAGCATGAAGGGTTGCCCCTTAAGACCCCTCATCAGGTCATGGCGCATAGCGGTCATGCTCCATGGTGTATCGTAGGCGGGATAGTTATCCCATGATACTATATCCATTTCCTTTGCCCACTTAAAATAATCCAGACCCTTATAGGTACCCATCAGATTGTTGGTGATTGGGGTATCGGGATCATATCTGCGAACGGCATCTCGCTCCATCTTAAAATTTTCTAACAAGCTGTCGGAATTAAAGCGGCGGTAATCGATGGAGATTCCGGCAAAAGCCGTCTTATTCTCCCCTATCCCCTCACTCAAGGCGTTGGGTAGGACTATCTCATCCCAATCATGGATGGTGTGCCCCCAGAATTCCATGTTCCATGCCCTATTTAGCGCCTCAATGGTCTTGTATTTTTTCTTGAGCCAAACACGAAACGCCTTCTCGCAATTTTCACAATAGCATTCCCCAGCGTATTCATTGTTTATATGCCAGCAGATGATGTTCTTATTTTTACCGTAACGTTCTGCAAGCTTTTCTGCCAGAGCCTTGGCGTATTTTTGGTACACCAGGCTATTGGGACAGGCGTTATGGCGCTGCCCAAACTTATGCCTGCGACCATAATAGTCCGTGCGGGCCACCTCCGGATAGCGCTTTACCATCCAGGCAGGCAACGCCGCCGTTGATGTGGCCATAACGATATCGTATTCTTCTTTACTGAGCATTTCGACTATGTCGTCCAGCTCATCAAAATAATAGGTTTCCTCTGAGGGTTGAATCTTTGCCCAAGAAAAGATGTTGATACTCGCACTGTTTATGCTTGCCTTTTTGAAGATGCGCATATCCTCTTCCCAGACTTCCCTGGGCCATTGGTTGGGATTATAGTCCCCGCCATACAGAATTCTTGTAAATTTCTTATCCGTTTTTTTACCCATAATAGGCCTCCTTTAAATTAATTGTTTGTATATAGATAGATTCCATCAATAT
>DASRNX010000125.1:0-7004 GCA_035647175.1 Clostridia bacterium | reverse complement strand
GGCATTAAGCGGATCGTCAGACAGAATATAATTTCCGACGGGACTGTAGAATTAATAGTTTTTAATTTCAATGAGACACCCGACTGACCTCTTTAGGGCAAACTATTAATGAAGGTTTGCCTTAAAGGGGATCTAAATTTTTCGATTATGGTTGTCCTCTGGAGAAATGATAGGATATGAATTTTTATAAAAAAATCAAACAAAGAAAAGCTCTCATAAAGCATAATAGGGTTACCATGGATTCAGTTAAAAGCAAGCCCATACCGAGGCATATTTCAATTATTATGGATGGGAACGGGCGTTGGGCGGAAAAGAAGGGACTACCTAGAATCGCAGGGCATCGCCAGGGCGTAGAGAAGATGAGGGAAATAATTACGACTAGTGCTGAATTAGGAGTCAAATATCTGACCCTATATGCCTTCTCAACTGAAAACTGGAAGAGGCCCAAGGGCGAGATCAAGGCTATTATGTCCTTGCTTGTAGAATATCTGCGCCGGGAATTGAACGAACTACATAAAAACAATATAAAGATTATGACTATAGGTGATACAACTTCCCTTCCGGATATTGCATACGAGGAAATACAAAAGGCCATTAATATTACTTCTGCTAATACCGGTTTGCAAATTAATGTTGCGCTTAACTACGGAGGAAGGATGGAGATTGTATTAGCTCTTAGAGAAATCTCGCGTAAAATAGCTAATAATGAGTTGGATATTGATGATATCGATGAAGAGCTAATTTCCGACCATCTCTACACCGGCGGGATTCCTGACCCCGACCTGCTAATTAGAACCGGTGGGGATATAAGGGTCAGCAATTTTTTATTATATCAGATTGCATACACCGAACTTTGGTTTTCTGATACCACCGTCTATTGGCCTGACTTTGGTGTGGGGCATTATCTGGATGCCATTCATGATTTCCAAAATCGTCAACGCCGCTATGGGGGTGTGATAGGAAAAGGGGATGACTGAAAGTGTTGACTCAAAGAATTGTTAGTGCCGCTATTGGGATTATCTATATTTTCTTGATGCTCCATTTAGGGGGTTGGTTTTTTAATATTTCGGTTTTAATTATGGCCCTCATCTTAATGCATGAATTTTACCATGCGTTCATTAAAAAGGGATACAGACCCCTCACTTGGTTAGGTTATTCATTTGTTATAATATTGTTTTATTTTTGTATTATTAGTTATAAATATACTGTAGTAGTATTGGTATCTATATTTATTTTGACCGGGTTAACTATGCCCGTATTCTTTAAAAGGGTTACCATAATGGATGTATTGACAACGATGTTCGCTGTCTTATATCCGGGTATGATGATTTTTTTCCTTATACTGTTGGCCTTTAAATCGCCCCCCTATGGTATGAACCTGCTTATTTTGGGTTTTCTTATAACTTGGTCTACGGATACTTTTGCATATTTTTTGGGAAAGACTTTTGGAAGGAAGCAACTCTGTCCTTTAGTAAGCCCTAATAAAACAGTAGAGGGTGGTCTGGGCGGATTAGTCGGGGCTATGCTGATGGGTGCCCTATTCGGATATATACTAAACCATTCCTTCGGATTCGAAATACCCCTGTATCATTTTGGATTAATGGGCTTCGTAGGGAGTATATTTTCCCAACTGGGAGACTTGTCCGCATCGTCTATAAAGAGGTTTTGCGGTGTTAAAGATTTTGGAAAGATTCTTCCGGGGCATGGGGGTCTTTTGGATAGGTTCGATAGTCTGCTATTTTCATTGCCGATTATCTATATATACTATCTAGTCTTTTTGGCTCCATAATCTATCCTTTGCCCATGATCAAATGATGAAATGGACCATGCTTTTAAATTCTATACCACGGGGACTTATTTTCGATACGACCTTACATAAGATTCTGTAAAGCCGATTTTGGAATAAAACCGCAAGACGGTAGGAGGATGTATTTATTTGGTAAGACGTATAGCCATTGTTGGATCGACGGGGTCCATAGGTACACAGGCCCTGGATATTATGGAGGATTATCCGGAGCAATTTGAAGTCAAGGCCTTGGCAGCTCGCCAAAATATCGATTTACTTCAACTGCAGATTGAAAAATACCAACCAAAAACGGTCGTTATAACTGATGGCCGTAGGGCAAGGGAACTCTCCCAAAGGTTGCCTTTACGAGGTACAGAGATAAAATCCGGAATGGAAGCAATAACAGAGTTGGTAACAGATGAGGAAATTGATGTAGTAATCATGGCAATTGTAGGTATTGCGGGTTTAGAGCCAACTATTGCGGCCTTAAAGGCGGGTAAGACCGTTGCCCTTGCCAATAAGGAAGTAATGGTAGTGGGCGGACATATAATAAACCGTTTGATTAGGCAATATCACGGTAGGATTATTCCGGTCGACAGCGAGCATTCAGCTGTTTTTCAAGCCATACAGGGATGTAAGGATCCCGACGAAGTGAACAGGATTATCCTAACCGCATCTGGGGGACCCTTCAGGGGATACAGCGTAGATATGCTAAAGGATATAACCCCAAAAGATGCTCTGAGACACCCCAACTGGGAAATGGGGGATAAGATCACCATAGATTCTGCGACCCTAATGAATAAGGGTTTGGAAGTTATCGAAGCAAAATGGATGTTTAATGTTGATTTGGATAGGATAGAAGTGGTGATACATCCCCAGAGCATAATACATTCTATGGTGGAATTTATAGACGGCACTATCATAGCTCAAATGGGGATTCCCGATATGCGAATACCAATCCTATATGCGTTAACGCACCCTTACAGGAACAGAACCGGATTAGAGCCTTTAGACCTTATCAATATGGGGAACCTAACCTTCGAAGAACCCGATTTGACCACATTTCCATGCCTTTCCCTTGCTTATGAAGCAATGGAAATAGGTGGAACTATGCCGGTGGTTCTTAATGCAGCTAATGAAGTTGCAGTAGATTTATTTCTCAAAGAGAGATTAGCTTTTTACCAAATACCAATAATAATAGAAGGTGCAATGTCATCCCATAAAATAATTGGAGATCCACAAATTGACGATATATTATCTGTGGATGGGGAAATACGTAGTGAATTAGAAAGTCGTTATCGCTGAACCGGGGGCGATTGACGGTATGTATAACCTTCGCTATGCTGGGTATCTTATTAAAATTCCCCCTAGTGTTTTAAAAATTCTATCCCTATATAAAAAGGAAGGTGCACGATGACAACGATTATAACGGCTCTGATACTGTTTGGGATAATAGTATTGGCCCATGAGATGGGGCATTTTTTGGTAGCGAGTTGGGTAGGAATTCCCGCCGAGGAATTCTCTATCGGTATGGGGCCTAGGATATCCCAACTAAAAGGAAAAAAAACTATATTTTCCCTAAGGGCCCTACCTATCGGGGGGTATGTAAAATTTATCGGTGACGATGAGGAGAGCGATGATCCCAGAGCATTTGGAAATGCAAAGGTTTGGAAACGCATTCTGGTAATTGCAGCCGGACCTATAATGAATTTTCTCTTGGCAGTTTTGCTTCTAACGCTATTTTTTACAGTCTTTGGAGTCTACAATAACTCCACCCATATATTCGAGATAGTTGAAGGATCTCCGGCAGAGCATGCCGGCTTACAGGTGGATGACAAAATTATAGAAATTCACGATGTTAAGGTTGATTTAGACGACCAGGAAAAGGGTATTGAGCTTTTTAGAAGTATCTTACAGGACAAGGGGGATCAACCATTAAAGTTGACTGTCATTAGAGACGGTGAAACCCGGGAAATAGATATAAAACCGGATTACTCTGACGACAAAGGAACATACGAGATAGGTATTTATTTCGGCAACTTGGTAAAATTGGGGCCTTTTTCGGCCATTGGCCTTGCTTTTGTTCAGACGGGCAGGCTTATAATTATGATGCTCCAATTACTGGGGAGTCTGATTTTTAAAGGTCGCGGATTAAATGAAGTGGTGGGCCCGGTAGGAATCATAGGCGAAATAGGTAAGGCTGTAAAATCCGGTGTAAAGGATGTTATAAACTTTGCTGTTGTGATAACCTTGAATTTGGGGATTATGAACTTAATACCCTTCCCCGCCTTAGACGGGGGAAGGCTCGCACTCTTATTGGTGGAAGGTCTCAGGGGAAATCCCATCGATCCAAAAAAAGAGGGGTATATCCATTTTGTCGGATTTATAATCCTAATTTTACTTATGATAGTCGTTACTTTTAAGGACGTTACCAGACAATGGTTTTAGCTGCAAGGATTAAAACGAGTCGGCAAGATGTCTCTCGCCTCGTTGAAACCTGCGTGTTGCAATTGCCAATGCAATTGCTTCCGATATTTTAACGGGAGTTTTGGGATGGGATTATTCGCTTAAGAAAACATACGCTGTAGGGATATATCCACAGAAGAGATAATGGGCCATTTTTTTAAGATCCGGGGGAAAACAAGATATGAAAGTATCTGCGATAATACCAGCATATAATGAGGAAAAGAATATCGGTATGGTTCTTTCCATACTAACACAGATTGAGGAGATATCTGAAATTCTGGTTATTAATGATGGTTCTGTAGATAAAACCAGTGAAATAGCTCGTATGTACGGCGTAGAGGTTGTAGAGTTTACAGAGAATCATGGGAAGAGCCTGGCCATGTGGGCGGGGGTAACACGTACCAACGCTCCAGTTGTTATTTTTCTTGATGCAGACTTAATCGGGCTGACTAGGCAACAGGTTAAGGACATGATACTTCCAATTACTAATGGGTATGCCGATATGACTTTGGGAATCTTTTGCCAAGGACGCTCCATGACTGATCTGGCCCAAAGAATAGCCCCCTACTTAACAGGGCAAAGGGCTATGAAGAGATGGGTTCTCGATAGCCTGGACAAAGAGGATTGGCAAACAGGGTTTGGGATCGAAATGACGATAACCCGACTAGCCAAAACCTCTAACATAAGAATTATGGAGATACCATTAGAAAACACTACCCATGCAATGAAAGAAGAGAAGATGGGCTTTGTTAAAGGCGTGGCTGCTAGGGCAAGAATGTATTGGGAAATCATCAAACAATTAAATTATTGACTATGGTTGGGGGGAACTTAATAAGTTGCTTTTTCGTAGCTTTTTAGACATAGAATGCAAAGAATTGGTTCGGGGTTGGACATTAAAGAAAACCAAAGTATATTTGAAGGATAGGCTGTGGGAGATCATTATTCAAACCGATGATTATGTTGATGCCCCTACCTTATCCAAGATAGGAAAATCAATACAGGATAGAATAGGAAATATTACTGACGTGAGGATCATCGTTGAACGCACCGAAGGTCCGGAATGGTTTTATGACAACTTCGACGTAATCTGGGCCGATATAGTCTACGATGCCAATAAAGACTTCCCCGATTGTGCTAGATGGCTATCCCATTGCCGTACCAGATTAAAGGGATATGGTCTGGAACTAGCTTTTAACAATCCAATGATCTTACAACTGTTAGACACTAAAGGTATCGATAGATATATCGAAACATGGATAGATGATAGATATAGCCTTCGATTCAAAGTCAAATTAAAGGTGGATGGGGACAGTTTAGAAGCACGACAAACAGAATATAATGCAAAAAAGCGGCTGGAGGATTCCGGCTTTATTAAAGATGCCATTGAGGCAGCCAACCAGGTGAAATCGGTAAAGAAGGTTGATGGAGGCCCAAATAGGGGCCATATTCTTTTTGGTAAACTCGTTAAGGGTGAGCCCATAGCAATAGATATGCTAAGGGAAGATAGCGGCAGAGTAATTGTAAAAGGGAAAGTATTCGATATAGAATCCAGGGAAACCAGAAGTGGGAAAATAATACTTATTATGGACATAACGGATTATAGCGGCTCTATAACCATTAAGACTTTTTGTGATAAGGACCAAGGCGACAGGATAGGTGAAAGGATTGCCAAGGGTGATTGGGTGATGGCCCGCGGCGAGTGTTCATACGATAAATATCAAAGGGATATCTCCATCATATTTGATGATCTAATGCTCTTGCAATCCGTGGATAGAACGGACGATGAACCTTTTAAAAGAGTAGAATTGCATTTGCATACCCAAATGAGCGCCATGGATGGTGTGTCCACTGTGGACTCGCTGGTATCCAGAGCCGCCAAATGGGGACATCAGGCCATAGCTATCACCGATCACGGAGTGTTGCAGGCTTTCCCCCACGCTTATGCTGCAGGTAAAAAGTATGGCATTAAAATAATCTATGGGATGGAAGCATATCTGATAAATGACTGCAAACCCATGATACTAAATGGGAATGGGCTGGATTTTAATCAGGAAATAGTAGTTTTGGATATCGAGACCACCGGATTGGATGCTAAAAATGATGCCATAACCGAGATAGGGGCCGTAAAGATTTTAGATAGGGAGATCGTTGATACCTTTCAGACCTTCGTAAATCCGGGGATGGCCATACCCCAAAAAATTACCAGACTAACCGGGATCGATGATAATATGGTAAAGGATGCTCCCATGATAGACGAAGTGCTTGAAAATCTGAAAGATTTTTGCGGGGAGAGTGCGCTAGCTGCTCACAATGCCCCATTTGACTTTGGCTTTATCAACGAAAAGGCAAAGGTATTAGACTGGAAAATAAAAAATCCCATTATTGATACCCTTTCTCTTTCAAGGGAATTAATTCAGGATTTAAAAAGACACAAATTGAATCATGTTGCCAAATATTTCGGTATACTATTGGATAAGCATCACCGTGCTTATCACGATGCCATGGCTACAGGTGAAATACTAATAAAACTATTCGATATTTTGGAGGGTAAGGGGGTTAGGACCTTATCAGAGATTAACGCCACATTTACCCGTATTACAAACTATAGCTCCTTGCCCGCCACTCATGCCCTTGTATTGGTCAAAAACATGAAGGGCTTGAATAATCTTTATAAGTTGGTCTCGAAGTCCCATATGGATTATTTCTATAGGCAACCCAGAATACCCAAAAGTATTATGTCACAGTATAGGGA
>DASRNX010000124.1:0-3658 GCA_035647175.1 Clostridia bacterium | reverse complement strand
CCCCATTTTCACTTATCATTTCCTAGCCCGCCTTTAAAATATGTATGGCTTTTTGCTCATCTTTATAATACTCCCTACCTCTTGTACGCCTTTATGACACGCTCTACCCCTAAGTTACCTTAAAAATACGTCTGTCTACTTTCAGCATGCCTTTAGAATACGTCCCACGACCAGTTTTTTAAATCCCGGTTTGGTGCCGCAGTTCACCTGAACAATCCCATGAAAAAGCTATTCCCCCTTAGTGTCTAAAAATTTTCTTTCGTCCATGCCTTGGATAAAAACAAAATTGTAGTTGATTAATGATCCCTTGTTTTAATCCTCCTGTATTCCCATTTCATAACCCATTATATACATTTTTATCGTATACTACAACATATAATTGGAAAGTATGGCTCTCTTATCCATGATTGAAATCGTGACCTTTCATCATGTTTGGGGACGATTGCCGGCACCACATATCTTAGATTTTGATACGTTGCCTAGAAAGATAAAACTATTAATCTAGGGCCTTATTTAATAATTTGGACATTACATGGGACATCTGCCTACAGCTGAACGATGGATCTTTAGGATATGCGTAAAAGTGTTAAACACCCCAATTATTCGGCTTCACAAGAGAACTTTTGGACTTGAAATATTTGGTTAAAATGTGTATAATTGTACCACAGAATAATTAGCAAGCTATCTATCCTATTCATTTTTAAATTAGTATCCGCATATAGATAGACAATTCCAAGATAGATACCTTCTTATCTACAGCGATGTTTCTTTCGGATTTATCACCCTTCGGATGCCTCATTGTCTGCAACGATGCTTCTTTCCGATTTATCACCAGATTTAGTAAAGGAATGACCAAATCTTTGTGTAAAGCCCGGTGCCCAGCACCGGATTTGCAATATATCATTATCCACAGCGATAAAGATAAATGAAAGGGGTGCTCATAATTATGTCGTACAAAAGATTCATGTGCTTATTGGTCGTGATTCTATTGCTGGCGGGTATCATCGCGGGCTGCGGTACAGGTGGAAAACCTACCAAGACTGATCCCGTAGATTCCGGGGAAAAAGAAGTTGTAGATAAGGATGAGGATAAAGATAAGGACAAGGACAAGGTGGATGAACCCTCACCCCCCGAGCGGGATATTATCAAGGTCTCCATGAACGTAATGGATGCTGAAAAAAACGGTAATAACCCTAAGACGGATTTTATTTTGGAGGAGTTTGGCATCGAGTTCGAATATTGGCCTGTAAACTGGGGAGATTGGAATGAGAAGATAAATAACTGGATAAGCGTTAACGATACACCGGACCTTATTTGGTGGGATTTAAAGGGGACTCAATCCAACCAGTACAGAACCTGGGCAAGGCAAGGTGCCTTTAGCCCCATCCCCTATGATATGATAGCAAAGTACCCCAACCTCCAGGATAGGGTTGATACCATGGAGTCCTTCAAGCATCTTGAAGTCGACGGTGACTTATACGGTTGGGCGTCTTCGCGAAGGTACGATCCGATGGTGAAAAACACCTATTCATCAGTCTGGCTCTACCGAAGAGATTGGGCTAAAGAGGTAGGTCTTTTCAATGAAGATCACGTTTATGAATGGGAAGAATGGAAGAACCTAATTAAAACTGTTATAGAAAAGGATCCGGGCGGCAATGGAGCCGGCAACACTGCCGGTATGGTAATGCCCCCTTGGGCTTTCCCCCATGCACCGGTACTCTTTGTAGGATCAGTTCCCGCAGAAGGAAATGAAACATGCTCATATATCAAGGTAGATGACGAATGGGTATGGCCTCCGATGTTGGACAGCTACAAGGAAGAGGTCGCAGAGACTTGGAAGATGTATCAAGACGGCCTGATTTGGAAGGACAACATGGGCTTTAGCGGAAGTGAAGACGAAGAGCTGTTTAAAGGCGGGCGTGCTTTTGCCAGGTATCAATCCGGCGTGGGCGTACTGAATAACTTCAGCAAGGATATGCTAGAGGACGGAATTATTGAAAAGGATTCGGATATGGGGCCGGCCATTGTTAAGGATCGTAACGGTGATGTTTGGTTAACTCAGACCGAAGACTTTTGGACAGTTACCGCCTTTTCAAATAAAGTGGACGAGGAAAAGATGGATCGCATACTGGAATTCTGGGATTACCTGAATTCTGAAGAGGGATTACTTTTTATAGAGATGGGATTTGAGGGTAAGGACTATGAAATTGATGCCAATGGTGAAGTAAAGGTTTTATGGGAAGTAGACCCCGCTACTGAGCGTTATGTAAGTCCATATTCGGATTTCGCTTTTGGTACATTAACACCGGCCACCCTAGTGCCCGAAATAAACCATACTTCCATGCCGTTTGGTATCAATGAGCATCTGGCAATGTACGAAAAACTAAACGAGCTCAACTTTAAAACCAAACCATTTAATTATGAAATGTCCTTCTATTCTGCCCCCGAGAAGGATAAATACGGTAATTTCGGTGCAGATGCAAAAACGAAACTATCGGAGATAATAGCCGATTCGAATACGGATCCCACTGCAGAATGGGAAGCATGGGTTAAATCTATGATGCCAAGGGTTCAACCTATACTGGATGAATTGAATGAAGGCCTGAAATAATTTTTATGGACCGCTAAAAACCTGGTAGTAATTCTACCAGGTTTTTTTGTATATCTGTAAGCTTTGCGTCTGTTTGTTTAGTGACCCGACTGCCAAAGGGTTATAATATAGTTTTGTACCGCCGTGCAAAATCTGGGCGACCATATATCGGAAGTTTGTAGGGATTAGTATTGAAGGCATACAGGGTGTAGTTCCTATCGAATGATTTTTACGCATTCTCATCACCCATTCATTTTTAGGGCATGGGCCCTTTATTGGCCCGGATCCGATTCATTAGATGTCCCATCGTTATTCCATTTATTATTATAATGGAATACGTTACAGCTTTTATAACCGCTGTTACCGCCAATCTCCCCCATTTTATACTCGCTATCTCTCCTATCGATAATATAATCCGTTGGATTTTTCTTTCCCGACAGCACAAATGTTGCTCCAATAACTGCTATTATTACGATAGCCACCAAACCTAGTTTTATAAGTGTATTTTTCATATCATAACCTCCAATCACTATTGGGTAATTCCCGTGCCAATTATAAATTTTATGCAGACGTTTCTGGGGTTATTATATAAGCACCTTGGTATGGCTTAATACTCTCTGGGGTAAGGTGGGACTGCCAGTTCGTTTTTGGTTTCAGACTAAACGCCTCCTTGGCAGCCTTCCATACATATGCCCGGCCCGAACCCAGCGAGGGATACCATTATATAAGGGTTGATACATGTATCTTTCCTGTCATATGCAAACTTCCACAGCTTTGCCGCAAGCTTGCGAATTATGGGACGATTCACAGGATTATTGGCTACATTTACAAGCTCATGAGGGTCTTCTTCAAGGTCATATAATTCGTCATAATCAAAGCCGTTGTAAACATACTTCCACTTAGGCGTCATGACGGAACGCTGTATCCCATATAGCTCATTCCCATTAGTTTGAGTATACATCTCGTCCTTCCAATTTGCAGTGGCATTTGGGTCCCCTTCGATAAGGGGGACGAGACTCTTGCCCGAATAGCTGTTTTTATCGTATTCAATTCCGCAAATGTCCAGAA
>DASRNX010000123.1:0-11082 GCA_035647175.1 Clostridia bacterium | reverse complement strand
TATGACAGCTATGAGGATATGCTAGCGGATGAGAACGTGGATATTATTCTGATAGCTACTCCCAATGACGTTCATAAGGAACAGGCCATAGCCGCTATGCGTGCCGGAAAGCATGTATTGTGTGAAAAGCCTGTTACGCCCACCAGCGCAGAATTAGAGGAGATACTTGCTGTATCCAAGGAGACGGGTATGGTGTTTTATCCCAGACAGAATCGTAGATGGGATAAGGACTATCGCATAATCAAGAAGATATATGATGAAAAGTTGTTAGGTGATACCTTTAATATAGAATGCCGCGTACAGGGTTCCCGTGGTATACCTGGCGATTGGCGGGGTATGAAGGAATACGGTGGCGGGATGATGTTGGACTGGGGCGTTCATCTACTGGATCGTATGTTGATCATGATACCCGAGAAGATTAAAAAGGTCTTTTGCTCCCTAACCAATATTACCAATGAAGAGGTAGACGACGGCTTTAAAATGCATATAACCTTCGAGAGCGGAATAACTTCGGTTATCGAGGTAGGAACATGCAATTTCCTTTCCCTGCCCCTGTGGTACATTGCCGGTATTGATGGCACCGCACAGATTGATAATTGGGATTGTGAAGGACAAATGGCCCGCCTGACAAGCTGGGAAGACAAAGATGCTACCCCGATACTCGCCGGTGCAGGTCTTACTAAGACCATGGCGCCACGCAAGGGTAATTCAGTGGAATTTTTACCACTGCCCGAGGTAGATTTCGACAATAACGAGTTATATAGTAATTTAGTGGGTACCATTAACGGTACTGAAGAGCAAATAGTTACCGGGGAAGAGGCACTTCGTGTGCTCAAGCTCATGGAAGCCGCCTTTGAGTCCTCCGAAAAAGGCATCGTTGTAAACTTTGAATAAAGGGTTAATGCATCTTTAGTTCAAACTTATTAAACGGCCTAATATATAGATTAACATTAGGTCAACTAAATTTACCGTAATGATAATTGCTACGGTTCTATGCAATTTCATGAAGGGGAAATTTTAAAACTGAAGTTGTTTATCTAACATAAACAATACAGAAACAAAAATTATCTGTAGGCGGTAAATTTTAAAGCTGAAGTTGTTTATCTGCGGTTTTATATGAACTTCAATTGTACGAAACCCCTGAAAATCCTTTGCGTATTTCAGGGGTTTCCAATTATACTAGGAGGATCCATTATTGGGTAAAATGCATTTAATAGCAGTAGATTTAGATCATACTGCTTTGGACAATCTATATGAGCTAAACGATGTGACTGCGGAGGCGTTAAAGAAACTAAAAGCGCTGGGCCATAGGGTAATAATTGCCACAGCGAGGCCATCTTGCCTGACCATGCCGCACTATGAAAGGTTAGGGCTAGATACCACAGCCGTACTGTGTAACGGTGCGGATTTGGTTAACCTGTCCGGCACCGGGCCCGATCCGCAAACAAGGTACTTGTCCATAAATAAATTGGATAGGGTCTTAAGCCTATTCCCAACGGGTATTATCGATAATTTAGGCCTTGAGAGGGATGATGATCTATATATATATGGTGATATGAGTGAATCACCGTACCATATGGAGCTTATAAAGCAATCGAATACTCACGACATTGATATACATGACATTCCCAGGATGGATGTTGGTCGGGTCTTTCTTAGAATAAGGGATATTCCCGAGGCAACCGAGATTATCGGTGATCTAGCGAAAACGGAAGGCATCAGCTTCTATTATAGGAAGGTAGCGGGTAAGAGAAAACAGCTCTATATAAGCATACAATCCCTACTGGCCAATAAATGGTTTGGTATAGCGGAGGCCGCAGAGTATTATGGGATAGCAAGGGAAAATATCATTACCTTTGGGGATGAATTCAACGATGAAATGATGCTGGAAGAGGCCGGTCTGGGTTTTGTGATGAAAAACGGCAACGAGGAATTAAAAAAGCAGGTGGGAAATATCACGCGCTATACCAACGTTGAGGGTGGAGTGGGTAAGGAGCTTATAAGACTTTTTAACCTTTAACAAGGGTAGTAAAAAACAGGTCACCGGGTCTATACTGCCCAGCCCTGACTATAACTTCAAATGTGCCCGGCCGGATTACATTAATCCAACCGGACACATTTTTAATATTAGTTAGATTAACCTGTCGTACCGGTTAATCATGTTAATATCTGACAAAGGCAATGAGCCATTGATAAGGGGATGGCCACATTGGTCTCGCTATATTAGACCTTGGAATTATTCTTAATATAGTCAATGAGAAGGTCAACCTGGGTAAATGCTACACAGGTAACGGTATCCGCTCCGCCATAATACATTGCTATACGACCGGTTTCCGAATCGGCTAAAGCTGCGCAGGGGAATGCTACGTTGGGCACATCGCCCACGCACTCGTATAGGGTTTGGGGGGAGAGTATATAAGGTTCTGTTCTATAGAGTACCTTCCAGGGCTCGTCAATATCCAATAGAGCCGCACCGACGCTGTAGACGAATCCGTTACATGAAGTTAAAACGCCGTGGTAGATCATGAGCCAACCTTCGGTGGTTTCAATGGGAATAGGGCCTGCACCGATTTTTGTGGCCTGCCAACCCTCACTGGTAGCCATAACATGCCTATGCTTACCCCAGTATGTCATATCAGGGCTTTCACTGTAGAAGATGTCTCCGAAAGGGGTATGCCCGTTATCGCTGGGCCTGCTGAGCATGGCAAAGTTCCCATTTATCTTCCTAGGGAACATGACACCATTTCTGTTGAAAGGTAAAAAGGCATTTTCCAGTTGATAGTACTCTTTAAAGTCGTATGTATATGCCACTCCAATGGTGGGACCATGATAGCCATTACACCACGTTACATAATAGCGGTCATCAATCTTACAGACCCGGGGATCATATCCATAAACGAAATTGCCTATCTCAGGATCGTCACAGATAAAGGATATAGGGTCATTTTCTAATTCCCAATTGATGGCATCCTTGCTCCTGCCGGTGTGAATTTGCATTACCCTTCTCTTATCGTCGCACCTGAATACTCCGGCGAACTCCCCCTCAAAGGGGACGACAGCGCTGTTGAAAATACTGTTGGAGCTGGGTATAAGATCCCTTGGGATCACCGGGTTTCCGCTATAGCGCCACATTACATCATTACATCCTTCAGGTCGGTCTTCCCATGGAATGTTGGGAAGCGGTTCTCCAATAATAGTTTTTTTAGACATGGACTTCCTCCTCAATATGAATATTTGTCCTTGGTTTGGATTATGTTGAACTTCGTCTTCACCATTCCATTTCTTTAAAGAAATGGATAATAGATAAACAATACGGAAACAAAAATTATCTGTAGGCGGTAAATTTTATAGTTGAAGTTGTTTGTCTATATATTAAAATGAAGACTCAAGATATATATACCTGTGTTTGTGATTGTCCCCCTCCCACTGAGTATATCATTACTTTATATTAATTATTAATTTGATTTCCCATTAGGTCATAGGCGTTTGGGTGCGCAGTTTCTCGTTTTGTTTGCGCCAGTAGCGTCTAAAGTATGGATTGCCTTTAATCCTTACTGGATTGTCCCGATTTCGGGCTAGAAAATCTAAAATGAGTTCTTCTTCCTCCCTAAAAGCCTTATCCATTATATCCCTTAACACGCCCGTATTTGGATTTTCCATATCAAGGGCACCAACCATATGGGATAGATCCCGTTCTATCTCATCCCGCTTCTTTATATAACGATCAAGGTCTTGGATTCTATTTTCTATTACCATACGATGAAATTCTTCCCTCACATGCCAATACTCTAGAGCCTTGTCCTCTTCATCTTCTTCGAAGAGGAATTCTTCCTCGTCCAGCATCCAATAGGGTTTAAAAAGTGATATGCAGGGGGTAGAACTACCGGTTATCCAATAGGTGGGTAGTCCGTCTTGGATAGACGCTACATAGCTGCCCGTTGCATGGTCGCCAAAGATAAAGCCGCCATGCATGCATACGCTTTTGAGGGAACTCTTTTTAAAGGGATTTGCGTCTACCCGACCCACATGGGAGCGGAGGATATTCTTCATGGTATCTACGGTGATCTGTCCTTTGTTCTGCTTTAGAATTGAAGTACTGGTGGCTAGCCTGGCTTTAGAACCGCTAAAGTGGGTAACTATGGGTTCGGTATAACATTTAGCAAAGTTAAAATCGTCCTCGCTCTTACACCATCCCTTATCTACAGCGTTCTTTATCAGATCCGGATGATGGAGGTCAAACTCACTGCCGATGGATAGGCAATTGGAGATACTTCGAACATCCTTTACCTTCTCAGCGACCCAATAAATTCCGGCGGTCTCTAAAACCCAAGCGGAATCGCTATCGGCTATGAGAAAGGAATTATGATAGGTGAAGTCCTTTTCGTATCCACAGTTACCGCCCTGACCGTATTCTTCCAGGAGCCCTATAATAAGCATAAGGGCCTCTTTGGCGGTTTTGCATCTTTCCAGAGCCAAACGTATCATATCCATGCCCGTTAAGGCATCTTCCCCATAGGGTTCTTTGGTAAATACCGCCTCATTTCCGATATTTAAGCCAAATTCATTGCATCCCATTTCGCAGCCCCAAAGCCAAGAGGGCTTTAGCAGTAAAATCTCATAGGTATGTGGGACTTGGTCAACCTCTATATAGGTGCATTTGACCTTGGAGTTTTCCTCATGATCTGCGGCAGGCACCCTGATCATGATGTGGGGTTCGTTGGGTTGACGATCGCTGTTTTTAGCAAAGATGGTCACACCGTCCCTGGTGGAATTGCCTAAGGCTACCATGGTATCACACATATATATTCCCCCTATATATTATTTAAACATAAATTGATAGGACAACTTTATGAAATATCTAAATAGGTTGAGCAGGCTAAACTCTTGGGCTATAATCATTCTATGGTTGGAGTTATTGATCTATAAGCTTGTGGTTATGACCATTATATACCACTGCCATAGAGTATTTCAAGAGTGGTTATCTCGTCCGGGACAATTCCATCCATGACTCTACCACACCAACTGCGCTTTACTGCAAGAAAAATTAAACCCTTTTAGTGTGGGCTGCAAAAATCGTTATATTAAATAGCCGTTATAACGAGGCGATAAGATGTCCCCCCGCTTCTATAGGGAGCAAGTTTTGATTAGTAAAGTAAAACAGGCGGTGGGTATAAATCCCTCGCCTCGTTGAAACCTGTGTGTTGCAATTGCCAATGCAATTGTTTCCGATGTTTTAATAGGATCAGCTATGGATTTAGGAGGATGTCATGACTAACACAGCTTTAAGAAGCTTTGCAATGTATGCAAGGGAAAAGTTAATAGAGGGTATAAAGGACAGGGCGTCCATGATGGGGCTCACAGAGGATGGGATACAACTGCCGCTAAATAAAATGAAATCCCATGATGAAGTCTTGGTATTTAAAACCGACTCAGTAGAGCCGTTTATAATATCAGGAGATGGGATCGGGCAATACAGGGCACTTTTAAAGGAACTTGATGATAGGAAAAGATATCCCAATCATCAAACCGCCTATAAAGAATTGGTGGAGGATGCAGCCTGTACATGGTTTATTAGGTTTATTGTTATTCGATTCATGGAGGTCAATGGTTATCTTCCTGGTGGCATTCGCGCTCTTTCATCGAAAATGCGGGGGTTAAACAATCCGGAATTGGTGGACCGATACCAAGATGCCGGCCTTGATCTTACGGATACAGAGATTAGGCAATTAGAGGCGTGGAAAAAAGAGGCAAGCCCCATATCGACAGACAGGGCGTTTCGCCTGTTATTTATAAAGCTATGCCAAGCGATGAATCAATATTTTCCCATACTATTTGAAAAAGTTGACAAATACGCCGAGCTTTTGCCCATCATTTCCTATAGCGATCCTTCAAGTGTGATATATAAATTGGTGCACCAAATTAAAGAAGAGCATTTTGATATAGAATCTTGGGAGAAGAGGGGAGGTGTGGAGGTAGTCGGCTGGTTATATCAATATTATAATACCGGGCCAAGGGACAGGGTTGTCGATGTTTTATCTAAAACTACTATAAGAAAGCGGGATATCCCAGCGGCCACTCAAGTATTTACCCCAGATTGGATTGTCAGATATATGGTGGACAATTCCCTCGGCAGGTATTGGTTAGAGAGAAATCCCCATAGTCCCATCAAGAATTTCTTAGATTACCTGATGCCCGGAGATATTCCCGTTGTGAAGGAGCAGATTTTACCTGGGGAAATAAAAGTATTCGATAACGCCATGGGCAGTGGGCATTGTCTCAGCTACGCCTTTGATGTATTGCTTATGATCTATAAGTCCCAAGGGTATACCGCCCGGGAGGCATCGAGGCTTATTTTAGAAAAAAATCTCTATGGTCTGGATATAGATAGGAGGGCCTGCGGCCTTGCACGTTTTACACTACTAATGAAGGCAAGACGATATAACGATGGGATACTGTATTCTGACCTAAAGGATAACCTTACATACTTTGAGGATTCATCCGGCATTAAAATGGAAGTTCTAGACCATTTAGGCCTTAATATGGATAAGGATAGAAGGGAAATAGCCAAAGAGAAAATAAAGTATTTGATAGGAAAGTTTAAAAATGCTACGGAAATAGGCTCTATATTGCGCATAGATAAAATCCACACAGATCCTTTATTGGAATTGATCCAAGATTATGCAGAGAATAGTGATTATATAGAGAATAGTGATTATACAGGGGATAGTGTTCATATAGGTAATAGAGATCGTACAGGTGATAGCGATCGTACAGGTGATAGCGATCATACAGGTAATAGGGATCGTACAGGTGATAGAGATCATGCAGGAAGTAGTGAAACTGTAATAAGAGAATCGGGTATAAGAAAGACCCAAAATCAACTTAGAAAGCTGGTCAAAATATCTTCCATGCTTACGGGGAAGTACCATATAATGGTGACCAATCCCCCTTATCTAAACAAGCCTGATAAGAGGCTAAAGGATTACATATGGAATAACTACAGGGATTATAAGGGAGACCTGTTTTCTGTCTTCATCTATAATAATCTGAAGATGAGCAAGAAAGGCGGCTATTCGGCCTATATGTCCCCTTTTGTATGGATGTTTATAAGGAGCCATGAAAGACTCAGGGAGCATATAATCCGGACTAAAAGCATAGTATGCCTTATTCAAATGGAATATTCCGCCTTTGGCGATGCTACAGTGCCATTGTGTACCTTTGTAGTTCAAAATAATATGGCAATGGGCAAGGGCAAATATATTAAGCTTTCGGATTTCCCCGGAGGGATGGAAGTGCAAAGACTTAAGGCCTTAGAGGCCATACGAAACACCCAATCACTCCATTATTATGAAATTCATCAGAATGACTTTGAAAAGATACCCTCAATGCCCATAGCATATTGGGCAGGGGAGAATATAATAAGAGCCTTTTTAAAAGGAGAACCCGCAGGCAGCTTAATCGAAGCTAAAGTAGGACTTCAAACCGGGAACAACGATAGGTTTTTAAGGCTATGGCATGAGGTAGATATAGGGAAGATAAGCTTTTCCACCAAATCAGCAGAGGCATCTATGGATTCGAAGGCTAAGTGGTTTCCTTATAATAAAGGTGGAATGAGAAGGCAATGGTACGGCAATTACGATTATGTAGTTAACTGGGAAAATGATGGATGTGAAATACGAGGCTTTGTAGACAGCAATGGGAAAAGGCGATCGGCAATTAGAAACCCGGATTATTATTTCAAAGAGTCCATTACATGGTCACTGGTTACCAGCGGCGGGTTTAGTATTAGATATAGGGAGGCTGGGAGCATCCATGATGTTTCGGGGATGTCTGCCTTCACCGGGGATCACCGCAGGCTTTTGTATATGTTAGGGCTTATGGGCTCAAAGGTATCGAACTATATCTTTAAGATGCTAAATCCCACAATTAACCTACAGGTGGGTAATTTCTCTGACTTTCCGGTGCTATTTGCCCATGAGGAGAGGGTTATAAAGCTGGTGGAAGAGAATATCTCTATAGCCAGAGAGGAATGGAACTCCTACGAAGAAGCCTGGGGCTTTAGCGTGCATCCATTTTTGTCCCGGGATGGGTTAGCTACCATAGAAGACGCCTTCAATGCTTGGGCTAGGGTAGCCAAAGACAGGATTGAAAGGCTTAAAAGAAATGAAGAGAAGTTAAACGGGATATTTATAAAGCTCTATGGTTTAAATGATAAGCTATCACCCAATTTAGATACAAAGGATATAACCTTAAGGGATGCGGATATAGCTAGGGATGTTAGATCGTTTATTTCCTATGGGGTAGGATGTATGCTGGGCCGCTATTGCTTAGATTTTGGGGGGCTGACCTTTGCAGGCGGCGAATGGGATGTTAATAAGTATAAAAGATTTAAGCCCTCTGGGGATAATATTTTAATCATCACGGATGATGACTATCATATAGAAGATATTACAGATAAGTTTATTGAGTTTATAAGAGTATCCTTTGGCGAGGGGACCTTGGAAAATAATCTCGGGTTTATAGCCGGCGGTCTGGGGGGTAGCGGCACACCCCGAAGGATAATTAGGGAGTATTTTTTAAAGGATTTTTATAGGGATCATGTAAGAGCATATCAAAAAAGACCCATATATTGGCTCTATGATAGCGGTAGACAAAATGGTTTTAAGGCCCTTATCTATATCCATAGATATGATCGGAATATTACAGAAAGGGTGCGTATAAATTATCTTCATAAGATGATAGGGGTCTATAGGGATGTCTTGAACAGCCTAAAAGAGGATACGGGATATTATGAGGATGGGGAAAATATAGCCCAAGTCAAGAAACGTTATCAAAAGATATCAAGGCAGATACAAGAGTGCATGGATTTTGACACAAAACTGAAGGAACTGGCCCGTAGTAGGATAGGGATAGACCTAGATCATGGGATTAGGGTAAATCATAAAAAGGTGCAAACAAACCCCGACAACAAAAATCTAAAGGTCCTGGCCAAGATCAATTGAATAGGAATGAATAAACCAAATTTGGGGGCCTAAGAAGTTGACCCGGTTATGGATAGCTGGTAAAATTGGGTATATATTATACAAGCATATCTACACTGCATTAATTCTATAGCGAGTCGGTAGGACGTCTCCCGCTTCTATAAGCGGCGGGTTCCCATTAGTCAAACAGGCGACGGGTATAAACCACCCGCCCCGTTGAAACCTGTGTGTTGCAATTGCTACCGATATTTTAAGGAGTTGAGGACATGTTGGATTTAAAAGTTAGCATCAACGACGATTTTTGGTCCAGGTATATAGCATTGGTGCGCGATACGGTCATCCCTTACCAATGGGAAGCATTAAATGACAGGATTGCCGATGCAGATCCCAGCGGGGCAATCAGAAACTTTCGAATTGCCGCCGGTGAGGAAGAGGGAGATTTTTATGGAATGGTCTTTCAAGACAGTGATGTTGCAAAGTGGCTTGAAGCCGTTGCCTATAGACTGGAAGCCTTTCCGGATCCCAAACTTGAGGATATAGCCGATGAGGTTATCGATTTAATTGGAAGGGCTCAAGAAGAGGATGGTTATCTAAACACCTATTACTCCATCAAGGGTCTTGATGATAGATGGTCAAACCTTCATGAATGTCATGAACTATACTGTGCCGGGCACATGATAGAAGCGGCTGTCGCATATTACAAGGTAACAGGAAAACGAAGACTCTTGGATGTGGTGTGTAAGTTTGCCGATTATATCGATACGGTATTTGGAGTTGAGGCGGATAAGATTAAAGGCTATCCCGGGCACCAGGAGATTGAATTGGCCCTTGTAAAACTTTACAAGGTCACGGAAAACGAAAAATACCTCGACCTTGCAAAGTATTTTTTAGACGAGCGGGGACGAAAGCCCTTCTTCTTTGATATCGAATGGAAAAAAAGGGGCAAAACATCATATTGGACAGGGGATAATAGCGAGGCGCCCGGTAAAGGCAAGGAATACTACCAGGCTCACCTGCCGATACGACAGCAGACAGAAGCTGTAGGTCATTCGGTGAGGGCGGTTTATATGTATGCGTCTATGGTGGATGTTGCAATGGAGACAGGGGATCAAGAGCTTATGGAGGCATGTAGGACGCTTTGGGAAAACACTGTATCAAAGAGGATGTACATTACCGGAGGCATCGGGTCGCAGGTTCACGGCGAGGCGTTTTCGTTTGACTACGACTTACCTAACGATACGGCGTATGCCGAGACATGTGCGGCAATAGGACTTATATTTTTTGCAAAGAGAATGTTAGATACCGAGCCCAAGGGGGAATATGGAGACATAATGGAAAGGGCGCTATACAACGGCGTCATTAGCGGGATGTCTTTGGATGGCAAGCAGTTTTTCTATGTAAATCCTTTGGAAGTGGATCCTGAGGCCTGCGAAAAAAATGGAAATATGAAACATGTAAAACCTGTGCGTCAAAAATGGTTCGGATGCGCATGTTGTCCCCCCAATGTCGCCAGATTATTGGCTTCCCTTGGACATTATGTATATAGGGTTAATGATAATACAATATATGCCCACCTATATATGGGCAGTAGCCTGGAAATGACGGTAGGCGGCGATAAGGTTAGGATAGATCAGACTACTGATTATCCCTGGGATGGAAGAATCGATATAAGGGTGGGATTGGACGGATCCAAGGATTTTGATTTAGCACTTCGAATTCCTGGGTGGTGTCAGAATCCCTATATATCCATAAACGGAGAGGCGATAAATCTAGCTGATATCGTAGTAGACGGCTATGCGACGATTAGACGTAGATGGGAAGATGGGGATAAAATTGAGCTTGTCCTTCCCATGGAACCTGTGAGGATGAGGGCAAATCCCATGGTTAGGGCGAATGTAGGTAAGGTTGCCGTGCAGTATGGCCCGATTGTATATTGCTTAGAGGAAGTGGATAATGGACCTAACCTTCATGCATTGGTATTGCCTGAGGATTCAAAACTAGAGGCTACGTTTAAAGAAGATCTATTAGGCGGAGTGAATGTGATAACTGCCCAGGGCGAAAAACCCGATGAAGAGTTATGGGGCCAAGAACTCTATAGGGC
>DASRNX010000122.1:0-3982 GCA_035647175.1 Clostridia bacterium | reverse complement strand
TGGATATGATGCTGATGGCAACCCGTGATACGGCCAAATACAGAAATAAAGGAAAAAAGAGCACCCATATCAATACGGTAATGGGGGAAATATCATACAGTAGAAGGATATACAAGTATCGCGGGGATAATGGCAAAAGTAGATTCGTGTATTTGCTAGATGAATATTTAAATAATGAGACTATTGGTCGTTCGTCCAGCAACCTGGCAGAGAAGTTAGTTGAAAGAACCCTAGAGGAATCATACCGAAAAGCGGCGGATGCCATTGTTAGTACAACAGGTGCAAATCTTAGCCACACAACGGCATGGAATATTATACAGAAAGTGGGCTCGAAGCTTAAGGATGAGGAGGAGCACCTTGTCGATAGATATGAACAGGGCAAGCTAAAGGGTGATCGTGAAGTAGATATTTTATTCCAGGAAGCAGATGGGGTTTGGTTGTCCATGCAGGGCAAGGATAGGCCTAAAAGGGGCAGTAAAAGGGAGATGAAGGTCGCCGTTAACTATGAGGGATTCAAGAAGCGTAAGGGGCAAAAAGAAGGTTATCAGGTACATAATAAAACTGCCTGCGCAGGATTTCATAAGAGTCGGGATTTTAAGAAAATGTGGGAGGCTAAGGTAGCTGAGCAGTACAATATAGACGAGATTAAGGTTAGGATCGTTAATGGTGATGGCGACCCTTGGATAAAGCCCGATTTAGGGCACGATGATGTTCATTTTCAACTTGATCCTTTCCATATTTCTCGCGAGGTAATAAGGAGAGTGCCTGATAAAAATCAAGCTAGAAAGCTCAATAAGCTGCTCAAGGAAGGTAAGATAGACGAGTCATTTGAATATCTAACCGGATTGTTAATAGAATACACCCATGAGGAGGAAAAGGCTAAGAAGCTGGAGAGACTCTATAACTATTTGTCCAACAATCGGGAAGGGCTAATACCGTACAGGCTAAGGGGGTTGGAACTACCTAAATTGCCTGATGGGCTGGAGTATAGGGGCATGGGTACTATGGAAGGCAATGTGTGCGATATGATCACGCTTAGAATGAAGAACCGGAAAATGAGTTGGTCTTGGGAAGGGGCGAATAATCTAGCCAGGTTATTGGCTGCTAGAACCAGCGGTACCCTCTATGAGCAGTTGGACCGAGCATTCGATGGTACTGTATCTGAGAGGATGTTGGACGAAATTATAGATATCATACAGCTGTCGACTGCACAGGCCAATAGAAAGCCTAAGAAGAGCAATATCTATCCAATGCATCGCGCCCCCATGCCTTATGATGGTCAACCCTTAACATTGGGTAGAAAAGCTATTAGAGACCTTGTTGAAAACCGAGTGGTTAGTGACCTTAACTTTTTATATTAGGATTTAATGACAATAAAAAGCGATGGACAGATACCATCGACATCGGAGCCGGGCTACACTGTCAAGCCCGGAACGGTAGTGGAGTGCATTTTAGGCTTGACAGTAATGGCAGATGGTATAATCGCATTATTTTTGTTGGAATCCTAAATGGATGATTTTGTAAGGGAAAACGTGCCAACGAATTCTTGACACATACTTATATGAAAATACTGGTGAAAAAAATAGGACTGTGATAATATAATAAAATGATTGTGTGGGACAAATTCTGATGAAGTTGGTGTGGGTTTTTAATGTATATAAGGTTAAAGAGGTTTGCGGCTATTAGTTTTTTGTTAACGATATTATCAATCTTTGCGGCAGGGTGCACAATAGGGGATGTAAGGGAGCTCAATAGGGATATCTTTGCCTTAGATACCGTAATAACCCTCAAAGTTTTTGGGGGCAGGGCCGTGAAGAAGGCCTTGGATAAGGCTGTGGACAGGATCCGGGAGATAGAGGATCGTATGAGTCCCACCATCGAGAGCAGCGACGTATCGAAGATCAACAGGGCATCCGGGACAGAACCCGTTAAGGTCCACGACGATACCTTTTATGTGATAAAGAGAGCCCTAAATTATGGGGAATTGAGCGATGGTATATTTGATATTACCATTGGGCCCATAGTGAATCTTTGGGATATCAAATCGGAAAATGCAGTAGTTCCGGACGAAGCAGAGATAAAGAGCAGACTCTCATTGGTGGATTATAGGAAGGTTAGGATAGACGAGGACAATATGACCGTCCTTTTAGAGGAAAAGGGGATGGCCATGGACTTAGGTGCTATAGCCAAGGGCTATGCGGCCGATGAGGCGACTAGGATACTAAAGGAAGCGGGGGTAAAGAGCGCCCTCTTAAATTTGGGAGGCAACGTAATAACCATCGGCGGGAAACCCGACGGGAGTTCCTGGAGGATAGGTCTCCAAGATCCCAGAAGCCAGGAGACGGGTCGAAACCATTTCGCCATAGTGGAGGTGCAAGGGGCCACCGTTGTCAGCTCCGGGGACTACGAGAGGTTTATGGCAGATGTCTACGAGAGAACCGGGGAGAGGTATCACCACATCTTCGATCCGAAAACCGGTTATCCGGCACAGAGCGGGCTCATGGTCTCAACGATAATCTCTTCATCCTCCATAGATGCCGACGCCCTGTCTACCATATTGTTTATAATGGGATATGAGGATGGGTTTAGGACCATAGGGGAGCTGGGCAATTTCGAGGCTATGGCCGTAACGTCGGACAAGGACGTATATATAACCGGGGGATTAAAGGATGGGATCATTCCCTCGAACGACCTCTATAATATCGTTGAACCGTAAAGCCTGGAGGAAATAGATGAGACCCAAAATTGGAGATATTTTTGTCTATATCTTTATAATTGTTTTGGTGGGCCTAAGCTTTTTAGGTCTTAAAACCATGGGCAATCGTGGGGATAGGAAGATGGTCCAGATAGAGCTTGATGGGGAGATAATAGAATCGGTGGAGATGTCCGAGACAGAACCCGAAGGGACAACCAGGGAAATTAGGATTGACACCGGAGACGGGGGATACAATATTGTAAGGATTTCCGCCGGTGACGTAGGGATAACAGATGCCAACTGTCCCGATAGACTATGTGTTATTTCGCCTAGGATTAATACCCCCGGACAATCCATAGTATGTATTCCCCATAGGCTTATAGTAAGGATCATTGGCCGGGAACCGGAAGACGGGGCTGTGGACGATACCGCATCGTGAGGTAGGGATGATGAAAAAAACGAGGAAGTTGACACTATTGGGGCTGCTGATTTCCCAGGCGTTGGTACTGCACTATATAGAGGGTTTTATTCCGGTATTGGCCCCGGGTGCAAAACTGGGATTGGCCAACATAATTACCATGATTACCTTGGTCTTATTTGGATTTAAGGAAGCCATGGCTATTGTAATTATCAGGTCTGTACTCGGCCCCTTATTGGGGGGCAGCATAACCGGGATCTTGTATAGCCTGTCCGGCGGGCTCTTGAGCGGGATAGTTATGGCACTCCTTTATATAAATTTAAGGGATTATTTTTCTTTTATGGGTATAAGTACTGCAGGGGCAGTATTTCATAATATAGGTCAGCTGTTGGCTGCCTCATGGATTTTCAATACAATAGGCATTCTGTATACGTATTTGCCCATTCTGATGATAGCGGCCATAGCTACGGGCTATTTTAACGGATTGATTTCCCGCTATATATTGGGATACTTAAAAAACAAGGCGCAACCCGGGTGATGTGGGATACGGTTGTTGGGAGGATAGCTAAAGATGAAATTTTGGAGAGGGAGCACTAATATCCGCAAAGAATTGGCAGAGGTAGAGAGGTATATTCGGGGGGCCTTGAGGACCAGGCAGGTAACGCTGGCTGAGGGATTAAAGGAGCTCTTGAATGCGGGCGGCAAAAGGCTTAGGCCGGCCTTGGTGCTGATATCGGGACAATTTGGAGAATATAACAGCAAAAAACTCATGCCTTTGGCGGCGGGTATCGAGATTTTACATATGGCTACCCTGGTACACGACGATATCATCGATGATGCCGATATCCGGCGGGGTATCCCAACCATAC
>DASRNX010000121.1:0-8763 GCA_035647175.1 Clostridia bacterium | reverse complement strand
GTATGCTATTACCCTTTACTTTAAGCATAGATTTTCTGATTATTTGGTACCGGAAATTAGAATGGCAGTCAGGGATAAGCAATCTTTGGAACAGCTGTTGGTCGAGGAACTCTTGAAGGGACCCAGCCAACACGATCGGACCCCTATTATGCCTTTGGGAGTAGAAGTCCTGGATGTGACCAGAAAAGGTGAAACCGTATTTGTCAATTTGAGCAAAGAATTTACTGAAGATATCAATCTCTCTGAAATACCCGGTAAAGAAGAGATACCTGAGGAAAAAAGGCCCATAGTAAAGGCCGAGATGAAACGGCTTGGCATCTATTCCATAGTGGATTCGTTGACTGAATTAGAAGGCGTTAATCAGGTTAAGTTTTTGGTTGAGAACCGCGCCATATCCTACGCCGACATGGATGGGGAATTGGAAAAATTGATGTTTCCGGAATCGGGGGAATTGGAGGACGAACAATATTCCAACGCGGTGTTGGTAGCCCTTGCAAGGGATAGGTCTTACATTCTAACCCCGTCTAAATCTGTGGAATTGGTATTCGAAGGTTTGGTAGGAGAACCTAAGTGGGACAGAATTTATCCGTTGCTCGCAAAGGAGACCATGGGTAAGGATAACCTCCCTACTAAGGAAGAACTAGCCGGTTTGTGGTCGGCAGTGGTGGGGAACATCGAGCTGGAAAACGTATTTATTGTCGACGAGGAAATAAAACCGGATGGCAGAGCCTTTGTAACTGTATCGTATAATGTTAACTTTACATCCGGGAAGAAGGAGAAAATGCGGGGGGATATGATTAGCGTAGTGGATGAGGAAAATATCTGGAAGGTTAAGCTGCCTGACTTTGTCAGTGAGTTCCGTTGATGGAACAGGGGGGGAACAACTTGAAAAGGACAGCATATATCTGCATAGTAACTCTGTTTGTTACCTTAATCTCCGGTTGCGGGGGAATCAATAAGCCCCCGGAAGGATTGATAAAAAAGGATATAGTCGATGATTCGGAAGATGCGGACATATTGGACAGTTTATCGGCGGGGGACAGCGAAAATGAGGAGGATCACGCCAGTCCCGTTATACGACAGAATGCGTCATTGTATTTTTGGGATAAGGAAAATAATAAGTTAGTGAGTGAGTCACGAAAAATAGTAGCAACCGATATGGATTCATTCGTTGGTGGGGTTGTTGAAGGACTGCTCAGGGGACCGCAATCGGAGGAACTGCAGCCGGTGATTCCCAGCGGGACCACAATCTTGGATATACAGCAAATTGATAATATTGTAAATATAAATTTGTCCGGTGAATTTCTGGATGCGGAGGACCTGCTGGTTGCACGGACTGCATTGGTAAACACCCTTACAGAGCAGGAAAAAATAAAATATGTGAAGATCAATATCGACGGACGGGAATTAACCCGAGACGGTACGGCGGATACCCAGTCCCTTGGGGTGTTGGTCAGATCAACCAATAATATAAACGAGCTGGTAGCTGCCCAAGGGGATACCAGGACCGAAGATAATGTTAAGGAAATAAATTGGGAGCTCTTTTTCCGTGATTTTAGAGGGCGATACCTATTGTCTGAAATAAGGCCCATAAGCGTTAAAAATGGAGGCATTGCCAGGGCTATAATAGAGGAACTTATTAAAGGGCCTATAGGTGTGTCAGAGGGGCTCTACCCGGTGATCCCCCAGGGAACCCAGCTGCTGGATATAAAGCTGACGGATGACGACGATGGTGAACCGGGAATAGTAGCCCTATACTTCTCAAAAGAATTGAAGGCCCCCTTCACCGAAGAGGGGACCTCCAGAAGCAAGGGTAAAGAGAAGGATCCACAGGAAGTTCAGGTAAGGGAAGAACTGAATAAGAACAGGGAGTCGATTATTCTAAGTTCTATTGTATATAATTTACAGGGCATTAATAATATTGATGGGGTAAAGATATTCTACCAAAATAGGTACGGTGATTATGTGGATACCCCCCTATGCGATGTAGATTTAACTAGAATCTTAACTACCAGGGATTTTTCCAATAAGCTGGGCAGAAAAATAAAGATATACTTTGCAAATGCCAATTCCACGCACCTAATCCCTGAATACAGGGCTATGAGCAGAGAAAATGTTCAGATAGCAAAGACCATCATAGACGAGCTGATACTGGGTCCCAGGGAGGACACAGACCAGGTAGGGATCATACCCCCGGAAATATCCATGGGGGATATAAGGGTGTGGATGGATACAAATAATACTACGGTTATGGTAGATCTGCCCAAGGGGTTAGACGGTAACAAGATGGGGAGCACAGGCGCCCTAATGACCTTGTATGCTATGGTGAATTCCCTTACGGATCCTGTCAATACATCCAATATCAAAGAGGTGCAGTTTTTGGTAGGGGGAAAGACCGTGAAAACCTTTGGGAATCTTGAGTTTGGTGAGCCTTTTATACGAAATCCCGCTATAATCCAAGAATAAGCGGAAAGAGATAGCAAGGAAATTTTGACAAACCGATCCATATGGATTACAATAGATGCACAAATGAATAAAATGTATGCGCTAGGGGAGCTTAATGGCTGAGATGGTGATATTCACCGACCCTTGGAACCTGTAGGATAATTCCAACGGAGGGAAGCGTGTAATGCATACAACATTGCGCGCAAGCAGGATTAGCTTGCGTTTCTTATTTATTAACCCCCAATTGCGTACGCAATATCTTTGTGGAAGGGGGTGAATCCATGCCTGTTTCAGAATACCTAAAAACAGTATTTTCAAAGCTGACAGAGTTAAAACCAGTTACGATAACTATACTCGCCGCATTCGTTATAGCCTTTATTGCTTATTTGGCGCTTTCAAAGGAAAAGGCTAAACGGTATAATACAAAAGTGGTGGTATATGCGGGACTATCCATAGCAATTTCCTTTGTCCTGTCCTACCTGAGATTATACAGGTGGCCTCAGGGGGGATCGATAACCCCAGCCAGCATGTTACCTCTATTTGTATTCGCATACTTTTTCGGCATTAAGGCCGGAATAACAGCGGGAACGGCTTATGGCCTCTTGCATCTTGTCCAGGGCCCCTATATAATTCATTGGGCCCAGCTCTTATTGGACTATATTTTGGCTTATACCGTCCTTGGTTTTGCCGGATACTTTAAAGACAATCTTCATAAGGGTATAATCCTGGGGGGATTTTTGCGGTTTTTCCTCTCGTTCTTGTCCGGGGTGATATTCTTTGGGGAATACGCACCCGAGGGCATGAATACGTTCCTGTACTCGCTGCTTGTAAATCTCCTTATTATCGGGACAGAGACCGTGATATGCCTGATAATATCCCTAATACCCCAGGTGAAAACCACGTTGAATGGCCTCAAAAATAGGGTGTAGAAAGATAAAAACAGGGTCAAATTTGACCCTGTTTTTATATGGACTTCAAATTAAAAATATATAGTTTTGAGTAGGAAATGTATTTGATTTTGAAGCGGCGGACTGCTATAATCAACGAGGTATCGAATGCAGACAAACAACTTCAACTACTAAACTTATCATATGTAGATAAGTTTAGTTTACATATTATTTGTCCATAGGCGCCCGGTGAAGAAGGGATCATCTGATAATCACCATTTGTTTTATTGACCGGCACAACGGATAAGATTAGAATTGTCGCATATGTTTGGGCTTTGGGCAAGTTAGAGGAAATTGGGATATCAGCTAAGCCTATTTAAGAAAGGAGAACGGGTATTTACCCTCATGATTTAGGTTGTGGGGCTTAACGCCAAAATTTATGAATATTAGAGAAGACATTAGAAATATAGCAATTATTGCCCATGTTGATCATGGGAAAACCTCCCTGGTGGATCAGTTGCTGAGACAAAGCGGGGTTTTTCACGAAAACCAACAGGTCGAAGACAGGATTATGGATTCCAACGACATAGAAAGGGAACGCGGAATTACCATACTGTCTAAAAACACTGCCGTATCATACAATGGAGTAAAGATAAATATCATTGATACTCCGGGGCACGCCGATTTCGGCGGTGAAGTGGAGCGGGTGCTGAAGATGGTAGATGGAGTACTCCTATTAGTGGACGCCTTTGAGGGGCCTATGCCCCAAACTAGATTTGTGCTTTCTAAGGCCCTGGAATTAGGACATCCCGTGATAGTGGTCATCAATAAAATCGACAGGCCCGATGCACGGCCGACGGAAGTAGTCGACGAGGTGCTGGATCTGCTGATAGATTTGGACGCAGATGAAGAGCAATTGGATTGTCCGTTTGTATTTACATCGGCGAGGGAGGGTACATCGTACAGATCTATCAATGAAAACGGACATGGAATGACTACCCTTTTTGAAACGGTATTAGAGTATATACCCGGGCCGAAAGGGGATGATCTTGCGCCCCTTCAGATGTTGGTATCCACAATAGATTATAACGATTATGTTGGAAGGATAGCCATAGGCAAAATCGGAAGAGGGAATATAGAAGCGGGCCAAGAGGCCCTACTGTGTAGTTATGACGGTGGAAATATAAGGGTCAAGATAACCAACCTTTATCTTTTCGACGGATTAAAGAGAGAACCCGTCCATCGAGCGGACATGGGGGATATTGTAGCGGTATCGGGGGTGGAGGGTATAAATATAGGTGACACCATATGCGATACAGAGCATCCCGAGCCCTTGCCACTTATTGAGATATCAAAACCCACCATATCCATGACTTTTTCGGTGAATACCAGCCCCTTTGCCGGACAGGACGGGACCTATGTGACCTCACGCAACCTCAGGGAGCGCCTGTTTAAGGAGACATATACCGATGTAAGCCTGAGGGTTGAGGAAACCGATTCTCCCGATGCCTTCATAGTCTCCGGGAGGGGGGAGTTGCATCTTTCCATTTTAATCGAAAACATGAGACGGCAGGGTTTCGAGTTCCAGGTATCAAAGCCCAGAGTAATCTATGAAACCATTGATGATAGGCTCCATGAACCTGTCGAGAGGGTCTTGGTGGATGTGCCGGATTTATATATGGGAACAGTAATTGAAAAACTGGGAAGCCGAAAAGGCGAAATTCTCAGCATCGGAGAAAGCAGAGGCGGACGTGTTAAGTTGGAATTTTCCGTACCGGCCCGCGGACTGTTTGGATACCGATCCGAATTTCTGACAGATACCAGAGGTGAGGGGATTTTAAATTCCACCTTCCACGACTATCACCTCTATAAGGGGGATATTCTGTCCCGGCACCAGGGTTCATTGGTAGCTTTTGACCAGGGTGAGGCGGTAACATATGGATTATACAATGCTCAGGAGAGGGGGACCCTCTTTATAGGACCGGGAACTATGGTATATGAGGGTATGGTTGTAGGAGAGAATCATCGCTCTGGGGATATAGAAATTAATGTATGCAGGAAAAAGCATGTATCAAATGTCAGGGCTGCGGGCTCCGATGAGGCATTGCGCCTTACCCCCATACGGGATTTGACCTTGGAGGAAGCCCTGGAATTTATTGATGATGATGAATTGGTGGAAATAACCCCGAAGGATATCCGGATACGAAAGGAGATCCTAAACACCTCCCTGAGAAAGCGTCAACAAAAGAGAAGCTAGGCCACGGGCGGGTTAAGGGTATGCCTGTACCTTTCCATGCCTCAGGGCATAAGTAATGTTTGGCCTTTCCGGTATGCTTATTGTAAAGAAAATTGTAGTATGGTATAATTAACGCAATCAAGGAAGTAAAACCAGTAGGCTTTACTCAATGCGTTTATTGAATCGGTGTGAAGCAAGCCAATTGAGGCTTGTATTTGATATAATTTTACCGGGCTAAGTCCAAAAAAATAATATGGTGGGAGGCGGTCAACATGATACAGGCGATGGTTGGTGGCAAGGGTACCGGCAAGACCAAGACCTTGGTGAACATGGCCAATAAGGATTTGGAAAGAACCAAGGGAGAAATTGTCTTCATCAGCGGTGAAAGACGCAGGATGGTTGAGTTGAACCACAGGATTCGGTTGATAAAACTCAGGGACTTTGATATTAGGGATTTCAATGTATTTTATGGATTTCTTAGCGGGATTGTAGCACAAAACTACGACATTGAAAGGATCTATATAGACGGACTTTTGGAATATCTGAAAGAGGATTTGGTTAATATCGGCGATTGGTTCTCGGATATAAATTACATCTCAGAAAAATTTAATATAAGATTCATTATTTCTATGAACGGTGATCCTGATAGCGTTCCTACCTTTTTAAAGAAGTATATTGCATAGTCAAAGGGTATTCCGAAAGCCGAGGGGGCGCCATAACCCTTGGCTTTTCCTTTGGAAACTTTTTAATTTTATAGCCTTAAAACTCGATGCTTTCCTGAATCTATTTAGGGGAGTTTTTTTGTTGGTTTTTATAGGGTTATCATAATCCATGTTTTGGGGGCGTACATTTTTAAATTTAGATTATGTACCCGTGTTTTGGCGGCTGTATTGACGCTACCTTGTGTGTGAGATATAATTAGCAGGAGGAAATCCGACATCAATCGTATGGTGATTTAAGCCCTTACATCGATTGTTTTAATATATTTTCATTGTTTAATCTAATTAGTTGAATAGAGTCCTGATGAAACCTCCCCATTTATGACGGATGGCTTACATCGATAATAATTATAGTTACCCCTAATATGGGTGGACACATAGGATGGTGGAATTTAAAGATGCATTATTTGAGTACCAGAGATAGCAAATTAAAGATAGGTTCCATGGAAGCCATAAAGCAGGGAATATCCCGAGACGGGGGATTGTTTGTTCCGGAAACCATCCCCGAACTATCAGATCGTGATCTTTTGGATATGGCGGGAGCAGATTACATGGAGCGGGCACTTAAGGTACTTGCCCCGTTTCTTACAGATTATAATCCGGGGGATTTAAAAGAAATCATCAATTCTGCATATGGGAAGGGGGATTTCCATCATCCCGATATATCCCCAGTAAAAAAACTCAATGAAGACTTTTTTATCCAGGAACTTTGGCATGGTCCCACCTATGCCTTTAAGGATATGGCCCTTCAAATCTTGCCCCACCTTATGACCCATGCTGCGTCTAACACCGGTGAGGATAAGGAAATAGTCATTTTAGTAGCTACTTCGGGCGATACCGGCAAAGCCGCCCTGGAGGGGTTCAGGGATGTTAAAGGTACTCAGATTATAGTATTTTACCCCGATGAAGGGGTTAGCCCCATCCAAGAGTTGCAGATGATAACCCAACAAGGGGAAAATGTACATGTGGCAGCGGTTAAAGGTAACTTCGACGATACCCAGACGGGGGTTAAGTCCATATTTACGGATGACGGGTTTAGCAAGCTATTAGGGGAGCGGGGTAAGAGGTTCTCCTCTGCTAACTCCATAAACTGGGGGAGATTGGTGCCCCAAATAGTGTATTATGTATCGGCCTATGGGGATTTGATTAGGGATAATGAGTTAGACCCCGGGGAAGAGTTTAATGTGGTGGTTCCCACCGGTAATTTTGGTAATATACTTGCAGCCTTTTATGCCAAGAATATGGGGGTACCCATAGACAGGCTAATTTGCGCATCCAACAGCAATAATATTCTCACGGATTTCATTAAAACGGGGGTATACGATATAAGGCGGGATTTTTACAGGACTATCTCCCCCTCTATGGATATTCTAATATCCAGCAATTTGGAGAGACTATTATTTGAACTCTGCGGCAGGCAAGACCATCGGATAAGGGAATGGATGACGGAGCTAAAAGATACCGGAAAGTATTGTTTGGACGGGGAAAGCCTTAATATGCTCCAATCCACCTTATGGGGCGGCAGTGCGGATGAGGAACAAACCCTGAAGGCTATAAGGGATACTTACAGGAAACATAATTATATCATAGACCCGCATACGGCCGTTGGGAAATGGGTCCATGATAGATATGTGGAAGAAACCGGAGATACCAAAAAGACAATTCTGGTGTCCACCGCAAGCCCCTTTAAATTTCCGAAGGATGTATTAAAGGCTGTCATAGGCATGGAATCCATCCAAGACAGGGACGATTTTCAGATATTGGAGGAATTGGCATCTGTATCTGGGGAAGATATTCCGCCGGGCCTGATGGAATTAAAGGATAAACCCATATTGCACCGGACTACCCTGGCTGCCGGTAATATGCGTCAAGCAATCAATAATTTTTTGGAATTGGACGGATAAAATTATGAAAATAGCTGTAGCACAATACAATCCAAAGGTTGGCGATTTAGAGGGCAACGCATCTAAAATTATCGATTTTATCGCCGGGGCCAAAGAGCAAAAATGTGATCTGGTAATCTTTCCGGAGCTTAGCATAACGGGATATCCGCCCCGGGATCTTCTGTTGAGGAGTGCCTTTTTAAAGGCCTGCGACAGAGCCCTTCACAGAATCATAGGCTATACCGGGGAAATAGGAGTTATTGTAGGCACTGTAATGGCCGGTCCTCGGGATGGTTTACTATATAATAGTGCCATTTTGATTGAGAATGGGAATATTATAGGGAGGGTAGATAAAAGCCTTTTACCCAATTATGATGTATTTGAAGAGGCCAGATACTTCCGGCCCTCGGAACAGATAAAGTGTCTTCAATTCCAGGGAAAGAGGCTGGGTGTGTCCATATGTGAGGACATTTGGAACGATGAGGATCTGTTCGGCCGCCTAAAATACCCGAGGAATATTCTGGATGAACTCTATGAGGACGAACCAGATATATTTATAAACCTATCGGCATCTCCGTACCATTATGGAAAAC
>DASRNX010000120.1:0-7012 GCA_035647175.1 Clostridia bacterium | reverse complement strand
AAAAGCCTATCGCTTCCAATCCGGCCTCCTGCCGGTGGAATCGGTTTAAGGCGTCCTGCCTTAAACTACGGCTTTTTTGTATTCCATAAGCCAAGTTTTCTTAGCCAAATCAATGAAGTCATCCGCTTTTCAATAGCTCATTATCTCTATGGCGCAATGGGATAATGGACAAGCATAATAGGTAAATCCGCTTATATAAAGGCCTTGGCCTGCTCCTTGAGCGACTCCGCCTTATCCGTTCTTTCCCAGGGCACCTGGATATCCACCCTTCCGAAGTGTCCGTAGGCAGCCGTTTGGCGGTAAATGGGCCTTCGAAGGTCCAGATCCCTTATGATGGCTGCGGGTCTTGAGTCAAAATTCCTGTTTATTAAGGTGATGATATCATCGCGGGAAATTTTCCCCGTACCGAAGGTATCCACCAGGACGGACACGGGCCTTGCGACGCCGATAGCATAGGCAAGCCCCACCTCGCACTTATGGGCAAGCCCTGCCGCTACTATATTCTTTGCCACATACCTTGCAAAATAGGACGCCGATCGGTCTACCTTTGTGGGATCCTTACCGGAAAATGCCCCTCCGCCATGGCGTGCATAACCGCCATAGGTGTCCACTATTATTTTACGCCCCGTGATGCCTGAATCCCCTTGGGGGCCCCCCACCACAAAGCGGCCGGTGGGATTGATTAGAAACTTGGTATCCCCGTCCAATAATTCCTCGGGGATGACAGGTCTGATTACATGCTCAAGGATATCCCTTTTTATAGTCTCCTGGCTTACATCGCTGCTGTGCTGGGTCGATACTACCACGGTATCCACTCTGACAGGTCTGTCGCCTTCATATTCTACCGTCACCTGGGATTTCCCGTCGGGACGAAGATACGCGAAACTGCCTTCCTTTCTTACTACAGAGAGCCTGCGGGTCAGCTGCTGTGCCAGTGAAATGGATAGCGGCATTAGCTCCGGGGTCTCACTGCAGGCATAGCCAAACATCATACCCTGATCCCCGGCTCCTATGGCCTCTGTATCATCGCTTTCGTCTGCGGAACATGTGTCATTAACCCCGTCCCCGCGACACACACCGATGGCTATGTCCGGGGATTGTCTGTCGATGGATGTGAGCACCGCACAGGTCCTTGCGTCAAATCCGAATTCGGAGCTGATATATCCCACGTCCTCTATGGTATCTCTTACGATCCCGGGGATATCAACGGAACACGTCGTAGTGATCTCCCCCATTACCAATACCATACCGGTGGTTATGGCGGTCTCGCATGCTACCCTGGCCATGGGATCTTGCTCCAATATGGCATCTAAAATCGCATCTGAAATTTGGTCGCAGATCTTATCCGGATGTCCTTCGGTTACTGATTCCGAAGTAAATAGTTCCTTATTCATCTCGCCCTCCTAAATATAAAAGCCCTCTTCAATTAAGAGGGCTGTCTTCATCAATACCCTCATCTTTCAGAATATAGTATTCTGTGGGATTTGGCACCTGATCTATATGTTTTACGATAAACATTCTGCATTGATACACAGGTGTCGTAAAACATTATCCTTAATTCATATGTTACGAAAAATACATTATTTATAACGTAAAATCGGATAGTTTAGCCGATTTTACAATGAAAGGTCTTCTTCGCAACATATATAGGCTCAATCGGTTGCCGGGTTTCATAGGGCCCGTCCCTCCACCTCTCTTGATAAGGAAAATCTCATATTTGATTATTGTTATCCGTAGACAAACAACTCCAACTATAAAGGCTCTGACCCATAGATACATTTAGTTGACCCATCGTTTGTCTATAACTAAACCTGGTTGATTATAGCACAGGAAAATGGGAAGAGTCAAGCTGCAGGTATCATCTCCAAAATATCTATGGTGTAAACATGATAATGTCTTTATGTACCAACATTAATTATGTCCCCAGAATGTTTATTCGAGTATGATGCAGTCCCTGTCCTCAAAATATCTGATGGGATAAAAACATTATTATAAGGCCAGCCACCAAATTTCCTAGGGCTATAACGGGAAACGCGTGCATTATCCTGATATCGAGAAATGACGCTATAGCCGAGCCTGTCCAGATCCCCGTGGTGGGTAGGGGGACCGCGACGAAGATGAACAACCCCAACAGGCTGTACTTTCTTACGCCCCTTACCTTTTTGTTGGTCCGCCTCTCCACCCAATTGGCAAAGGGCGCCAGCAATCTTGTCCCTTTTAAAAAGGCCATGACAGGCTTTAAAAAGAGCAAGAGGATAGGAACCGGCAAAATTGAGCCCAGATAAGCAACGATAAAAGATGTCATGGCGCTGAGCCCCATGCCTATCCCCACAGGAATGGCCCCCTTTAATTCTACCAAGGGCAGGATGGCGGTGCTAAACACTATCAATTCCTTTTTAATTACCTCTAAATATTCAAAAAAAGCCCCCATATTACAGCACACCCCTTTATGATGGAAAAGGGATAACCCCCCAAATACTTTTATGATGGTACCGGGCGTCCAACAGCCATTATCGACACGCCTATAGATAAACAGGTTAAATCCATAACTCCGCACAGGAAAGATATAAGTATGCCCGCAGACAACATGAGTAAATAAAAAATGGCCGATACGCTATCGGCCGTCTTTGGTGGAGGAGGGCGGATTCGAACCACCGAAGGCTGAGCCAGCAGATTTACAGTCTGCCCCCTTTAGCCACTTGGGTACTCCTCCATATTCTTTTGTGGCCATTCACCTTTACCGGCCACGATTCATAATTATAGTACATGATATTCAGAATGTCAACTGAGTATTTTTAAATAAATCTGATTGTTTTACTGGATTATTGTACATTAGCTTGTATATTTTGCCCATTTGCCCCGGAAACCTTCCATTTGCATATAGCAGATAATGCAAATTTTGTCCCAAATCCCTAAGGACATACATAATATGGCAAAATAATGGATACATTAAAACAATCGGTGATTTCAGAGGAGTGGATCCCATGAAGAAACTGCACATAGAAGAGCTCAAAGGAAATCATGTTCACTTTGTAGGCATAGGCGGAATCAGCATGAGCGGTTTGGCTGATATCCTAATCCATAAGGGCTATACCGTTTCAGGTTCGGATATAAAGCAAACCCATCTCACGGACGGCTTAAAGAGCAGGGGTGCGACGATCTATATAGGACACGACGCATCGAATATAGGGGATGCGGATTGGGTGGTGTATACCATAGCGATCAGTGAGAACAATCCCGAACTATTAGCCGCCAAGGATATGGGTATACCCATAATCGAAAGGGCCGCGCTCTTAGGCCATATTATGGAGACCTATCCATATTCCATAGGGGTGGCCGGAAGCCACGGGAAGACCACCACCACATCCATGCTTTCCGTCATGGTACAAAGAGCCCGCTTGGATCCCACTATACTGGTGGGCGGGGAGGTAGACGACATCGGCGGCAATGTACGAATCGGAAACAGCAGCTATTTTATAACCGAGGCCTGCGAATACAACGAGAGCTTTTTAAATTTTGAACCCTATATGGCCATAATCCTTAATATCGACGAGGATCATCTGGATTACTTTAAGGATATCCAAGGTATATATAAGGCTTTCGAAAAATTTACCGATCTAGTGTCTCCAAAAGGGGTTGTCATAGGTTGTACCGACGATCCCTTGGTTCATAAACTGCTAGAGGACATCCACATAAGAAAGATCAGCTTTGCAACGGAGAATCCTGGGGATTGGGTAGCCCGGGATATAGGGTATGACGATATGGGTCACCCATCCTACCGCGCTGTATATAAGGGGCAGGATATGGGCAGATTCCAGCTACAGGTGCCGGGTCATTATAACATCTACAATGCCCTGGCAGCAACGGCGGCCGCCTGGGCTATAGGTATATCCGCAGAAATTATCAGAGATTCTCTGGCCACCTTTAGGGGTACCCATAGGCGGTTCGAAGTAAAAGGGAGCCTCAACGATATAACCGTAGTGGACGATTATGCCCACCACCCCACGGAAATAAAGGCTACCCTGAAGGCAGCCCTCAAATATCCCCACAAAAGGATATGGTGCGTATTTCAGCCCCACACCTATACCAGGACGGAAAAGCTGTTCTATGAATTTTCCGAATCCTTTTTAGATGCAGACGAAATCCTGGTGACGGATATCTACGCAGCCAGGGAAAAGGCCATTGATGGGGTGAATTCCGAAAATCTGGCCAAGGAAATCCACAGACGGGGAAAGTCGGCCAGGTATATGACCTCCTTCCACGAGGCTGTGGATTTTCTGAGCCAAAACGCGAGGCCCGGGGACCTGGTTCTCACCATGGGAGCCGGGGACGTATTCAAGGTCGCGGACGGATTTTTAAAACCCAGCGGGGAAAGCCTCTAAAACAGTCCGAGGATTGTACCGTCCTCCAATATATCTATACCTTCGGCCGCAGGGTTTTTAGGCAAGCCCGGCATGGTGAGCATCTCCCCTGTCAAAACTACGATAAACCCTGCCCCCGCCGATACCCGAAGGTCCCTTATGTTAAGGGTCCATCCCCTGGGCGCCCCCTTCAGGGTCGGATCATCGCTAAAGGACATCTGGGTCTTGGCGATACATATGGGCAGGTCACCGTACCCCAGTTCCTCCAAGGATTTTAGGCTCTTTCGGGCCCTGGCCGTATAGGTTATCCCGTCGGCACGGTAGATTTTTTTTGCCAGCATTTCGATCTTCTCTCCAATGGGCATGTCCAAGGGATAGGCATGGGCAAATCTGTTCTCCTCATCCAGAGCATTTAGGACCGCCTTAGCAAGTTCCACTCCCCCGTCACCGCCCCTTGCCACAACTTCCGATAAGGCCGCGTTTATGCCTAGGTCTTGGCAATGTCCCATCAACAACCGCAGTTCAGCATCTGTATCCGTGGGAAACCTGTTTATGGCTACAACCACGGGGAGGCCGAAGCAGTTCTTTAGGTTATCTATATGCTGATCCAGGTTGGAGATCCCCACTTTGAGGGCTTTTAAGTCCTCATGATTTAGGTCCTTCCTCGATACTCCGCCATGGAATTTCAATGCCCTCACCGTTGCCACCAATACGACTGCATCGGGCTTTAGATCCGAGACCCTGGTGACTATATCAAAGAATTTTTCGGCTCCTAAATCCGCTGCGAATCCCCCTTCGGTCACCACATAGTCAAAAAGCCTAAGGCCCAACCGGGTTGCAATGATGGAATTGTTACCATGGGCTATATTTGCAAAGGGACCCCCATGGACGAAGGCGGGCTGACCCTCCAGGGTCTGTACCAGATTCGGCAGTATTGCATCCTTTAAAAGGACCGCCATTGCACCTACGGCCTTTAGCTGCTTCGCATAGACGGGCTCTCCCTCATATGTATAGGCTACTAAGATTTTACCCAGCCTTTCCTTTAGGTTGGTCATATCCGTTGCCAGGCACAAAATGGCCATAACCTCGGAGGCCACAGAGATATCAAATCCCGACTCTAAGGGGATTCCGTTAGCCTTTCCCCCGAGACCCACCACGATGTTTCTCAGCTGCCTGTCGCTTATATCCATAACCCTCTTCCAGAGAATGCGGGTAGGATCAATCCCCAAGTCGTTGCCCTTGGTTATATGGTTTTCTATCATAGCCGCCAAAAGATTATGGGCTGAGGTGACTGCATGGATATCCCCTGTAAAATGGAGGTTAATATCCTCCATGGGAAGCACCTGGGAATAGCCCCCGCCTGCGGCCCCGCCCTTTATGCCAAAGGTGGGCCCCAAAGACGGTTCCCTAAGGCAGACCGCAACATTTTTTTGGAGCTTTCCAAGGCCCTGGGTAAGGCCGATGGCTGTGCAGGTCTTTCCTTCCCCTGCGGGAGTTGGAGTAATGGCCGTGACATATAGAAGTCTGCCGGTTTGATTATCTTTGAGTTCGTCGAATATATCGAGCCGCACCTTGGCCTTATAATTCCCGTACATCTCCAGGTATTCTTCATCTATCCCGGCCTGTCCCGCTATTTCGGCTATGGGTTTTAATTTTGTCGATTGCGCTATTTCAATATCCGTCAGCAAAAAAATCCCGCCCTTTCATTTCGATAAATTTTTAAATTTTAGTTTTACCGCCTCTGTCAAAGGCTGTATGAATTTCACCCTACATGAATTTTACCCGTATGGCGGACCGATCTGCCATTTCGGATAACACGTACTATATGTATAGTTCGGTAATTACGTCTTCCGGGTAATAATCATTATATACCAAATTTGCGAAATTTGGTTTTTTTTATTGAAAGTTCCAGACATTTTTATTCTATATCGGTGAATAATAGACTTGAGGAGGGATAAAAGGTGAAAAAGTCTTTGTGTCTCATTGCTCTTAACCTAATGATCCTAAACTTTTTTGCGCTCCCCGCAGTAGCCCGCCATGACTATCCGGGGGTTAAATACACCCCCGTATCTGGGAGCCTGTCCGTTACAAGGATGCCATGAAAGTCAGAGGATATTGATCTTTTGGCCAGGGTGATCCATGGGGAGGCCCGTGGCGAGAGCTACCTTGGAAAATTGGCCGTCGGTGCCGTTGTGGTTAATAGGCTAAAGTCCCCATTGTTTCCTGATACCTTAGCCGGGGTAATATATGAGCGTCGGGCATTTACCTGTGTAGATGACGGCCAAATAGACTTAGAGGCCGACGAGGAGAGCTATAGGGCTGCAATGGATGCCCTAAATGAAATCGACCCGACCAATGGATGCCTATTTTACTACAATCCCAGGACCGCAACATCCAGGTGGATGTACAAACGGCCTACAGATTATACCGAAACCATAGGCAATCACGTCTTTATGAAATAGGAACAATAATAATTGCCCGAAGACAGACTAAATTCGGGCAATTATTGTTTTTAGTCCTTCCCATTTTTGCATTTTTATGGTATAGTATGATAAATTATATACACAAATCGACCATAGCAAAAGACCAAATGTTCATGATAAAATCCATCTGGGAATATATGTTTTATCAGCATCGAAATTGTTCACTTA
>DASRNX010000119.1:0-6163 GCA_035647175.1 Clostridia bacterium | reverse complement strand
GTTTCCCTCTATATAGTCCTTCATCCCGATTGCACGGTATCCGTTATCGTATAGGGTCTTAAGGTCCTTTCGGAAGTTTTCCGGTGTCCTTACCCATACGTCCTCCCCATCGCCTATTCCATGGTACATTAAGACCATTATCTTTCCTAGTTCGTTGACTCCAAGTTCCTTTAGGTCCACGGATGGTACTGTCTCCTGCCCTTCTTCCGGCAGTTCCTCCTCTTCATTATCCCCTTCCCCCTGATCATCGTCTTCTGTTTCATTCTTCGGGGGTGTAACTTCCGCCTCATGCTCATTATCCTGGTTATCCGCCGGCATAGAATTACCTCCATTCCCACCGGCACAAGCCGTAAGGATCATCAGAGCCAAAATTAGTATAAAAGCCATGTATTTCTTTATCCCTCGCACCATATCCATCCTCTTTCGTTTAATATCTTGCATTTTCGCATATAGATTTGTTCTTAAAACTTTGTCTTCCCGGCCCATGCGTACTGTTTTTCTATAACTCATTACCTTTATCATACAGTAATATAATAGGCCGGCAAAACGCACTATTTAACTAATATACATGATAACACACTATCTATGAACAATATTATCAAAAATAGCAAAAAAATGCTATGGACAAAAAATCCCTTTTAGCTCGTATATTCTGCTCAAATAGTATTCAGAATCCACCAAATTAGTGGATAAAAGGGGTGAACGGTGTCCCATAAGCAAATATTGTGTATTAGGCGCAGAATATCCTCTTTCTGCCCTTTGCGATTTGTGCTATAATCGTTATAATGTTTGAGTAAAATATTGCAGCTTTCCAAAGATTTGTGACGGTCCCTTATGAGGTGAAATTATGATCGACAATATGAACGTCTTGGCGGACGAAAAACTATCCATCCTATACTTTTTAGGTTGCCTGGGTATACCCCTTACCAACGGGCAGATTACCCGCTTCTTTATAGAGAATAATATTATAAATTACTTTGATCTCCAACAGTATATTATAGAACTTACGTCCAGCGGCCTTGTAGATAATATGGAGACGGGTAATTCCCAGTTTTTTAGCATAACGGCAAAGGGGAGTGAGACACTATCCTTCTTTAGAAAGAGGGTTTCCCCCATCCTCCGAAATGCTATTGAATCCTATGCGGAAAAAAATCGGGACCTTTTAAAGGGCGAAAGCCAAATAATCGCCGATTACAGGAAGATAGACCATAATCAATATGAGATCATCTGTAAGGTTACGGAAAAGGATATCCTCCTCATGGAACTTAAGCTGAACGTACCCAGCAGCAGCCAGGCAAAGGAAATATGTGAAAACTGGAGGTGCAGGGCTCCTGAAGTGTTTAAAGCCATCGTTGACCGTCTGATCTAATGCTAGGACCTCATACGAAGACGATACCGTTTGGCTCCTTGCCCACCACCATGGTAGCCATTCTTTTCCCCAATCTCCAGTCTACTTTGGATATAGAATCATCATCGGGATTTGTAACATATACGTACTTTTCGTTGTTATCCAATGCCATCCCATGTGTCATCCCGTTGGTAGACACCTTCAGTAATGCTTTTCTTTTGCATATGTCGATTATTTCAAGTCCCCCCATACCCATTGAGGCAACCAATGCATACCTATCGTCGCCGGTTATATAAAGCTGTCCGGGGAGATCCCGCAGCGCAATTTCATATAACACCATACAACTGTTTGCATCAACCACTACTATGCTCCCGGCATCATTATCGTTTACAATGGATATACAGGTTATATACAGTTTATTCCTCCGCGGGGAATATCTTACCCCCACCGGATTTTGTTTCAGTTTTATGCATGTCTTTACTAGAAAACCATGGGCGCTTATTACGGTTATATCGTTCGTATTAAAATTTGCTACGGCTATATCCCCAGATACGGGGCTAATATCTATACCTAGGGGCATGGAGCCAACCTTAATCTGGCCCAAAAGTCTCATCTTTTCTTCCGGTACTATGGATACCATAGATACGGTATCCGTATCGCTATTTGTAATAAAGGCTAGGTTTTGGGTTTCATCGTATATAAGGTGGCATGGACGCCTCCCTATTGCCATAATTTCCAGCACATTACCCTTTTTCAAATCAACATAGGCTAGTGCATCGGCATAGGTTAAACTCACCAAGATCCTTTGGCAGGACCCCAGTTTGATTAAATCGTATGGTCCGGAATTTGGCGGAAGCTGTATTCGCTTCATCTCTTCCCAGGCAATAGGGTCTATAACGGAAATGCTGCTATCATCGGTATTAGCTACTGCTACCACGGGTTTATAATCCATAATGACCTCCCCTATGAATAAATGTATCCCTTAAAAGCAGGCTAGTTTCATTATATGGGGGAGAGCAAATATGTGTACTATAAAAGCAGCCCTCCGGTTCTATAATTTAGGCTGCTTTCTTGTTCTTGGTGATTCTGTATACAATATAGAATTAATCAATTCCTCTCGGGATAGGGATAGATCCCTCTTTCTTGCCTCATTCAAAAGGGAAAGATATGTATCCCTAAGGTTTTCGGCGTTGTCAAAATAGCTGTTTTGCCTTATGTATATATCTCCCTGCCTTACACATATGTTTTGGGCCCTCTTCCAATCCTTGAACGCACCTTGCAAGAGCCCAAGCAATGTCTCATTATCATATGCTTCAGGTTTTACTTCCATCGCTTCATCTTCCCATCTATCGGGTATTGGCTATATGTCCCGCGGCAAATATCCCCTACTAGAACTTTGCAATCAGGATATCGTATAATACCTCCCCATAGTAGGGCATATTTGCACGCACAAATAGCTATTACATTCTATGCGGATGAAGCGATATGAAGACCACTATCGGTTCTTTCTATATCCCTATCTTATTCTTACTTCATTTTATTCTTACTTCACTTTATCCTCATTCCTTTTTATCCATACCCTTAATATATTTCCGGGCGGTCCCTACTAGGTAAAGGGAACCGCATATTAGGATCAACCCTTGCTTGGTCGCTATATCCATTCCCTTTTGGATAGCGCCTATAATGTCGGGTTCCACTATGACCTTATCATTATAGATCAAAGCTTTTTGACCCAGCTCTTCGGGATCCATAGCCCTCGGGTTATCGGGCCTTGTTGTGATGACGGTATCAGCCAGTGGGCATACTCTATTTATTATGGCGTCTACTTCCTTGTCCCCCAATACACCCAATATTAGGGTAATATCCTCATGGGCAAAGTAAGTGCCGATGGTATGGGCCAGGGCGTCGGCGCCGGCTACATTGTGGGCACCGTCTATGATAATAATCGGATTGTCATTAATCTTTTCCAGGCGGCCGGGCCACCTTGTTTTGGAAAGGCCTTCTGATACGGCCCTTTTAGAAACCTGTAAGCCAAGCCCTTTCACAACTTCTATGGCTGTCAGGGCTGTAGCAGCGTTTAAGAGTTGATGTTCCCCAATGAGATTCAATCTTAAATCCTTATATAATTCATCCCCGTATCTGAAATCGAATACATTCTCATGTAGGGTTGCTTTTTTTACATCAATTTGATGGCCGTCAACCTCATAGTAAGGGGCATTTCTATCCCTTGCCGCTTTATCGATAACCGTAGATGCTTCCTCCAGCTGGGGGTAACTTACCACCGGTCTGCCGGGTTTTATTATCCCCGCCTTTTCAAAGGCAATCTCGCCCAAGGTGCTGCCCAGTATAGCCACATGGTCAAAGCCGATGGAGGTAATTACCGATAGCAGCGGCTCATCAATTATGTTGGTAGCGTCAAATCGACCCCCGAGACCCACCTCCACAACCGCTATATCGATGTTTTGCCGGGCGAAGTAAAGAAATCCGATGGCGGTAACTATTTCAAATTCTGTGGGGTGATTGCTGCCGGACGCAACCATCTCCCCTACCTTCTCCCTGACCCTTTGGGTGGCTGTAGCTAAATCGTTTCTGGGAATTTCCTCAAGGTTTACCTGTATCCTCTCGGTAAAGTTCTCAAGGTAAGGGGATATAAACATCCCCACCTTGTAGCCGGTCTCGTGTAGGATATTGGTTATCATAGAGGTAACGGAGCCCTTCCCATTGGTACCGGCTACATGGATAATTTTAAATTGTCTTTGCGGGTCACCAAGCCTGCCCAGCAGATCCTTGATATTTTCAAGGCCCAACTTAGAGCCAAATTTATATGTCCCATGTATATACTGAAGTGCCTCATCGTAGTTCATATATATAAATCCACCCACCCTTATTCCATCATTTTATTTAGAGCATCCATTCTCTCCGCTACTTTTTCCATCATCTCATGATACTTCTCCAGCTTTTGCCTCTCCTCTTCTACAACTGCAGGGGGCGCTTTCTTTACGAAGTTTTCATTGGCCAGCTTTCCTCCAGCCCTGGCGATCTCCTTCTTTAGGTTATCGCTTTCCTTGCGTAGCCTTTCCATTTCCTTGTTAAAATCCACCAAGTCCTCAAGGGGCATATAGAGCTGGGCTTTGTCGGCAACCGCCGAAACGCTGTTTTTTGGGATATCATCTTCGCTATCGCCTATAACTACCTTGGATGCGTAGGCGAGCCTTTCAAAATACATTTTTCCTTTGTGGAATACCTCCCCGTATCCTTCTGAGGGTAAAATAATTACCTGGGCCCTTTGGGATGGAGGAACATCCATCTCTGCTCTGACGTTTCTTATGCTCCTGATGGCGTTCATTATGGCCTCCATCTGCTCCTCCGCCTCTTCGTCCGTTTCGCCTAAATCAAACTCCGGCCATGGGGATATCATAATGCTCTCCCCCTCGTGGGGCAGGTGCTGCCATATCTCCTCGGTTATGAAGGGCATAAAGGGATGCAACAGCTTTAGGGTGTTGGACAGTACATAGGTCAGGGTGTACAACGCCGTCTCCCGCTGCCTGCCCTCCTCTTCATATAGCCTGGGCTTCGCAAGTTCTATATGCCAATCGCAGAATTCATTCCAAATAAAGTCATAGAGCTTCTGAACTGCGATCCCCAGCTCATACTTTTCAAGGTTTTCCGTTACTTCCTTAACCAGACGATTATATTTGCTGATTATCCACCTGTCGGGCAGTTCCAGCTCCTCCCTATGGGGCTTTTTAGGTTCGGTATCCTTAAGGTTCATCATTATAAACCTGGAGGCGTTCCATATCTTATTGGCAAAGTTTCTGGAGGCCTCTACCCTTTCCGTGTAAAACCTCATATCGTTTCCGGGTGAATTTCCAGTTACCAAGCTGAGCCTTAGGGCATCGGCACCGTATTCATGGATTACCTCTAAGGGGTCTATGCCGTTACCTAGAGATTTGCTCATCTTTTTGCCCTCGGAATCCCTGACAATGCCGTGGATGAATACATGGTGGAAGGGAATTTCCCCCATGTGCTCTATTCCTGAAAATATCATCCTGGCTACCCAGAAAAAGATTATGTCGTAGGCCGTTACCAGAACGCTGGTGGGATAGAAGTAATCCAAGTCCTCCGTTTTATCTGGCCAGCCCAGGGTGGAAAAAGGCCAAAGGGCCGAGCTGAACCACGTATCTAAAACGTCCTCATCCTGCTTTAGATTCTCGCTGCCGCATCTCGTGCATTTATCGGGTATATCCCTGGCTACTATGGTCTCATGGCAGTCCTTGCAGTAGTAGGCGGGTATGCGGTGCCCCCACCAGAGCTGCCTTGATATGCACCAGTCCCTGATGTTTTCCATCCAATTAAAATAGGTCTTGTCGTATCTTTCCGGGATGAACTTTACCCGTCCGTCCCTGACAGCCTCGATAGCGGGTTTAGCTAAGGGTTCCATCTTTACGAACCATTGCTTGGATATGATAGGTTCAACTACGGTATCGCACCTGTAGCAATGCCCTACATTATGGCTGTGATCCTCTACCTTGGCTAATAGTCCCTGATCTTTTAGATCATTTACAATCCGCTCCCTGGCATCGTATCTATCAAGGCCCTTATATTTAGCCGCATGTTCGTTCATGACCCCGGCATCATCCATAACCCTAAGCTGCTCTAAGTCGTGCCTTAGGCCCACCTCAAAGTCGTTGGGGTCGTGGGCGGGCGTCATCTTGACACAGCCGGTGCCAAATTCCATTTCGGCATAGTCATCGGCAACGACCGGGATTTCCTTATTCACCAGCGGCAGAATGACCTTCTTGCCGACAATTGCCT
>DASRNX010000118.1:0-27736 GCA_035647175.1 Clostridia bacterium | reverse complement strand
CTATATCGTTCTGATAGATCCACGAAGACAGCTGTTTCTTAAAAGATTTCCCCATACCCCACCCGTTACCCCCTATGTCAGAATTATTATATATACCACAGGAATAGTCACTTCAAGCAAATTGGATTTGCCCGCGGATCATCCGAAGACGAAGAATAGGATGGCTATATATGCAAGATATCCAATTAGGAGGACGACGCCCTGAAGCCTGGAAATGGTCCTGGTAACCACCCCCGGCACAACCAGTATGAGCCCCATGACAAGGGATACCGGTATATCGAACGCGTTGGATTGGGCGGGCACTTCCAAAGGCCCCACCAATGCCGATACCCCAAGAACCAGGGTAATGTTCAGGATATTTGCCCCCAATATATTTCCCACGGAGAGATCCTCGTGACCCTTTATGGCGGCGGTCATAGACGTTACAAGCTCCGGCAACGAAGTGCCTATGGCTATTATGGTAAGGGCTATTATGGTCTCCGGTACATGCCAGAATCTAGCTATCTCTATGCCGTACTTGACCAGGAGCCGAGCCCCCACCAGGATGAATACCAGCCCCACTAGAAATCTTAAAAATTGTCCCCGCCATTCCTTGGGGGCCATGGGCATAAGCAGCGACGGCGCTCTGTTGGGGCTCTTATATTTGACTATTCCATAATCAATTGCCAGATAAGACGCCAGGAGCACTAGCAATATCCAGCCGTCCCTGGTGCCTATGCGCCCACCCTTAAATGACAGCCCCCATAATAGAAGGGTATACGAAATTAGGACTATACCCTTTAGATGGAAAAATCGGGAGTGGATCCTGCTGGGCCTTATAATACAGCTAACGGCCAGGATAAGACCGATGTTGCAGATGGTAGACCCGACTGCATTTCCTATGGCCATGGACGCCTGACCTTGTAAATTGGATAGCGTAGATACCGTCAACTCCGGCAAGGTAGTGGCAACACTGACCACGGTGGCACCGATGAGCACCTCCGACATTCCCGTCACCCGGGCTATCCAGATGGCAGCCTCGACGAAGAGATCCCCGCCCTTTATGATAAAAATACACCCAATGATAAAAAGGATATACGGAATAACCCCCATAGAACCAAGTCCCTTCATATTGTCCTCTTCTATAACTATGCTTGCAATATGAATTCCATACACCCTAAAATAGAATAATGCCTATGCGGACAGCGCCCCATTCCCGCATAGGCTTAAAATAGAAAGGGGTAGCCATCAATGCCCTGTAGATAACAGGCCCGTCAAAAAGCGATGATCAGTCCGCCCTCATTTGCATAGATGGTGCTTATTCCCGCCGTCTTGACTATTATTATATCCTTGAAGTTATACCTCTTCAGTACTTCCTCCTTAAAGGCCAAGGCATTTTCCAAAGCATTGCAATGGGCTATGCCCAATATTTTATCCTCCAGGTTTTGGCCGTGTTCACCGATTACATCCACCAACCTTTTAAACACCCTTCTGGCCCCTACTATCTTTTCATGCACCTCTATTTCGCCCTTCCGGTTACCCGCCATAATTGGCCTCACTGACAGGATGGAGGACACCCTTGCCACAAACTGGCTTACCCTGCCGGACTTTACCAGATTATCCAGGGTTTTTAGGGTAAAGAAGGTTCTCATATCCTTTATATAGGCGTTTACCTTATCGACAATCTCAACCTCCTTTAATCCCTTATTGATTAGCTCTGATATATGCAGGCTGATCAGGGTTTCCCCCACCGAGGCGCTCAAGGAATCAAAGACGTGTATAAACTTATTCTCTACCTCTTCTAAAAATATCTCCTTCGCCAGCATGGCGCTCTTGTATGTTCCGCTTAATGCAGAGGATAGGGTCACCACAAACACGCTTTCGCCGCCCTTATATCTCTCAATAAAATCCTGGGGCGAGGGACATGCGGTTTTTGGTACCTTTGGAGAATTTCTCATATCCACAATCAAGTTGTCAATATCAAGGTCTTTGTCGTCCCTATAATCCTTATCCTCTATTTGAATTGTAAGGGGTACTAATTGTATATCCGTCCTTTCTTCAATTTCAGGATTCACGTCGCAACAGCTGTCGGCAACGATTTTCATGCTCATCTATCTATCTCCTATCTCATCTATATTCTTTTCCCATAGGTGTGTAGGGCCATATTAAAACATCGGAGGCAATTGCAACACACAGGTTTCAACGAGGCGGGAAATTTGTACTCACCGCCTGTTTTACCAATCGGAACTCTCCGCTTATAAAGGCGGGTGACATCCTGCCCACTCGTTTCGTTATATCGCCCTGGTCTTATCCTTAAGCCACAGGCTCTCCTCTTGGTTCAATAACGGACTTAGAATATCATAAACCCATTTATGATATTCGTTGAGCCACCTCTTTTCCCCTTCATCCAATAGATCCAGCTCTATCGGAGCCAAGTCAATGGGGCAAAGGGTAATTGGTTCAAACCTAAGAAACTCACCAAATTCCGTCTCTATATCCTCTACTACCAACAATTCATTCTCTATCCTTATGCCGTGGCTCCCTTCACGGTATACCCCGGGTTCATTGGTAACCAGCATCCCTGCCTCCAACCTAACCCTTGAGGATATGGGGCTAATGCCCTGGGGTCCCTCATGAACGTTTAGAAAGTATCCCACACCATGGCCTGTCCCGTGCTTGTAGTCTATACCATGCTCCCACAGATGCAATCTGGCCAAAATATCCAGGTTGGCCCCCGTCGCCCCTTTAAGAAATCTGGTCCTAGTCAACTTGATATTGCCCTTTAGAGTCAAGGTGTAATCCCGCCGCTCTTCACTTGTTGTGGCTCCCAGAGGAATGGTCCTGGTGATGTCCGTGGTCCCATCCAAATATTGACACCCAGAATCTATTAGTATCATCCCATCGGTCCCGAGGGTATATGCCGATTCTTCATCGGCCTGATAATGTACTATTGCGCCATGGTCCTCATACCCCGCTATGGTCGGAAAGCTGAGGCCCACGTAGTTTTCTTGTTGGCTCCTATACTCCTCCAACTTATCCGCTACAGTAATTTCGGTGATATCCCCCTTGGATATGTTGTTGTCCAGCCAATAGAGAAACCTTACCATGGCGACCCCATCTCTTACATGGGCTCTTTTTAGGTTTTCGATCTCCGTCTCATTCTTGATGGCCTTCAAGGTGGTGGTTATGGTGGTATCCTCTTCGATTCCTACACCATCGGGAATGGCATTATAAAGCCAACTATTTACCCTGTTAACATCCAGCAAAATTGTGTCGCCCTCGCCCAGCCGCGACAGATGGGATTCTATTTCTTCATAATCCTCTACCTCTATCCCATTATCCTTTAGATGCTCCCTGACGGGCTCCGAAACCTTTTCCCCGTTTATAAATAGCCACGCCCTCTCGTCTGAAACCAGGGCATAGGATATGGCTACAGGGTTGTAATCTACGTCACTGCCCCTGATATTGTAGAGCCAGGCGATATCATCCAGGCTGGAAACAAGGTGATAGTCGGTGCCTTTTTGGGTCATCCTTGCTCTGACGTCCTCTATTTTTTGGGCCGCAGTCCTTCCCGCATAGGCGATATCGTGTACAAATACAGGCCCATTTGGGATCGGTGGTCTGTCCTTCCATATCCCCATCAAAAGGTCATGCTCCTTGTTTATGGAAATACCCTTTTTGGAAAACCGGCTCTCCATCTTTCGCACCTGGGATAAAGAAAATAATTTCCCGTCTACCCCCACACAGCTTCCCTTATCCAAGGTATCTGCAATCCATTGGGTAAAGCTCTTGACGCCTTCCATTCCGGCCTTGAACAACTGGATGCCGGTCCCTTGAAGCTGCTTCTCTGCCTGAACATAGTATCTTCCGTCGGTCCACAATCCGCTAAAATCCCGGGTGATTACCAGGGTTCCCGCCGAACCTGTAAATCCCGACAGCCATTTTCGCCCTTCCCAATGGGCCGCTACGTATTCACTCATATGCGGATCGGAGCTGGGGACTATATAGGCATCTATACCCCTATCCAGCATCCCTTCCCTCAATCCCTGTATTCTGTCTGTGATCCCCGTCATATGTATACCTCCGTTAATCCGTCCCTGTTGTCATCCATCTTAAATATTTTAAAAAATGCGGGCTTTTATTCGTCCTTTAAGCACCCAACACCTGTAATGCCGCATCATTATTCTTATTTTAGATTGTATCACAATTTTCCCATCTAGTATATTCAATTTAAATTTACTTAAGATGACAGTCCTCTATCCCGCTCCCAAACCAAGACGACAGCTATTGACAGACGATAAGGCAATAGAATAAAAGCCCCAGGCCTTTCCATAAGGATTATATCCCGGCTAACGTACCTAATTTAAAAAGGCCATAGATAGCACAATTTCATATCTACAGCCTTTCTCCACCTTTTAAAGTTTTGTATTTTCCCCGTCTCGAGGCTTATGGAATGGGTCAGATACCGAACTATTTCCCTACTAGCTGTCCTTGCTCTGTACACCAAAGCCGCGGAAAAAAGATCCGCCACCGAATAGAAGAATCAGCAATAAGAAGAAGAATAGTAGCTCATCCCCGTCGTTGAACAGCCCACAATTACAGAAGATTATCACCAACAGTAAGAAAAAGAAAAGTAGGCTCTGATCCCCGCCTTTACCGCAAAACATTCCTCCTAAGGCCTCCATCATACCTGCCATAAGTTTCCCCCCTCCTTCATGTTCTAATACAGAATATGATGGTCCGCTATAATGTGTGAAATAATAGTTATATTCTAAGTAAAACCGCAGACGATATTGTCTGCGGCTCAGCTGGTTCCATATTTATAATAATGTATGTTCCGGCATGCTCAGCCGGAGAACTGCGATTTTACGTTCTGAAGATCGTTGGGGCTGGCTGCCTGGGCGGGTATATAGTAGCCCTTTTCCTGGGCTATCTTAAACAAATCATACTGGCATTTTTCATCGCCGTTTCGCATTTGCTGAACGGTTTGTCTGAATTCCTCGTTACCGGCCTCGCTTATAATATGGGCATATCCTGCAATGCTGCTCTTTAGCGTGGATAGTATATCATTTACCATATCCTTTTCCTGCATCATCACCACTCCTTATCCTAAAAAAGTCATTAATCTCTGCTTACTATTTTGGGCATCCTGTGCCGATTGTTGAAATAGCTGTTTTATTTGCGGGTCAGTACATCGCTGGGCATAGGTGGACAGTTTTTGGTATGCTGTCTCGTGTTCCCCAATTAGGTGCCGTATGCTTTGGAGTTCCATCTGATTGATCTGCGTCACAAAAAAACACTCCTTTCATAAAATGATCACCCTTATTGTTTTCTGCTAACTAAATAAATATTCAATTTAATGCAGCCTGTCAAACTTTAACACTATGTAAAACCCAATACCCGCCTTTTTTGTTTATGGCACTGCAATTTCCGTAAATTTGGTCCAACTTTTCCATGGCGGATTTGGCGCCCTGTTTTTTCTGTATAACCAGATAAATGCTTCCACCGTCTTGAAGATACTTGCCGCTCTCTTCAAATAGCGAATATATGACCTTCTTTCCCGTGCGTATGGGGGGATTGCTGATGATAGCGTTGAAGCTCTCGTCCAGGTTTTCAAAGCCGTCACTCTTTAACACCCCGGCGTTTGTTATGCCGTTTTGTTCAACGTTTATTTTAGCGAGGTCTACAGCCCGCTGATTAATATCGACCATAGTAATCTCAGAATTTTGGTTGAGCCTAGCTAGGGTAATCCCTATGGGTCCATATCCGCACCCAAGATCCAAAATCTTGCCCACTAACGGTGGCAGGCTCCTCAGCAGAATATGAGTTCCATAGTCCACCCTGTCCTTGGAAAATACCCCCGCATCCGTGATAAATGAAAGTTCAATATTCCCCAGGCTATATTCAATCCGGCCGATATCATGTTGGACCCTTGGATTTTCGCTATAATAATGATCCATTTTCATCCTCCATATCTTGTTTTATAGATAAATCATCCACCCATGCAAAACAGCAGAACGCCTTATGATGATACCGGACGTTCAATAGCCATATTATAATACAAGTTTCCCACCAATAGAAGGATTATATAGATACCGCGGAGAAATGATAAAATTATGGTAAGGCTACGTAAAACATGGATGGGGTGGTTTAACGATGAACTTTTACTTTTCTGCTATTATATTTATCATAAATATTGCCCTTGCCCTCACCCTTATATTTCTGGAGCGACGCAATCCCACCACAACATGGGCCTGGGTCCTAATTCTAATGTTCGTTCCGGGGCTGGGCTTTGTTCTCTACCTGTTTCTGGGCCAGAACTACAGAAAGAGAAAAAGAATTACCGCAAAAGGGCATAACGATATGATAAGAGTAGCCCGGCAAAGGTCAGAGATGCTGACCCAACATCACCTGGATTTTAATGATCCGAATATTTTCAATATAGGGGATCTGATCCTTTTGTTTTACCGAAATTCCGGTTCCGTATTCTCCAGAAACAATAAGGTGACCATCCTAAATAACGGGGACGAAAAGTTTCCGGCCCTCATAGAAGAGCTGAGGGGAGCAAAGCACCACATACATATGGCCTACTACATAATTCGAGACGATGAGATTGGAAGGGCGGTCCGGGACCTGCTGGCTCAAAAGGCCCAGGAAGGCGTAGAGGTGAGGCTCCTCTACGACGGGATGGGATGCCTATTTGTCGGAAAAAGGTACTTCGACCCCATAATCCGGGCAGGGGGAAAGGTTGCGGCCTTCCTGCCACCCTTCATCCCATATATAAACGTCCGGGTGAACTACAGAAATCATAGGAAGATCATAGTCATAGACGGCGAAATCGCTTTTACCGGCGGCCTGAACCTGGGGGACGAATACCTGGGTAGATCCTTAAAGTACGGATTCTGGAGGGACATGCATCTCATGATAAGAGGCAGTGCGGTAGACCAGCTGCAGCTTCGCTTTATGATGGACTGGCAATTTGCCTCCAAAAAGGATATACCTGCCTCTCGCAAATACTTTCCCCACAAGTATGATACAGATGGCTCCGGCCTGCAGATAGTTTCCAGCGGACCCGATTCATCCTGGGCAGCCATACACCAGGGCTATGTCAAGATGATCTCGAGGGCTCGGAAGAAGGTCTATATCCAAACACCCTATTTTGTTCCCGATGATAGCATGGCAACGGCGCTGAAGATAGCTGCCCTTGGCGGGGTAGATGTGAGGATCATGATACCCGCCATGCCGGACCATCCCTTCGTCTATTGGGCCTCTACGTCGTATATCGGCGAACTGTTGGAGGCCGGCGCAAAGGCCTATATCTACGACAACGGTTTTTTACACAGCAAGCTCCTTATTACCGACGATTCCGTCGCCTCCGTAGGCACCGCTAACCTGGATATTCGAAGCTTTTCTATGAACTTTGAGGTCAATACCTTTATATACGACACAGATATTATTAAAAAGCTGGAGGGATTCTTCTTGGAAGATTTGAGACTCTGTGAGCAAATCACCCCGGAGAGCTATGCGGCCCGTCCCCTTTCCATGAGATTCAAGGAGTCCGTTTCCAGGCTCCTCTCACCCCTGCTTTGAAAAAACCCGGGCAGGCCTCAGCGGCCTATCCGGGTTCGAACACCTATTTATAACGAATTTATTCAATCAACAATTGTTTATCTTTAGTATGGTAAGTTTATCGTAAAACATACAACTATGGAAAATGGATTGGTGTAAGCAGATTTTAATCCAATATAACCTCTTTCCCAAGCCTTGCAGAATCATAGATACCGTTTAATATCTTTTGAATCATGACCCCGTCCCTTGCAGACGAGATAGGCTCTTCCCCGGTTTTGACGCAGTCTAGAAAGTGTCTGATCTCATTTTCGAAGCTATTTTGAGATTCTACACTGGGGGAGGAATCCATTAGGTATCCTTCCTCTTCACCGTATATCATAAAGGGATTGAGGCTTGCACCGGCCTTGGTTCCAAAGATGTTGCTGAAGATCCCCGTATCCTTGCCGTTGATGGCCCAGCTTACGTCAAAGCTCATGGATGCGCCGTTTTCAAATTTTATAAAACCGCCGGCGGAATCCTCGGTATCAAATACCGGGTTATCCGTATCCAGAGCTTCCCAGCGACTGACCCCTTTGGTCTTATAGTCGCCGATCCTGTCATAGGTTGTGGCCGTTACGCTTATGGGACGAGGTTTGCCCATAAAGTGCCAGGTCAGATCTATTACATGGACACCGATGTCTATAACGGGGCCGCCGCCGGACTTGGAAAGGTCGGTAAACCAGCCAAGGGGTGTTCCCCTTCTGCGGAACCAACCGGTTCTTGCGTAGTAGATGTCGCCCAGCTTACCGCTGTCCGCTATCTCCTTGATGACCTTGCTATCGGCACGAAAACGGTTGGTAAAGCCCATCATAAATACTATGTTATTCTTTTCTGCAACCTCTTTCATTTCCTCCGCCTCGGCTACGGTCATGGCCATAGGCTTTTCGCACAGGACGTGCTTCCCTGCGTTGGCAGCCGCAATAGCGGCCCTAGCGTGGGCATTGTTCCAAGCGCAGATACTGATAGCATTAATTTCATCGATGGCCACCAACTCTTCTATGGAACTCACCGCATATTCAATGTTGTGCTTGGCTGCCACTTCCTTGGCCCTATCAAGGTTTATATCGCATATGGCGATTATCTTGGCATCATCTTGCTTGAGATAGGCGGGTATGTGCGAGTTCTGGGCTATGTTGCCTGCCCCAATAATTCCGATATTAATTTTTTTGTCTCCCATGGTTGTTTCCTCCTTGATTGTTAGTCTATATTCAGCTGGCTTAACTTAGGTTAATTCAGCTTAAATATCCTCTTTGGATTATCATAGAACAAAGCCTTGGCTATATGTTTGGCCTCGTCTATGGGGAATATCCCCTCCCCAACCTTGTGGGCTAAGGATTTGCTAACGTTTTCCCTGGCCAAATATTGGTGCCCATATACGGCGTCTACGATCAGGTAATCCCCGCCAAATGCAGTTATTTTATTGTACGGAACGGAATCGATCCATTCTATCAGGGCATTAACGCATGCGGCAGGTGATATAATATGGGCCCAGCACATATCGATGTATACGTTGGGGAAATTCTTCGCCAGGGCCGACAATACATGCTGGTACGGATACCCTATATGAAAGATATCAAAGTCCACATCCGGGTATTCAAGGAACAGGTTGGATAACAGCGAAGGATCGCTGTTATAGATAAGGTTTCCGTTGCCCTCCTGAAGGCCTGTATGAAACTGGAAGGTAAGATTCCCTTTGTTGGCCAGTCCCAAGATAAAGTGCATCATATAATCCTGAAACGGTTTTCCTACATTAAAGGGATTGTCCCCCCAATCCGGGGAATTTAGGGTTTTGAAGATCTCATTAAAGCCCAGCTCTGCATCGTACCTTGTTACCCTTTCGTACCTTAGGCTACGGTCGTAGGCCAGTCCGCTTTTCAGGGCTGCGGCGCCGGATTTAAGAGCCTTATTTAATACCGTTTCGCATGCCTCAAGCCAACTGTCAAAAGAATTTATTCTAAGCCCGGATTTTCTCTCTATCTCCGCTACATCCCTGTGACTTTTAGGATATATAAAGTCATCCAGTCTATAGACGCTTTTAAAAAAGTACGGATCACACTCAAGGTTTGCGTCTAAAAGGCTTACCTCGATTTTTGACATATCCTTTAATACCTTTTTAAAGTGTCCCGGCTTTAAGGATCCTTTAAAGGCATCGTTGAGATCCCCAATTGTCTCCCCTGAAATCCCATCTATATCGTAGATAGCCTTAACCGATATATCCAAAGCCCTTCCGTATCCGGTATAGCGGGAATAATTCCAAAAAGGTTCGACTATGTCCCACTTTTCCATAATGGGCATACCGGGATCCATAACCCTGCGAAAATCCTCGGAACTGAGTCCCGCCGATATAAGATCCCTATTAAAGTAGTGGGCCAGATACTCTATAATAACGTCGGTATCCTTTTCCCTGGCATCTTCCCGATGCGGCAGATGCTCGTGGGAATCGATTATGTCCAGTTCCTTAACGTATTCAAAAATCTCATCAAACGTATTACGCATAGACCTTCCTCCCAGCTTTTTAAAATATTTTGGCCATGTAGTTCAAATATGGTGAATGTAGAATGTTTATTGTAGAACATATAGATAACATAAAAACCTGCTGATGGTAGGAATTTTATAAGCCTTTCACATCTTCTTTTATCTGGCTGACTATACTTTCAATATCCCTATGGTTACAATGGATTGTTAAATCAGCATACCTTTCATATAGGGGTAGCCTTCTATCATATAGATCAATCAGCTCCTCCCCCTCTTCGAATACAATGCCCCTGGAAGTTATGTTGGTAATCCGCCTGACTATCTCATTATAACCGACCTCTAAATAGACTATGATTCCCCTTGACCCTAAATGCCCCATAGCCTCATGGCTGTATACTGCACTCCCACCGGTAGCGATAACGGTATTCAAACAATTTATCCCGGTTATGATTTCATTTTCTATGTGTATAAATCCACCAATACCCCTATCCCTGATGATGTCCTGCAGCAGGGTACCCATCCTTCCTTGAATTAACAAATCCGTATCGATAAAATCCATTCCCAAGGCCTTCGCCAACAAGACGCCGATTGTGCTCTTACCTGACCCCGGCATCCCTATTAGGACTATGTTTACCATCTCAACGCCCATTAACATTCCTATCCCTCTTATGCCAAATTAAAACAAGTCGGTAAGATGTCTCCCGCTTCTATAAGCGGCGAGTTCCCATTAGCAAAACATGTGGTGGGGATAAATCCCCCGCCTCGTTTAAACCTGTGTGTTGCAATTGCCAATGCAATTGCTTCCGATGTTTTAAAACCTTGTATGTACCGGATGACCCGCCTCCATAATTTTTACCGACGGCTCCTTCCGTCTCCCCCGCCTTATCCATTATACATCGGATCCCCCCATTTTCTCAATACCTTTCATGCCCCCGTATTAAATACGCTAAGATTTTAAGCTAAATTATTTTTGAGGTATGGTTGACAGTCATTCATAATAACGTTACAATATACCTAACCAGGTTAGATATCGGGGGAGATAAGGTGCGCTATTCCAGCGAGATACTGAGAGGCAATACGGAGACCATTATTCTGGCCATTTTATCAAAAAAGGATTCATACGGCTATGAGATCATGAAGACCATCATCGAGGGGGGTGAGGGTTTGTTCAGCATAAAGGATGCTACGATATATACGGCCTTTAAGCGCATGGAAAAGAATAAGCTGATTTCAAGCTACTGGGGAGACGAGGACGGCAGTGCGAGACGCAAGTACTATACCATCACACAAGAAGGCAGGGATGAGTATAGGCGAAAGGTTGATGAGTGGGAGAAAATAAACATCGTCTTAAACAAACTGATCACCGGGGGTGGCTTATCGTGAAGGCGAGACTTGAAAAGTACATAAACAGAAAATTCCTTTTGTACCCCAAAACCAGGGATATCGTCGAAGTACGGGATGAACTATATTCCATCGTCCTTGACAGGTATAACGATTGCTTGAACTTGGGGATGAGCGAGGGCGCAAGCTACAAGATGGCCATAGAGATAATGGCAGATTACAGGGAAGCCTTAAAAGAGGTAGAAAAAGGGAGCTCCTTAGGAGCCCTCAAGAGAAATTTAATCGGGCTTATCTTTTTCAGCTCATTCTACTTTATTACCCTGACCCTGATCTATCTCTTTGTAAGCATGGTTGTACTAAAAACCTTTGAAAAGACCTGGTTGATTGCTGTCGGCGGCTCCTTTATATACCTGGTATATTTTTCAGCAAGTACATATGGCTATGCCAGACTATTTAACTTCAAGCGGCTTGAGCGGTGGGGAGTGGCGCTTATCTATGCCGGCTTGATACCGATATTCTACGTTTTCCCATCCCTGTACCTATCCGCAGTTCATTCTAAGAGCATATGGGAGCATAGCTGGATAATAGCCTTGATCCTTGTATTTCTGTATATTATGACAGACTACTTGCTTAACCGGAAGAATATATCCACGTTTCAGAGGCAGGTGCAACTCCTTACAGCGGGACTGATGCTTACCACCATCTCGTATCTGCTTGTATCAATACGATTCGGACTTTGGGATGTTGCATGGATCTTGTATGTAGTATACCTGGCGGCGGCTTCTTTGACCTTTTATGTGAGGCGCAAATGGGGAAAGTTTGATGAATAGAACACGGACCAATAGATTATAGGAGGCTGGATATGTCTATCGATAATATCTGTATATTTGGAGATTCAATCGGGAAAGGTGTTGTGCTAAATCCAGATACCAAACGCTATAGCGTAATGAAGGTGGATTGGGAATCCCTTCTCGGCGGAATAGGCATTAACATCAATAATTATGCCAGGTTTGGTTGTACCGTTTCAAAGGCCCTGTCGGTCATAAAACGATACACCCATGAGCTTATGGGATATAGTAGGGTCCTTCTTGAGATGGGCGGCAACGATTGCGATTTTATATGGAAGGATGTAGCGGAAAATCCTGACAAGGAGCATTCCCCAAGGACTCCCCCCAAGGAATTCAGGAGACTATATGGACAGATTATTGACGAAATTCAGGCCAGCGGGGGAAAACCGACGGTCCTTAACCTTCCCCCACTAGACCCCAAACGATACTTTAACTGGATTTCCAGAGGGTTAAACGCTGACAACATCCTAAAATGGCTGGGGGATGTAGATATGATCTATCGCTGGCAGGAGATGTACAATGTCGAAGTCATGCTCCTGGCCACCAGGATGGGAGTGCCCATTATCGATATCCGCAGCGCATTTTTAAAATATAATAACTACCGGGATTTTCTGTGCTATGACGGAATCCATCCCAATAAAAAGGGCTATGAGCTCATCTACAGGACTATCGCGGAGCAAATTCTCCCCTAGTTTTCCCAAATCAATGTCGGGGGCAGTCTTCGTCGGTTATCACCAAGATCCAATCCTCTCCCCTGCCAGCAGTGGGTGGGAGAAAGTCAACTGTACCCTTGTTTTCAAATTTACCTATGCTGTCATATTTCCCGGTTCGGGGGTTATACCACTTGGCATCTACAGGATCCCCCGATATAATGCCCATATGTACTTTAGTATTCAGGCCGCCGGGGGAATACATAAAAGCATAGTTGTTGCCCCTTATGGCCCTCAGGTGATTTGCCCCTTCGTAGTTTTCGGCGATTATGGATTGGTCGGGTATCCTATCGGTAAAGGGTTTCGATTCCATCAGAGATTTTATGTGTCCCATCTGCTCTGCACCCGGCCGTAAAAGTGCGGTCTTCCAATCCATTATAAAATAGGCCTCAACCCGTGTGGTCATGGACCATATGCAGTGGTGCCCGTAGGTATGGCCCATGGCACCTGAAAAAACCGACCAATATCCGGCCTTTCTTACATCGGCGGCATCAAAGTATCCGTTCACGGCATTAAATCCGATGGGATGATCCTCGTAGCACGGCTCCGCATCAAAGGTGGGCTTTACAGGCATTTTATTGTAATCTTCGGCTACCATCTTATAGTTTTCATTATTCACTTTTCCGTGGCTGGACTGGATCATATTAAAGTCCAACCACTCCTCTTCATGGACATGATGGGAGGACGAATGCCCACCAACGGGATGGAAGGTCATAATGTGCCTGCCGCCGTCTCCCTCCTTTAGGCCCTTTGCCATGGCATTTATAACATCAAAATGGCGGGAGGTCACAAGGGGCCTGTCGCCTCCTAACACCCAAATAATATTGTTGTAATCCCTGTACCGATTACCCAACCACAGCCCATAGTCGTAGGCGTTTTTCCCGTTGAATATTACCGGACCCTTTCCCCACATCTGGTTGAATTTATCACCCCAGGTCGGAAGAAGGGCAATGTAGAGGCCGTATTCCGCGGCTTTGTTGATGATAAAATCAACATGGTCCCAATAGTCATAATCATCAGGATCAGATGAAACATGGGGAAGACTGGGGTCGTATATCCCTTCCCCATTTTTTAGCAGGGGTTTTCTCCCATAGATATTTCCGGTCCTGATACCGTCAAACTCCGATAGGGCGACAGCCTGTACTACGTTAAACCCCTGCTGTGATCGCACCTTTAAATAATGGTCTGCATCCTCCCTGTTTAGCTTGTGAAACAGCTCCCATGCGGTGTCCCCCAGCCAAAAAAACGGTGTACCGTCCTCCTTGGTAAGGAACCTTTTGCTCTCGCTGACTCTTAATAGCTGTAATTCATCGGTCTTCAAAAATAACACCTGCCTTAAACTTTTTGGTATGATTAGGTAACTAGTAAATTAGAGTTATACAAAAGTTGAATCTGTCTGTTGCATCAGTTCATTATAACCTGAAAACCTTTCCATCACCTAAACAAACCTGTAATGGCCCGTCGGTTGAAGGTCCGGAAGGTCCAATCCCTTTGTCAGTACCAGGTAATTGCGGACATCGTAGCAGAGATCGCATTGTCCCGCATATTCACGTTTTGGTCTATAACCGTATTTATCCATGGCCAGTTCCACCAATCCCCTTATACCCTCGGTATTTAGCCTATGGAATATGGGATATTTTTCAGGGTCCGCCCCGTCCACTAATTCCCCTAACTTAATAGAAAGACCCGGACATGATTGGGGGACGTAATTTCCATAAAGGTCTACGTGAGAATGATAGACCCCCGATAGTAGGCTGCATCCCCTGGATTTTTTCATTATGCTGTCAAAGGATTCCGTCTTAAATGTATCCTTGTAGGTCTTTAACGCCCTACCCTTATAGCCAATCCCATATCTTTTGGGCAAGCGCCTCAGGTAACCCCCACCGAAGAGTTTTCCATATTCCTCTAGGGAATGGGGTCTTGTGTCATCAAAGGAATCCAGGTCATCCCAAAATTCCATCAGCCATGGGAACACGCCCATATTGGCCTTTCTGCATGCCGTCATCAGGCTCTTAATCTTGTAAAAAGGTATATACTCGTTATGATACGGATCTATGGAGATTAAAAGCTGGTGTACACCGCGATTCATTATCTCCTTTAGAACATCCATAGCCGATGATTCATCCTTATACCAGGATGCGTTGGTTTCAATATAATCGATGGCGATCCTGTTTCTTGCAGCGGACTCCAATATAGGAAATATCCTGTCCGGGCGCAATAGGGGTTCACCGCCCCCTATGTGAACATGGTCACAGCCAAGTATTTTTAAGATAGAGAATATCTCATCGGCTGCATCCGAGGTCATGTAGTCCTTTGGCCATTCCGGGGAACTGGCATAGGAACAATGCTTACATTTAGATGAACAATTGTAATTTGTGATTATTCCGACTGAACTTAAATTATTGATCTTTAACATCTTATAAACACCCCTCCACGATATATAGTTTAGACCATCAACCCGGGTAAGGCAATAGGAAAGCCCGTTATCATCTTCGGATTTTGGTACGACGGTATCCCCGGTATGGTTTACACATCCCATATATTTTGGGGAAAAGCCAGATCCTGGGCCGCCAAAAAGCATCGCCGCCTCCAATACCGATTTTCGGTACGGAGGCGGTGCAGAACAAAAACAAGTTTAAGCTAATGGAGACCCGATTGTTAGGATTTCCCTTAGCGTTTTAATAAAAACCCCTGGTTAAGCTCTGGATAATACCTATGATTACGCTGCCTATTATGATCCAAAGCACTATGGAAATGGCCATCAGGATGAGGGAGGCCCTTGCGAAGTTTTTCTTATTCACATTTACCGTTGACCCGAATCCCCAGACAAACAACAAAATCAAATTTACCAAAGGTATGGCCATCAAAAGGAACATACCTATGTATTGTCCGATCCCTAGGGGCGAATTATCAACAAATCCCCCAGGGGCATAGGGATTAGGAGCTGGGGGTTGGTAGGATTGTCCTGTAGAATAACTCTGGGCAGGTTGGGGTGCCGTATAAGCGGGTGCGGGCCGGGCCGGCGGCGTATAGGACGGGGTCTCTGCTTCTTTTGCCGCTGATGGTTGTGCCCCGTTATCCGCCGCAACCTGGGGTTGATGGGACATCTCCGGCGTGGATGCCTGTATAGTCTCATCTGCAGGTGCTATAGGCTCGGTCTTTGCTCCGCAGCTGCCGCAAAATTTAGCTCCGTCTTGAAGGCTGCTACCACAATTTTCACAAAACATTGCTTTTCCTCCATTTCAAAATTGAATTATTCGTTCTTTGTACCGCATTGGGTACAGAATCGGGATTCGGGCTTCAAAGCCGCACCGCAAGAAGAACATTTTTTTATGGGGCTCCCCGATGCTTCCTTTTCTGCAATTTGGCCTTGTGTCTTTGCCGTTACCTGCTGCATATCAGGCCCTCCTGTAGGCGAGGGACCAGGCTGGACAGGTGCGTGTGATGTAAACCCGGGGCCGGATGGTTGAGCATTTCCCCCATTAACGGGTTGGTATTGTTGCGTTGGGGGAACCCCTGGCCCCGGTCGTCCGCTAAAAGTAGAGGCGAGACCCCCTTCCGCCATCTTTGATACTAGTGGCAGGCCTGCATCATTACCGCGAAGAACCTTTAAAATCGCTAAAATAGAGAATACAATAAGGGCTAAATTGACTACGTCGCCTACGAAGGCATTAACACTGAGCATAGCAGTGTGGGCCGCATATGCCCCCAAGAACCCAAACAATCTGCCAATCCCTCCAAAGATCCAATCCATAACCATAGAGGTAATATAGTATGCAATGGTCAATAGAAGTGCCTGCAATACCTGACGATTAAGCCATTCGTCCTTTTCTGCCAGTAAGGCAAATCCCGCCACCAGCAATACCGATTGGGGTTGGCGCAATGCGGTGAACCCAAAGGCAATCGCTGCGATTGCGGCAAGGCTTATTCCAAACCTTCCTTTTTTCATGGTAAAACATCCTTTCTTTTGTCAGTATTTATTAAAAAAGCGGATATTTGGATATATATAACACATATTGATAAAATATAACACATAAATTAAAATATCCGCCATAAAAGCGGTTACGGGGGCGTTAACGCCCCCTTTTTAGCACGGTTACAGAAATCTTTGGTATCAGAGATCAATATATCGAAGCAATTGATATGACAGTTGTGATGGGGATTACAATTCTTCCCCGCCTTCTTCCCACCAATTCTTGTAGAAATCAGTTCCTCGCCATAATCCCTCGATTAATGCACGATGGGTCGTCTCCTTACTGACCCATTCATCGATTCGGGTTAATCCATGGGCGTGCCAATCCTTAAAGAATTGGTTGATCTTAGATGGATCCTTTTTACCCTTGAGCATGGCATTGTTCTTAAGACGAACCCAGCGAATACTAAGCCGAGCCCTATCCACCCGCACAGCCCGGATAGGATCCCCCATTACCGCCCTTTCTGCCTGATCAAACAGTCTATCATAGATATCTAGCATATCATCGGTCAGATGTGGACGGTCACATTGATCGTTAAAGCCTATATGGATGTTATCCCCCTCGACCTTATCAGTCAGGGTCCTTATATATTGACGAATGAATGGCGCGGCTGCTCCGTAATAGTATTCTAGGAATTCATGCATATGCCTTTCGTAATCGCAGTCTGCATCCCAAAGCAGCTTGGCTATCAGGTAGGCCCTAAGCTCATTAAGATCGGTGCTTCCTCATGATACCCCTTTTCCCGCCTACGACAGCTAAACTGTTGCCCACTGTCCGCAACGTAAATCCATCGTCACCCAATTCGTCTTTCGCTATGACGCCAATGCGTGCCGCTGCCTTACCGATAGCTATAACAGATCCATGAGCCTCTTCATCCCCAATAGGCATGCTCGAAGATGTTATGTAATCCAAGTAATTTTTTAATTCGCCGGCGGCATACCTTTCCTGCAGAGTAGCATCTGATGATAGGGTAATTGTCATGCAGGGCTTACTGTCTTGGGTTATCCAGTATTTTTTCATCTTTCCATCTCCCTTTCTTAATTAGGCAGGACAAGATTATATTTTCCCTGGTTTGATTGTGCCTAAGACAATAGGTTGATTTAGTCCAACATCCTAATCATTAAAAAAATTTCATATGCCCGCTACCTAGTCCATATATACTACATAGATATGATTATATATGCATGGTATTTTTGTAAAATGCGGTCTCAGGCCTGCTACCCGAGATCGCATTCTACCTATAACCATATATAAGTGCAGTCGGTGTTCCAGCCCGCCGATTTGCAGCACCGGATTGTATCTATAACTTCTATTTATTCTTGTTAATATGCTATTTTAATGTTAGGTCCCGTAATATCATTTCTGCGGCCCAAATCTGGGTGAGCGATTAGCCACTTGTTAACTGCCACTAGGTAATCATCCTCGTTCTCTCTCTTTAAGGGGGTATTGGTATCTTGGGGCAGGATTACCAGGACAAAGAAACCATTCTCATCTACTTGTATAGGGGCAAAATGAAGCACCATTGAATAGACCTCTATGGCATATCCCTTGGGAACAAAAACGGCCACGGAGTCCTTTGAATCAAATGTGAGCTTCCCATCCCCTTGGTCTACCTTATCAAAGGTTGCCAACAGGAGTACGGTATCCGTTGCCATAACGTTGACCTCACTGCCGTGGTGCCATTCCATAGCATTCATAGCGGAATTAAATCCGTAGCAGCACCCTACCTGGATAGGCATCTGTCCATATACCTTATCGCTCACTTCCCGGTTTTGATCCTCCAGCGCTTCAAATTCCGGGCTTGAGGCATTGTATACCACCCTAGTAGTTCCCAAATCGGCAAACTCTTCTTCCACGACCTTTAGGTAGGCGGAGGTATCAATGTCCAATACCCGTCCATAGGGGGAGAGCTTAGGATCATCTGCATGGATCCATGTAACCTGTGGGTTTTTGTTCTTCAGCTGTTCAAATGTTTTCATACTTTCATATCCTCTCATTAAGCGTTAATGTTTCTACAAATAGTAGTGCATAATGTTATAGATAAACAACGTCAACTATAAAATCTATCATCTACAGATAAATTTAGCTTCCGTATTATCTATCTATATTACAGACAAATAGGATATAACCTAATTGCCTGTATATTATTGTGTCGTATATAATATACCATATTTGTCTACACAGATGAAGCACCCTAATGCCAAAATATTTAGGGTACCACAAAAAAGCCCATGACTCCGGCTTATAGGACCTATCCGATCTACTTTTTCAGTCCCTTAATAATTTCGTAGATATTGGCTATTTGGCCTTCATCCAGGAAATTCAGATCCTCCGCTACCTTATTGATTAAGTAGGGATTGTTGATCCCCTCGTCAAAAAATTCCTTTGGAGTTATCCCAAAGTATTCACATATATAAAAAAAACCCTGCATCGAAGGCATTGATTTTCCATTTTCTATGTGATTTATGTAGTTTTCATTTTGTCCGATGGATAAGCTCATTTCACGGGCAGAAACCTTTTTCATGGCTCGTAATTTGGCTATCCGATCAGCTAAAAATTCCCCATACATGCATATCGCCACCTTTTGTGCAATATTGTACCTTGTCCTTGCAACACATCTGCAATGTATAGAGTATTACTTTAGTTGACATACAACATCATATATTGTATACTTGTCTTTAATGCAATCTGACCGTGAAATACAGAGATTGGGGGGTGAACGATATATCTAGCATGGATTTAGATGGGGAAATAATTAGGTTAACCGAGGAGTTAAAGAGCTGTCAGAATAGTGAAAAGCTGCTTAGTATCAGCCAGGATCTGGATAAGGCTATACGCGCATATATTCATTTTCTGAAAATGAATAAGGGCATAAAACCTACGAACAGACCGGGTAAATCCGTCAGCCGGACTGTTCGCCCTCATTAGAGTCGTCTTTTTTAATGTAAAGATTTTAACCGATTGATTTGTGCGCTTGAAGAAATCTTTTTCATACAACAATAGGCAGATCTTTAAGATCCGCCTATGAGCTTGTTGCAGAGCATTTTCTTTGGCTGGGCACCTATTGATTTTCCTTAACAAATTCGCCAATCTTCTTGTCCATCCTGGTAATATGGTTTATAAGCCAATCTACCACGATCCTGTTGGCTTTTACGATTACGGAAATATTGCCGCCAGATTCCTTATAATCCGCCTGCAGCTTGGCCAACCGCTCGATAAAAACTGCGTGGGCCTTTCTTTGTTCTTCGAACCCGGGGTATCCAATTTCCCTCATATACTTCTCTTCGTCCTTAAAGTGCTTTTTGGTATAATCCTCGAGAAAGTCAAGCATTTCTCCTATGTATTCTTTGGCCTGATTCTTTTTCCCGGCATCAAAGAGTTTCTCCGCCCTTTCAATCCATATTTTATGCTGGTTGTCCAGTAGTTCAATCCCTACAGATAAAGATGGAGACCATGGCATATGAAAAACCTCCCCTATATAATTTTCATGGTGCCGGATATACCCCATAAAAGCTTTTAGGGGTATATCTAATCAGCACCTTGGATGTTTCATATATAATAAACCATTTCGGGAATATATTAACACTATAAACTCAATTCGACATTATTTTTCTTCTTTAATGCGTATTTCAGCCATAACGGATGTGCTATTTGTCGGATTCTGCCTTTGTTAATCCAAAAGCACCCCTTTATTATATCCCCAACTTAACAGGGGGCAGAATCTCGTCAATCAAGGCCAGCAGATCATCATCATAATCGTTTCGCACCGCACACTCCTCATCGAAGATCATGGTGGGCTCAACTTCCGGCGTAACATTGGGCCAATGGGGCAATCCGCTATGGTTGGGATCGCCATGGCGGGCAAAGTTTATGACGGCGTTGAATATATTCTTTTCAAGCCTATCCGAAATCCCCGGGATGTTGCATACCTCCACTTTGTCCGTGTTATGAAAAAAGAAGGGTATCTCGGCACAATGCCATGCGGGTTTCCCATATTGATACGGAAAATCCAGCGTAAAGTTGTAGAGGTAGGCAGGCGCCTTGCCTTCTCCGGCATGGGCTCTTGCCAAGGCCTTGGAAGGGGCACGGAAAATCCTGTCAATGGACAACAGATCTACGATCTTCTTTCCGGGATAGGATTTTTTAAACTGTTCAATGACCTCTCCCGCGCGCTGGCCATACTGTTCCTTGAGTATATCCTCCATCTCATCTTCGCTAAGTTCATATTTGTTAAAGGGTAGCTTTTCAAAGGCAAATTCCCCAAACACCGAGCCTATCATGAGGGGGATCGTCTTCGCGTGCTCCGTGTGTCCCTTAATTAAGGGCTCGCCGAGGTAGTAATCGTTGACTAGGGGCGAACCTCCGACATAATATCCTTCCTCTGCTATCTGGGGCCTAACCTTGTTATAGGCCTCTGCCAGATAGTAATACGGAACGGTTTCCAGCTTTTCGGCTTCATCTTCGGAAATATTCAGCTCTTTCATCATGGCGGTGACAATTCTTTCTCCGCCGCCTTTTCGCTGGGTCATTATCTTGCCGTCGAATACACCACTCATGACAATTCCCCTTTTAAAGAGCCCGTCGGCTTCGGGAATCTGCATGAGCCCTGTGACCTTACCGCCACCCCCGGACTGTCCGAATATGGTTACGTTATCCGGATCCCCGCCGAACTCAACGATATTGGCATTAACCCATTTCAATGCCGCCACCAGGTCCGCCATACCCGCATTTGCGGAGTTATTGTACTTCTCCCCCAAGAAGGATAGGTCTAAAAAGCCCAGGATATTGAGCCGATGATTTACGGTTACCACCACTACATCCCCATAATCGCACATATTAAACCCGTCGTATGCTATGTGCTCAATGGCTGATCCGGCGACGTAGCCTCCGCCATGGAGCCAAACGAGGACCGGCTTTTTAGCCTCTCTATTTAAATCCTTGGTCCAGATATTGAGATTTTGGCAATTCTCATCTTGGGGCCAATACCTGTGGGGTATCATGAGCTCCACCGAAGGAGTGTCCTGCTTTAGAAGCGGACTGACAAACCCGTAGGAGGTTGTTTCTTTGATCCCTTCCCAAGGCTCTACCTCTGTAGGCATCTGAAATCTCTCAGCCTGGGCATAGGGGACACCCTTAAAGATATGTACCCCGTTATAGGCATATCCTTTTATCTTACCGGATTTCGTTTGGACACTTGGTACCTCATCATATTCAAATATCATACCCATAAATTCTTTCCCCTTTCTCTTGCTTTCATAAAATTGCCGAACATTTTCTAGTGCCTGCTGACCGCCCTTATAAGCCGTTGGCTCAGCGGATTTCTATCCCCATCGATGTGAGCGAAGCTCATACTCTTATAGGTCCATACCGCCCGTCCTATACCATATTCCAGCAAAACCTCTGCCAAATCCTCACTCCATGCTTCCCGGCTGGCCATATCGGCATGGTCGATCACCCCATATTCACCGCAGTATAGCGGGAGGTCGTGCTTATCTATAAATTCTATGGCGGGTTTTAAAAACTTCCGTATGTAGTTAACATCCATCCTTGTCAGTCCCTCGTACTGATTTACGAGGCCCCGGGAAGGCGTGAAATTGGCAAAATCAATATAGTCCTGCAGGCTCTCATCCGGGTAGCGCATTGTCCTGTCAAATTCCATGGCCTCCTTGCTCCAGCTGGCCCGTTGATGCGTCAGCGCAAAGGGCTCATACATATGAAAGTTATATACGATATTGGGATCATCAAATATGGGCATGTCCTTAAGGGCATTTACGCTGTTATAGTCGATGCCCCCTACGACAATTCTATGCTTTTTATCTACTTTTCGGATACCCTCTATCAATCTGGTGGCCAGATCGTTCCAGCGCAGACTGTCGGGTTCCACGATTTCGTTTAGAAGTTCATACATTATGTTGTCGCTCTCACCTGCATATCTACGAGCAATGGCGATCCATAGGTCTACAAAGCGCTGCTGCATTTTTGGATCTGTAAATAGTGTGTTCTTATCCAGCGTATTAAAGCTGAACCCGGGCGCCCTGTGCACATCGATAACAAGGTTCAGCCCATGCTTTTTACACCACTCGATACAATTATCGAGGTACTGAAACCCACTTTCAAGGTATACCCCGGGATTAACATCCTCTTCAAGCACGGGATAATCGATGGGGACCCGAATATGATCCATGCCCCAAGAAGCTATAAGAGCAATGTCCTCTTCCACAATAAATGATTTGAAGTGGTCATGGTTCAGTTCTCGATACTGGGATATCCACCCCCCAAGGTTGGTACCTGCCATGTAACCATAGAGCTTTTTCATACCCTATCCATCCTTTCTTCGGATTTTAGTCTTAGACTCTTTTATTTGAAATAATCCGTCGATTGTTTCTCTTCTTTCTATTATACCTCATGTTCATTGGCAATCATATTCTTTTTCTGAACTTCTATGCCAATTTGTCCCCCTTTAAGACGTCCTATTATCCACCCCGACAAAAAGAAGAAGACTACCGCAGCTATACAAATGACGGTTCCATATTTATACATAGCCCGTATACCATAGCTGTCGATGAAATAACCCGCCAGATAATTGCCTATCATTCCCGCACTGCCCATGGCAAAGGCCTGAATAATGGTTTGTGCAACAACCTGGGTGTTTGGGGGCGATATGGAATGAATATAGTATATCATCCCCGGTGCGAAAAAGCTGGTGTAAGGAGCCATAAAGAAATAAGCAACCATTAAACCCGGAATGCTCTTGGCAAAGATGAACCCGAACATTCTCATGCACATAAATACGCATCCTACAAACATTAGACCCTTGTGGCCCATTCTTTTCCCCAACTTTTGGGTGTAGAGGAAAAACGGGATCTCCACAATAGCATTGATAGAGCCCGCGAATCCGATGGTTGCGTTGGTGCCCCCGATTTCCAGCAGCAGGCTGGGAAAGAAAGTACTCGCCGCGTTTAAGGGAAAGGAAAATACAAAAGCAAAGATTATAAACAGTATATATTCCTTGTTTGAGAATAGTCCCTTGATATTGGGTCTATCCTTCTTCCTTTCACTTTCTAAGATACCTTCATGCCTATCTGACATCACTTCATTCTTATCTAACATATCCTCATGCCTAAAGGTATAGATAAAAATAAATACTATTACAAACAATGCGCCCCTGCTGAAATAGATGTTGGAAACGTCAATACTCATGGTCAATTTGCCATAGACAAATGCCATTATCGCATAGCCAACGGAACCCCATAGTCTTATATATCCGTAATTACCCTTCTGCTCTCCTATGCACGAACTGGCTACCCAATTGTCCAAAAGGGGCATGAAGGAGCTCATGAAAACCGTGTAAACCATGGCTATGATCCGGACTGTCATCTTGTCCTTAACAAAGGGCAAGAGCATACTGAGCCCTATCCCAAAGGTAAGGGATCCCATCAGAACCTTACGAGTGCTCTGAAAGTAATCGGAGATATACCCGAATATTGGCTGTGACATAATACCTATAAGCCCCAGCGTAGAATAGAGAATACCGATTTCTATATTGTTAAATCCAATCTGCTGACTGTAGAAGATGAAGTCAAGCGTAAATGTGGCATAAGCAGCCCATGCAAAAAAGTATATAATCGCAAATGTCCAATTCCTATGTGGTTTTAAAAGCCGCATTCTACTAACCCCTTACATATAGATAAACAATACGCAAACTGAATTTATCTATAGATGATAAATTTTATAGTTGGAGTAGTCTATCTGTAATTAATAAAGACGCTGTTTCCTATAATGATTTACCCTCTTTTTATTGTTGATTTATCTATCCGTTTAGTCCCGGGATCTAAGGTTACGGCCCTGTAGGGACTAAGCATACGGCCTGAATTATCTTTCATTTAAAAGTGGGGAAAACTCCATAGAAAAAAAGGCCCGACTTTGTCAGAATGTAGTTATCGTCATAATTGCCAAACAAAGGGGAACCCTTTTGTGTATAGTTTATTAGAAAAACCCCTAAAATGCAATAACAATATTTTGAACCCCTTATGACTAAAACACAAGGGGACGGTTCCTCCGAACACAAGGGGACGGTTCCTCTGTGTCCGAACACAGGGGAACCGTCCCCTTGAGCATCTGTACTTGTGCACTTGTGCATTTGCATTTGAGCGTTTGTATGTTTTCTTGTGTTTTAGCCGGTATATGCCCTTCTGTAGATCTCTTCCAGTTCTTTGACTAGGGGCATTCTTGGATTAGCCGTGGTGCATTGGTCCTCAAAGGCGTTGTCGGCCAGCTCTTCGACCTTTGCTTCGAAGGCATTCTCGGGGATACCGCACTGCGCTATGGTCAGGGGCACGTCCAGCTCCTTCATAAGAACCCTGATGGCCTTCACCAGACTTGCAACCCCTTCTTCCTTGTTGGATGCGGGAAGGCCCAGGTATTTTGCTATCTCCGCATACTTTTCATCCGCCACATAGTATCCGTATTTAGGGAAGGATGCAAATTTAGTAGGCTTTTGTGCGTTGTATTCTATAACATAGGGGAGCAGTATGGCATTGGCCCTCCCGTGGGGTATATTAAATTCCCCTCCCAGCTTATGGGCAAGGCTATGATTTATGCCCAGAAAGGCGTTGGTAAAAGCCATACCCGCTATACAGGAAGCGTTGTGCATCTTCTCCCTTGCCAACCTATCGGAACCATCCCTATAGGCCTTGGGCAAATACTCAAATACCAGCTGGATGGCTTTCATAGCCATGGCGTCGGTATAATCCGAGGCCATAATGGATACATAGGCCTCTATAGCATGGGTAAGAACGTCCATCCCTGTATCCGCGGTGATCCTTGGGGGCACCGTCATCACAAAATCCGGATCTATTATGGCCACATCAGGGGTTAGCTCATAGTCTGCCAGGGGGTATTTCATATTCTTTTCGTTATCGCTTATTACGGTAAAGGAGGTAACCTCCGAGCCCGTCCCCGATGTGGTGGGTATGGCCACCATCTGGGTCTTTTGTCCAAGTTTTGGGAACTTAAAGGTTCGCTTTCTGATATCCATGAACTTAAGCCTTAGAGCAGTAAAGTCTGTCTCCGGATATTCGTAGAACAGCCACATGGCCTTAGCGGCATCCATGGCCGAACCACCGCCCAGGGCTATGATTACATCCGGCTTAAATTCATCCATCTCGGCGGTTCCACGCTTTACGGTCTCTATAGACGGATCCGGCTCTACCTGGGAGAATATCTTACAGTGTACATAATCCCTTCGCTTTCTGAGATAGTATAGTACTCTATCCACATATCCTAATTCCACCATAAAGGGGTCTGTGACTATAAAAGCCCTGCTGATATCCGGCATCTTCTCTAGGTATTGGGTAGAGCCGGATTCAAAGTAAACCCTCTGGGGGATTTTAAACCATTGCATGTTGACCCTCCTCCTGGCCACCCTCTTTTTGTTTATGAGGTTCACTGCCGATACATTGGATGTGGTGGAATTTTGGCCGAAGGATCCACATCCTAAGGTAAGGGACGGCATGTTGGTATTATAGATATCCCCGATGGCTCCGTGGGTCGACGGGGAATTGACTATGAGGCGCCCTGCCTTTATACGCTCCGAGAAGAGATCGATTACCCTCTCGTCCTCGGAATGGATTACCGCGGAATGACCCATGCCGCCAAAGGCCACCATCTCCTCAGCCCTTTTTATACCCTCTTCATAGCCTTCTACTATATATAGGGCTAACACCGGGCTCAGTTTTTCACGGGATAGAGGAAAGTCCGGACCCACCCCGTCTATGGGAGCTACCAAGATCTTGGTGTCCTCCGGGACCTTCACCCCAGAAAGTTTTGCTATCTCAAAAGCCGACTGACCAACTATTACCGGGTTGACTGCACCCTTTTCCTTATTGATAACCATGTCCTCTACCTTTATTAGTTCTTCGCCGTATAGGAAATAGCAGCTGTTTTCCTTCATGAAATCCATTGCCTCGTCTGCAATCTCTCTATCCAATATGATGGCCTGCTCCGATGCACAGATCATTCCGTTATCAAAGCTCTTAGATAGGATGAGATCCGTTACGGCCCTTTTTATCTCGGCAGACTTTTCTATATAGCAAGGCACGTTCCCGGGGCCGACGCCAAGGGCGGGTTTGCCCGTGCTATATGCGGATTTCACCATTCCCGAACCCCCTGTTGCTAGAATAAGGGATATGCCGGGGTGGTTCATCAATCCCCGGGTCGCCTCTAAAGATGGGGTTTCCACCCATTGGATACAATCTCTCGGTGCACCTTCAGCTATGGCCGCTTCCAGCATCACCTTGGCTGCCCGGCTGCTGCAGTCTTGGGCTGATGGGTGGAATGCAAATATAATGGGGTTTCGGGTCTTTATGGATATAAGAGCCTTAAACATGGTGGTAGAAGTCGGGTTGGTCACCGGGGTGACCCCCGCTATTACACCTACGGGCTCTGCAACCTCCACATAGCCTTCCAGGTCATTTTCGTCGATAATGCCTACGGTCCTTTCATACTTTATACTATGGTAGATATACTCCGTGGCAAAAAGATTCTTTATAATCTTATCCTCATAAACACCTCTTTTTGTCTCCTCTATAGCCATCTTAGCCAGCTTCATATGCTGATCCAAGCCGGCCAAAGCCATTGCCTTGACGATGCGATCCACCTGTTCTTGCTCCATGGTCATAAATTGGGATAGAGCCCGGTTACCTTTTCCAACTAAAGCATCGATAGTAGCTTTTATATCCATTTCATTTGTGTCCTTGTGTTCTGTTATCCTGTTAACCTCAGCTTTCATCATTCTTTCCTC
>DASRNX010000117.1:0-11102 GCA_035647175.1 Clostridia bacterium | reverse complement strand
GCGTAATAAAGGGAGAAGGTCAGCTTATTGTGATGATCCATTCTGCCGCTAAAATCCGTTTTCATATAATTTAAGGTATCGTTCATCCAGCCCATGTTCCACTTATAGTCAAATCCCAGACCTTTATCTTCCGGCGGCTTTGTGACCGATGCCCAATCAGTGGATTCCTCCGCTATCATAAGGGATCCCGGATAGAGTTTGTGTACGATTTCGTTTAGGGTTTGGAGAAAGTCTATGGCCTCTAAGTTCTCCCTGCCCCCGTGGATATTGGGTTTCCATGGGCTGTCCCCCTTGCCGTAATCAAGGAACAACATGCTGGTGACGCCGTCCACCCTCAGCCCGTCCATATGGAATTTATCCAGCCAAAACACGGCGTTGCCTATGAGAAAGCTCCAAACCTCAAGGCGGGAGAAATCGAATTCATAGGTCCCCCATTCCTGGTGATCGCCACCCTCGAAGAGGGGAAGGCCATCAAATACCCCCAGGCCGTGGCTATCCCTGCAAAAGTGTCCCGGCACCCAATCCAATATTACGCCTAGGCCCTCTTGATGGCATCGATCGATGAAATACATGAGATCGTGGGGAGAACCGTATCTGCTGGTGGCGGAATAATATCCCGTAAGCTGATAACCCCAGGATCCGTCAAAGGGGTGTTCCATCAGGGGCAGGATTTCTATATGGGTAAACCCCAGCCTCTTTACATAGGGGATCAGTAGGTCTGCCAACTCCCTATAGCTGTATAGGCTGTCATCTTCCTTCCGTCTCCAAGATCCCAAGTGTACCTCGTAGATGTTAAGGGGGGAGTTTTTTGCCAAAGATTCCTCCCGTTTTATCATCCATTGGCCATCCCCCCACGAATACCCGCTGAGGGGATATACTATGGATGCGGTGTCGGGCCTAAGCTCTGAATAGAAGGCGAAGGGATCTGCCTTGAGGAGGGTATCACCCTCGGCGGTTATAATTTCGTATTTGTAGACCTCGCCTGCCTCCTGGTGAGGGATGAAGAGTTCCCAAATCCCGCCTTTTCTAAGTCTCATGGTGTGGTCCTTGCCTTCCCAATGGTTAAAATCGCCCACTACCCTCACCAGGGAAGCGTTGGGAGCCCATAGGGCAAAGTGCACACCCCATGTTCCGCCCAGCCTTATCCTATGGGCACCAAATTTTAGATAGCAATTATAAAAGGTACCCTCATTAAAAAGGAAGATTTCCTCTTGCGTCAGAAATTTATTCGTCACTGCTCACTCCTCCTTTCCAATAACACAGGGGTAAACACAGCGGGACCGTAACACAGGGGGACGGTCCTTTTGTGTCTTCTGTATTCGGTCATCTGAGCCACTTATCCAGGTTCTCCCTCACAAAATCGTCATCGTTTAAGTGGGGGTAATCCCTGTACACCCTGTCGATCTCCTCCAACTGTCCGGGTGAAAGGGTCTCATCGGGGTTTAGACAATAACGCCCTTCAAGTAGACCCTGCCTCCTTAAAACCTCGTGTATGCCGGGTATACAGCCCTTAAAATCGTTGGAAGCATCGAAAAGTGCCGCGTTTGCATCGGTTATGCCTGTTCCCGTTGCCAGCATATCCCCTATGTTATGACCGCTGCCGGATGCATCGGATTCAGTCCTTAGCTTTTTGACAGCGTCCATAACCTCTACTGCGCACCGGGTCCAGACCGCCCAGTGTCCCAACAGTCCGCCTACAATCCTTTTTACTACCAGCTGTCCGTCCACAACAAATCTGTAGGCGGTCAGAAGATCCCCGAGAATATTATCGTCGTTTCCGGTGTAGAGTGCGATCTCGTTCCGCCTTGGGGAATCACATACCGCCCTTACCACATCCAGGGTCTGATATCTATTAAATGGGGCAATTTTGATAGCCATCACCCCCGGAATCTGTGCAAAGTCCCTCCAGAACTCATAGGAAAGATTTCTCCCGCCCACTGCAGGCTGGAGATAGAACCCAAATATCGGTATAATCTCCGATGCCTTAAAGGCCCGCTCTATTATCTCTCCCTCTGTCCAGTCACCCAGGCCCCCGGGGCTTAGAAGACCAAGGTCATAGCCGAGCCTCGCCGCCAGCTTCGCCTCTTCTACAGCCTGGTCCGTCGGACCGCATATGCCGGCAATGCGAATAAAGGACCGATCGAGGTTTGCACTTTCCACTTCTTCCGATGCAAGCCTCAGGACAGGTTCCAACAGGTCCACACCCTCGTCCCTGATTTCAAACTGAGTTGTATGGACCCCTACCGCTATTCCCCCCGCACCTGCGTCCATGTAGTAACGGGTCAAGGCCCTTTGCCGCCTTTCATCCAGCTGTCTTGCGCTGTTTAGGGCCAATGGGTGAGCCGGAATGACGGTACCCTCATGGAGCAAATTATATACCTCCGGATTGATCCTTTTTGTGGGATTGATACTTTTTGTATGATCCATATCTAGAAGTTGCCTCCCCTCTCCTGGTAATGGGTGGGCTTATCCAGCACTTCCCCGCCGACGTTAAGCCATTCTATCTGCCACTCTACCATATCCCTGAGGGTTACCCTAGGATATCCAAAGAGCCTATGCCCCTTTGAACCGTTGCTTAAAAGGGCGGTGTCCCCTTCCTTATTTATAAAGATGGGTTCTTTCTCAAAGCCCTTTCCAAAAAGGGTGGCCAGCCAGCGTATTGAAACGATTTCCGGCCCCGCTGCGTTTATAATATTTGGCGGACAGGTACAGTGATTAAATGCCCTTAGGGCATATTCGTTGGCATCGCCCTGCCATATTAAATTTACATGGCCGGTGCTAAGATCAATAGCCCTGCCTTCCCTGACGGATTTTGCTATCTCATATAAAACCCCGTACCTGAGATCATTGGCATAGTTAAGCCTCAGAAATGCCATTTGGGTTCCGTTCCTACGGGCGAAGTATTCAAATATTCTCTCACGCCCGAGGCAGGACTGGGCATATTCTCCTACGGGATCCGGATCATCCTCTTCGCATGATCCACCACTGCCAACCCGGGTCAATGGATACACGTTTCCCGTGGAGAAAACCACTATCTTTGAATCCTTGTATTTTTCGGCTACCCCCCCGGGAAGATAGGTATTTATTCCCCAGGTAGTATGTTCATCGCCGGTGGTCCCAAATTTTTTCCCTACCATATATATAACGTTCTTTACTTGGGGTAGGCCGGCCAGTTGCCTTTCATCTTCAAGATCGCAGCTTATAGTCTCTATCCCTTGGCTTTTTAGGCCCTCCCTTATCTTCCCATCCGAGAACCGCGAGACCCCTATCACCCTGCGAGATCCCCCTGATTCGTCTATGGCCCTCTTAGCCAATAGGCCCAAATCTGACCCCATCTTACCGCCCATTCCTAGGATGAGAATGTCCCCGTCTATTCGGTTAAAATCTTCAATAAGCCCTTGGGACGGCTCCGTCAACTTATTCCCGAACCTTTCAAGACCCATAATCCCCATCGCCCCTTCCAGTTGATTGATGTTATAAGAGATATGGGGTTATCCCCTAAAGAAATCATATCCCCCAGTATCAATGGTTTTTCCCGGTTTTGCCCAAGGGATTCCGCTTTCCGATGGGAGCCTGTTCTCTGCAAAGCATTGTCTAAAGGTTTCCTTTAGACCCTCTACCCAGTTGATTCTCCTGTCTTCATCCCTTCTTGTTAAATCCGGCGGGAAATTTACTATTTCCCCAGCGGATTCGTGGGCTGCGTTAATGCAGACGGTGTGGGAAGATGCGGCCTCTATCCCGCATACGATTTCGGCTTTCTCCCTGATGGCATCTACAGCCATCCACATTTTCCTTACCCTATCGCTCTTATTAGGATCCCCATACGCCTTAGTTCTGCCGTCATGAAATATAGCCAGGATATTATTCTCACTTTCCGGGATATCGGGATCGCAAAATACTACCTTGGCATTTTCGAATTCATAACAAAATTGGGGCATTGGATGGATGTGAACGGCGTGGGTAGCCAGGAATAGAATGTCTGTACCTTCTTCGGTTTTCGCTCTTATGGCCGCTGTATCAAAGTTTTCTATTGCGTTTGCCCTGTAAAGCTCCGCTGTTACTTCAGCAGGCGTTGCGCTTTGGTCTATCGCGTCTCCCAGAACATAGAACATATTATGAAGGTAATGGGCAGTGGCGTTATTGGCCACACTATCTAAGATCCAATTGCGGCTAGAATCGCGGATTTTACCGGCCCACCAGGACCTGTTAAAATAATCATCGGGCCTTGACCATAATACCATGGTCTTTAATATCTTGGGTTTTCCCAATGTCCCTTCCATAATATCCTTTTTGAGATCATGGATTACTGGGCTGTGGGACCATTGATAGCCAACCGCTACAAATTTATTGAACTTATCCCTTGCCTCTGCCATCTCCCTAGCCTCTTGAATGGTAGCCGACACCGGCTTTTCGCACAGTACATTGCTTCCGTTGGACAGGGCCAAACGGGTCTGGGGTGAATGAAAGTGGATAGGGGACGATATAATTGCCAGGTCTGCACTATGCTCGGCATAAAAGTCCTCCAATGATTCATATATGGGGATTTGTAGCCGTTTTAATTGGTCTAAATATTTGCAGCCTGCGGGGTTAGGATCGACTGCCCCAGCTATCTTTATTCCCTCTTCCGGTTCCCCCTCCAATAGGTCTTCAAGGTAGACGCCACCATACCCGCCTATACCTACCAATACAATTGATATATCTTCTGTCATATTCAATATCTCCCTTCGTTATAGGATCAATTATATCGTCTAGCTTTTCTATAGTTTTGTTTTGCAGCAATGCATTTTTCATAATTTCGGCGTGGATACCCGTGACTTTAGCCATGGGTTATTGACAACGAGTGAACTTAAGTTACGACCATAATACATTATTCTACATGCGCCTCTTTAATCCTGCCAAAGCTATCTTGAAATTCCATAAAAGAAGGGCTGCAATATAAAGGGGGGATGCATTATAAGGGGGGATGTAGCGAAAAGGGAGCTGCAGCGAAAAAGCCACAACCCCCTTGATATACTTCAATATACTTTATTAAAAACACATATGGACTACATCCACTGTATCCATTTGTGTTCCCCGAACACAGAAGGACCGTCCCCTTGTGTTTAGTCCCCTTGTGTTCTATAGTCCTATTTCCTTGAGGTATTCTCGGCTCATGGCGGCGCATTCCAGAGAGGTCTTGTTTAGAGATGGCTGATCCTGCTCTACAACAACCCACTCGGTGCCGGCCTCCTCCGAAGCTTTCAAAATTGACGGGAAATCCTGTACCCCGTAGCCTACAGGCCTGAACTCGAAGGTTCCCTCGCCTTCCCCATCCTCTTCATCAATACCGATTAGCTCGTAGAGCTTGCCGGGCTTTTCCCTGTCGTCCATAACAAAATCCTTGAGATGAACCACCGGGGATCTTCCCGTATATTTTCTTATATAATCAGCGGGATCCTCGCCTGCTACATTAACCCAGCAGGTATCGATTTCCGTCTTAAGGAGGTCGGCCGATACGGATCTATAGAGAAGGTCCAAGGCATACTCCCCGTCCACCTTTATAAATTCGAAATCGTGGTTGTGATACAGCATCTGGATTCCAAAATCTTTGGCTACCTTTGCCACCGTCTCTATATCCTTTATGGTCTGCATAAATCCGTCGGTCCCGGGCCTGCGTTCCTCTACCAAGTATGGAACGGCTATGTACCTGCATCCAACCTTCGCATATGCCCCTATGGTCTTTTTAGGATCATCCAACATCTCCTCTATGGGAACGTGGGCGGAAACGGGCTCTAGGCCGATCTCGTCCAACATACTCTTAATCTCTGACGGTTCGTGGCCATAAAGCCCTGCAAATTCCACACCATCATAGCCCATTTCTTTTATCTTCTTTAATGTACCGTTTAAATCCTTCTCTGCAAAATCCCTTACCGAATAGATCTGTAGCGCTACTTTAAACTTCATAATTTGTTCCTCCTGCTTCTTTAATTTATGGTAACCCCTACCTCTTTGGGAACGGGTATGGGAATATGTCATCGGCTGTCAGCCATCCTTTTCTGGCTATGTTGATACCATAGGATATATGGCTTAGACCATCAATATCATGGGCGTCAGGGCAAATCGCCAGCAAAACCCCCAGCTCCTTGGCCTTGCGACACCATCTCCAATCCAAATCCAATCTATGTGGGTTTGCGTTGATTTCAATAGCAACGCCTCGTTTGGCGGCCCCTTCCAGTATAGCCTCCATGTCCAAGGGATAGCCTTCCCTGGATAAAAGTAGGCGCCCGGTGGGGTGCCCCAAAATGGTTGTATACGGGTTATCCATAGCCGCAAGCAACCTTTCCGTCATGGTGTCTCTGTCCATGGAAAATCCCGAATGAACGGATGCTATCACAAAATCGAATGTATCCAGGATTTCATCCGGATAATCCAAGTCGCCATCCGGGAGAATATCGCTCTCAATCCCCTTTAGGATTCTAATCCTTCCATTATATAGGCCATTCAGCTCATCAATCTCTTCGTGCTGCTTTTTTATATCCTCCGGAGAAAGGCCGTTGGCATAGTAGGCGGACTGACTATGATCGGATATCCCGATATAGTCGTATCCCAGCCTTATGGCCTCATCCGCCATCTCCTTTAAGGTAGACCGTCCGTCGCTATAGGTGGTATGTACATGAAGAATGCCCCTTATATCCTCCGCCCCTACCAGTTTCGGAAGATTACCCTCCATAGCAGCCTGGATCTCGCCCAGATCTTCCCTTAGTTCCGGGGGAATATAATCCATTCCGAAAAATCTGAATATCTCCTCTTCGTCCTTACAGGGTATTAGGGTTTCATCCTCAACCTCAAACAGACCGTATTCGTTCATCCTAATTCCGCGGCTGCGTGCTATATGTCGCATGGCGGTATTATGCTCCTTGCTCCCGGTAAAATGATGCAGGGCATAGGGGTATTGCTCCGGTGATACCACCCTCAGATCCGCATTCATCCCATTTGTCAGTTTTACGCTGGATTTGGTCTCCCCCTTGCCCGTGACGGTGTCTACATAGTCTAAGGAAGTGAACCAATCCATAAGGCTTACGGGCCAAAGGCTACTGGCCAATATATCTATATCCCCTACAATTTCCTTACGCCTTCTAAGGCTCCCGGCAGCATGGGCCGTTGTGACTCCGGGCTGCTTCAGCATCTCTTCCACTATGCGTTCGGCTATGGACCGGGCTTCGGAATAGAGAAAATTGCTCTGGTAATGCTTGAGATCAGCGATGCCCTGCAGTATATTCTGCTGGGTCTTTTCCCCAAATCCGGGAAGAATCAAAAGCCGATTTTCGAGGCATGCATATTCCAGCTCTCCCAGATTTGTGATACCAAGTTTATCATAGAGGGTCTGGACCTTTTTAGGCCCCAGCCCCGGCACCTTGAACAGTTCAAAGAGGGTTTCGGGAAATTCCTCCATGAGCTCCTTATGATAGGCCGAGCTCCCGGTGGTGACCAGCTCCTCGATATTTTGTTCCAGGGCCTTACCGATCCCTTTTATTTGGTTCAATCGCTTTTCTTGTACCACGGTATGAAGGTCCTCTTCAAGAAACTCTATGACTCGGGCACCTTTTTCATAGGCCCTAATCCTAAAGGTGCTGTCGCCCTTCAGACGAAGCAAAAGGGCAATCTCGTTTAATACCTCTACCACCTTGGCTTTATCCATAAGCTTAAAACCTCCTTCGGGCCTCCCGCCTACCTATGGTTCTTTCATCTATACGTGTTACGAAAAGGATCTTTCGTAACAGAATCAGCTAATTGTCCAATTTTGCGTTAAAGCAACGTATTTTTTGTAACATATGGATTAAGGATAATGTTTTACGACACCCGTATACCAGTGAAAAATGTTTGTCTTAAAACATATACGTGATCCTTAATTTCCCCCGTAAACCTGACCTATTAAATCCCTGGCAGCCTCAACAGAGGATTCATCAGGTATAGCAACGTACAGGGGCCTCTTCTTGTAGGTATAGGTTGTCTTCATTGCCCCTTTTCCCGTTACGTTGTTGGTTTCGGTCTTCCATGGGGACATATCATTTACCTGCATTTTGATAAGGCTGGTAATATCGTTGGGACTCATATTGGTCTCGAAGCTCTCCGATATGCTGTCCATGATGCTGCTATAATTGGTTACTACGGCGGGCGATACGGCCTTATCGATCATACCTTTTATAACCGCCATTTGGTTCTTACCCCGCTGGTTATCTCCCGCAGCAAAGGCATACCGTTCCCTGGAAAAGGCCAAGGCCTGGGCTCCGTTTAATTGATTTTTACCCTTTTCGAAGTTATATCCCCCTGCTTTAAAAGCGTATTCCGAATCTACGCTGATTCCTCCTAGGGCATCTACCATTCCTATAAGGGTATCAAAGTTTACCCGTACATAGTAATCTATATTAATACCATACAAGTTTTCCATTGTCCCAATGGAGACATCAATCCCATAGACTCCGGCATGGGTCAATTTATCCCTTACCCCATCCGTATTGGGGAAGGGCACATAATAGTCCCTTGGGGTCGTAGTCAACAATATCTCCTTGGTCTTAGGGTTCACCGTGGCAATAATATTGACATCGCTTCTGCTGGTTCTTCTGATGGATCCATAGGTATCTATACCGCTTATATATACGTTAAAGGGCTCCGCGGTCACTTTCTTGTCGCCGGGCTCTATTTCCACCGATGTTTCGATTTGATGACTGGTCAGAACCCTCGTCATTTCATCAAAATCCTCGTATGCTTCCCTTATAGTATCCCTATACGCCTCGTTCAATATTATAGCATCCACCTGTCCGCCGTAAAGGGCCTCCACCTGGGAGCTAAAATCGTCGTAGGCCTCGGTCTTCATCACTATGTCCAGATCCCCGTTTATCTTCTCTATGGTCTTATCGGTGTTCTCCCTATCTAAGACATCCTGTATACCAAAAAGATAATCTGCTGCATCGCTTATACTCTGCGCGGGATCATCCTTTAATACGATGACGGATACATCGTCTATCTTGGTGTTTTTACTAGAGATGTCCGTAAGCAAAAATTGGGTCTTAATTAGATAATAACACGCCAGCCCGAGTATCAAACACATAAATATTGCAAGGATCTTTCCGAATTTTCGATTCTTTAAAAATAATTGGCTCAGGAAGGTAAAGCCGAGAGAGACCAAAAGAACTGCCATCATCGGGATAAAGTATTTGCTCGGGATTATATTCAGATTGATTACTGTTGCCAAAAAAATAAGGGTTATTGCGGATTGGATAATTGCAAGAGCGGCTCCGAATTTCCTGCTGTTTAAAATTTTACCTATGGGACCGGCCTTATCTAATTCTATCATTTGATTACCCCCAATTTTTGAATCTTTGGTTAATGTTCACTATATAATAACATCTTATGACACCGCTAGCAATAGGCGTTTTTGCCCGTAGCCATATCGTGAAAGTTCGGCCGGCAAATATTTTAATCAAACCCCAAAATCTGTACACAATGCCTGTTCATTTGACCTTTCTAGACCCCACTTGAATCATGGCCCATACCGCTGATTTCATCCCGACTTCCCTGGGGATAGGAGTCTATATGCTCCCCATACTCGTCCATCAGGCTGTCGTCTAAATACTCATCAAATTCTCTGATGATAATGATGAGCTCCTCTCGGGTAAAGCCCCTTCTATCATATATCATATCTAGGTAGTTGCGTATATTAGCACCAATATTTATCTTAAGATATTTGCCGATTATGCTCATTTCCCTGCCGTAAACCTCGGTTTTCTCAATTATCTTCCTTATATCGTTTACATACCTTTGAACTCTCAACAAAAAATTCACCACCTTGGTGTTATTTTGCTGCATTTTTCCCCGGATTATACTCTCCGCCCTGTCCGCTGGTTTATAAGGCCTTTTGGCGCTATATCCCTCTACTGGAAATAAATAAGGCAGCTTGACTTTTTATAAGTGCTGTCCTATAATTATAAATATATGTTACAGAAAAAACCTATTTGTAAATTATTATTAATTTTTCGTAGCATATAAGTCATAAAAATGTTTTGTGCCCGATGAATTCCGATGTGAGATGCTTGTCATAAACTACGAAATCCTCGGCATAAAATGTACGGGATATACCATCGTTTTCGCTTTGAAAAATAAGCAGGCCTATTGTAATATATTATTTTAAACTTTTCATAGGAATTTTCCGAGCAGTAAAGTTCAGTGCCCCATAACGAATAGTATCTTAAGTCAAAAAATTACATACCTACACCTTTTAAACGAATTCATACAGTGCCATAATCTTTAATATTGTGGTGCTTGTGAAAAATAAACAACCCAAATGTTATAGGAGGAATGCGAAGATGAGATTTAATCACCGCGATGACATTATCCAAATAACGCCCTTATGGAAAGGTGAACGTATGGAAGACGGAAGACCAAAAGTACCGTCAGACATACTTCGAAGATTGCGTAAGATCACCCTCGAAGAAGCCTGGGGAACATTATGGCGCTATGGTTATAGATATCAGTTTGAAGGTGATTTTAAAGTAATTAACCCGGACATGGTTCTAGTGGGTCGAGCTGTTACAGGTGTTATGGTTCCCTATCGTCCCGACTTAAACGATACACTTCTAAATTATGGACACCAAGAGGAAGGCCGTTCCGGTTTCTTTAACCAATGGATCATCGACTCTCTAGTTGAAGACGACGTTGTTGTCATTGATATGTTTGATAAAATCTATCAAGGAACCTTTGTAGGTGGAAACCTCACAACGGCCATCGCCGCCCGCACTAAGAGAGGCGGAGCTGTAATCTGGGGTGGAGTACGAGATACTGAACAGATGATGGCTATCAAGAACGTCAAAACCTATCACCGCGGTAACGATCCTACAGGTATAGGCGATGTTACCCTGGTCGGCTATAACGGACCTTGCCGTATAGGTAAAGCTATCTGCTTGCCAGGTGACGTTGTTTTAGGTACCCCTGCAGGCGTATTGTTCATCCCCGCCCACTTAGCTGAAGAATGTACTATCGAGCCGAAAAATCCAATATCTGAGATATTTGGGGATTCCAGATGCTTGACGAGGGGAAATATTCCACAGCTCAAATCGACGCAGGCT
>DASRNX010000116.1:0-10941 GCA_035647175.1 Clostridia bacterium | reverse complement strand
CTATATATTGGACGGGATCAATATCATCTTCCAGCACAAGGGAGAGCACTTGCTTGCCTACATTGCGGTTGATGGTCTTATTCTCCACCAGCTCTATAAGCTTTGCAAACTTTCGGCAGTCAATTCTCACATCATCTTCGTTCTTATTGTCCCCCTTGGCGATAGCCAGAAGTTCGACTATAACCCAGTTGGCAACCTCCTTAGGATTTTCAAAGTGCTTTAAGGTTTCATCGAAGATATCCGACAGGTTTTTGCTTCTTGTAATTATTTCGCTGTCATATTCGGAAAGGTCAAGCTCCTCAGTCAGCCTAATAAATTTTGCTTGGGCCGTTTCGGGAAGATTATCGCGGACAGAGTCTATCCACTCATCACCTATAAAGACCGGCATAATATCAGGGTCAGGACAAAAGCGATAATCGGTGGCATCCTCCTTCCCGCGCATGGAAAAGGTCTCGCCTATACTATCGTCCCACCTGCGGGTCTCTTGAACCAGGACCTCGTCTCCCGTTTCAAGGGCCTCTATATGCCTTCTAGATTCGTAGGCAATGGCTGCGGTAATGGCCTTTAATGAATTCATATTTTTAATCTCGGTTCTGGTACCCAGCTTTTCTGTGCCCTTTTCACGGACAGAAAGGTTAATATCGCATCTCATAGAGCCTTCCTGCATTTTGCAATCGGATACCCCCGCGAAGCTGAGCAGGGAACGGAGTTTTTCTAAGAAAGCAACTACCTCTTCCCCGGATCGAAAATCAGGATTTGTTACTATCTCAATTAATGGAACCGATGCCCGGTTAAAGTCAACTAAGGTGGTGTCCGTCCAGTCGTCATGAATGAGCTTTCCGGCATCCTCTTCTATATGGATCTGCGTTAGATTAATCCTCCTTTTGCCCGCATCTGTTTCTATCTCCACCCAGCCATTTTTACAGATAGGAGAAAAGAGCTGAGTGACCTGGTAACCCGATGGGAGATCGGGATAAAAGTAATTCTTTTTATCGAAGGCAATCCTTCGGGCAATGGCACTGTTGGTCAAAAGTCCGGCGGCTATACCCAGCTCAACGGCTTTTTTGTTGATCATGGGGGATGTTCCGGGCATCCCAGAACATATAGGGCATACGTTCTCATTGATATCCGAGCCGAATTCTGTAGAACAGGGGCAGAATAATTTGGATTTCGTAGCCAGTTCTACATGGACTTCAAGACCAATTATTGTTTCGTATTTCACGCCTTACACACCTCCCAGGTGGATAATAGAAGATCCTCGTTCTTTACGCCTGCGATAAGCTGTATGCCGTGGCCCTTATAGGAAAAGGAAACCGATGGCAGGCCCGCCAGGGGGGATAGTGCATAAAGGGAAAGGTTCTCATATGGGTCATCACCTATATTACATGGCAGGACAATGACGTTATACCTATCAAACTTTATGGATTCCTTAATTAGACGACGGACTTTCATGGCCCTTTCATAATATGCGCCGTACTGATCCTTAGAAAGCATCATAGCCCCCATAATGATAGCGGACTTTGCATCCGGGCCGAAGCCTTCGCTGCGGGTTTTCGTATAGAGATCTTCGAGGTCAGAAAAGTTCGAGGCCCGGTATCCAAACTTTATTCCATCGTAGCGGCTTAAGTTGTTGCTGATCTCGGCAGAGCTTAGGATATACATAACCCGGCTGTATAGATCGAAGTGCTCAAGGTCTATCTCAGTATTGGCAAACCCGTCAATAAACTCCGTAATGGCATCTTGTGTATCTACATCCGCCTTCTCTATAACGGATTTGGGCACCCCCAAGGTAATTTCACCGGCCGGTTTGGTGTAGTCGTACGTGCTTTCGGGAAACATGGCACCGTCTTTAGGATCCTTACCCGAAATGTATGAAAGAAGCCCGAAACCCTGGGCTAAATCCTTGCATACTATCCCTATCTGATCCATAGACGAGGCTAGGGGAACGAGGCCGTATCTGGATACAGTTCCATAGGTGGGATGGATATAGCAGCAATCATTTTCGGTGGCTTCCCTTCGATACCTGCCAAAAAGGTCATTGCATAGGGAAAAGGCGGCAACATCGTCCGAGACAGCTCTTATAGCCCCTGTAGGCATATTATCATCATCACGTGACAGTTTTAACAGCCCAAATTCATCCATGTTAGCCCTTCCGGCAATTTTGAATCCATTATCTAAAAGCCTGTCCACCACCGTCGCGTTAAACGGGGAGACGAAGTTCTTTAGGATCCTAGATCCCACCGTCACACCTCTGCCTTTTTCCATGATACTGTCTTCCAATGCCACGGCATCGGCACCTGAAATATTATAATTTTCTATAAAGAGTCCCATATCTTCCCTCCTCTAATCAACGGTTCTTGGGACTTGAAAGTAGCCGTCATACTGCTCAGGGGCGTTTGACAAAAGCTCCTCCCGAGACAAAGTCTTGATGGCAACATCATCTCGCATATCATTTGTTATATCCAGAACGCTTACAAGGGGCTCAACCCCTGAAACATCTATATCCCCAAGCTCCTTAAAGCTGTCCAGCAGCATATTCATATGACCGGATACTATACCCCTTTCTTCTTTGGTCAGGGATATCTTTGTCATTGTTTCATAATCCTCTATCCTCGGCATAATCTCAGCTCCCTTTCTGCCTGACAAACGTATTCATACCCAACAAAAACCCTTCATTCATTTATTCTATACATATTAAACCGGCGCAACCCATACTCTTACCTGATCTTTATATGAATTTCCCGAAGCTGGGCTTCCGTAACCGGGCCGGGCGCACCTAGGAGCAGGTCCTCCGCATTGGCGTTCATGGGGAAGGCTATGACCTCCCGGATATTCTCTTCCCCTGTAAGGAGCATGACCATCCTGTCGAGCCCCGGAGCCATACCAGCATGGGGCGGGGCACCGTAATGAAAGGCGCTGAACAGGGCCGGGAACTTATCTTTAATATCCTCTTCGCAATAGCCCGCTATTTCAAAGGCCTTTATCATTATATCCGGTCGATGGTTTCTGACCGCCCCTGAGGATAGTTCAACCCCATTACAGACGATATCGTATTGGTAGGCCTTTATATCCAAGGGATCCATATCCACAAGGGCCTGCATTTCACCCTGGGGCATGGAAAATGGGTTATGGGTAAATTCTATCTTGCCTGTATTTTCACTTAAACCATACATAGGAAAATCCGTAATAAAGCACATCTCAAAGGAATCTCGATCTATGATGTCAAGGCGCTCACCAAGTTCCGTGCGGATGAATCCTGCTAACTTATCCACCATTTTGGGGGTATCGCAGATAAAGAACAGGGTATCGTCTTCCTTCAGGTTTAGAAGGTCAATCATCTCCCGCTGTTTTTCTGCAGAAAGGAATTTCACTATGGGGCCCTTCAGCTCCATACCCGGGAGCACCGAGATATATCCCAAGCCCTTCATGCCAACCCCCGTGGCAAAGGCTAGCATCCTTTCAAAGAAGGAGCGGGGCATGCCGGCGCAATTTGGGGCGACTATGCCCCTGACGGGTTTATTCTTAAAGGGCGCAAAGTCTACATCCCTAAAAAAGTCCGTCAGATCCTGTATAATTAGGGGGTTTCGTAGATCCGGCTTATCGGTGCCGTATTTTAGCATACTTTCCGCAAAGGGGATGCGTTTAAAAGGCGCGGGGCTGACCCTTTTTTCGGAGAACTTAGAAAAGGTATCATAGAGCACCTCCTCCGCCACGGCAAGGACATCCTCCTGGGTGGCAAAGGCCATCTCAAAATCCAGTTGATAGAATTCCCCCGGGGAGCGATCGGCTCTTGAATCCTCGTCCCGAAAGCAGGGCGCAATTTGGAAGTACCTATCAAAGCCCGAGGCCATCAAAAGCTGTTTGAATATTTGAGGAGCCTGGGGCAGGGCATAGAATTTTCCATGGTGCTTTCTGCTGGGTACCAAATAATCCCTTGCCCCCTCAGGGGACGACGAGGTTAAAATCGGCGTCTGTATCTCCACAAACCCTAAATCCTCCATCTTTCTCCTGAGATGGCTTGTAATCTTGGAGCGCATTACGATATTCTCGTGAACGGAAGGGTTTCGTAGATCCAAAAACCGATACCTTAATCGAATATCCTCGCGGGTCATGGTCGATTCCCCGATTTCAAAGGGCAATTGTGAGACCGAAGTGCCAAGTACGGTGATATGATCTACCTTTACTTCAACTTCACCCGTTGCTATTTTAGGGTTTATGGTTTCCTCCGATCTGCCGCGCAAAACTCCTTCAACGGAGATTACATACTCCCGGCCAATTCCCTTTATTAAGGATTCATCATCTATTACAATCTGGGTTATTCCATAATGATCCCTAAGATCAATAAATATAACGCCGCCATGATCCCGAATGGTACTGACCCAGCCGGCTAGGCGTACCCGCTCTTTCACATTACCTTTTCTCAATTCTCCACAATTATGTGTTCTGTACTTGTCCAAAGCAATTCCTCCTGCGTTAAAATAAAAAGCCCTCAAAACGATTTCGTTTTGAGGGACGAGACGACTTCCCGCGGTGCCACCCACATTGACGCATAAGCGCCCAACTCATTCTATTAGGTTTTGATAAGCTTTTTCCTTATAGATGAAGTGTTGCTCCGTTCTACTACTCCCCTAATCAGCGCTTACAGCCACGGCGCCGAATCTCTATCAGGGTTTCCACAAAGACGAGGTCTTCACCCGTGTTTTTATAACGACTCTAAGATACCATATAACCTTTAAGAATTCAACAAAAATTTCGTATGCCTATGCTTTAATCAGCATGGCACATTATTTTATAGGCCGTCGACAAAATCTTTGAGTATCGCTTTTAGATCTGGTTTGTCAATCTCGCTGAGTTCATAGCTCACCCTGGTGTACGGCTTATTGATATTAATGACCCTGGATAGATCAATAGGCGTCCCAATGATTACAGAATCACAGTCTGCATTGTTAATGGTCTCTTCGAGATCCTTAAGTTGCTGTTCTCCATAGCCCATGGCAGGAAGAAGTTTTCCTATGTTCTTGTAGTTTTCAAAGGTCTTTTTAAGGGTCCCGACTATAAATGGACGGGGATCCACTGCCTCTTTGGCACCGAACCTCTGGGCAGCAACCGTACCGGCACCGATACCCATTCCGCCATGGGTTAGGGTAGGCCCGTCCTCCACTACCAGAACCCGCTTACCCTTAATAACGTCGGGCTCTGTCACGGTTATTTTAGACTCCGCCTTTATTATTGTAGCTTTTGGATTCGCATCCCTGATATTATTCTCAACCTGTTGCACGGCATCTTTTTCCGCACTGTCCACCTTGTTTATAATTGCCACATCGGCGGTTCTAAGGTTAACCTCCCCGGGATAGTAGCTGAGCTCGTGGCCCGCCCTATGGGGATCCAATACCGTAATGGACAGATCCGGCTCGTAGAAGGAGAAGTCGTTATTTCCGCCATCCCAAAGGATGACATCACAGCCATCAGGATCATTTTCTGCTGCCTTTAATATCTCTTCGTAATCGACACCGGCATAGATGATATTGCCCCGCTCTATATGGGGTTCGTATTCCTCCATCTCTTCGATGGTGCACTTATGTCTCTTTAAGTCATCCAGCGTAGCAAACCTTTGGACCTTTTGGGCCGCTAGGTCGCCGTAGGGCATCGGGTGCCTTATGGCCACAACCTTTAGGCCAAATCCCATCAAGAGTTCGATCACCCTTCTGGATGTCTGGCTCTTTCCGCAGCCTGTTCTTATGGAACATACGGATATTACCGGTTTTGTACTCTTTATCATGGTGCTCTTGGGCCCAAGGAGCCGGAAATCTGCACCGGCAGCGTTGACTATTGCGCTTATGCCCATGACATCTTCATAGGATACATCACTGTATGCAAATACGCATTCATCCACGCATAGTTCCCCAATAAGGTCGGCCAATCTATCCTGGGAATATATAGGTATCCCCTCAGGATATAGACCCCCTGCCAATTCACCGGGATATTCCCTGTTGTCTATATCAGGAATTTGGGCTGCGGTGAATGCCACAACATTATAGCTATCATTGTTTCGATAGTAGGTGTTAAAATTATGAAAATCCCTTCCCGCTGCGCCTATAATTATTACGTTTCTTTTGTTCATCTGTTTCACTCCCGTACAAATAATTTACCTATTATTTAAAGGTTCTATGAATACTATTTTATACCAATAAAGGCGAAGTGTAAATATACATTATATAAATATACACACAACATGAATAAGTATTAGCAGAGTTATTTAAAATATAAATTGCACCAACAGCATATAGGCAACGGTTCCGGCAGCTATGGAAAGGAGCATCTGCTTTTTCCAGATGTGAAGGACTACTACGATAGCTATGGAGATTAACTCCGGTATTCCATGGCTTCCGGTCAAAATTTCTACATCCTTAAGGCTATACACCACAAGCAAACCCAATACGGCAGCGGGTATCACCTTTCCTAAGTATTCTATATATTTTGGGGTAGGCTTATCGGCAGGAAACAGGATAAAGGGAAGAAAACGGGTTGCCATAGTCCCCAGGATTACCGCTATTATGGTTATTATGTGCTCATGGACATTCATGGTCATGAAACAACACCCGCCTTTGTAAAAGTGTTTTTAAATACGGTGAGAATCAACAATATAAGAACCATGGCGGGGATGATAAACCCGCTGCTCCCGAAAAGGATCAGACAGGTTGCAGAGACCGTGAGTCCGATTATTGAGCTATGATGATTTTTTTCCTTCATCCATTGATTTAGAAACAGCACTATAAACAGGGCCGTCATTATAAACTCCAGTCCCTTTGTGTCAAATTCGACTATATGCCCCAAGAGTCCCCCAAGGGTTGCGCCCAATACCCAGTAGCTATGGTTTAGGGCGGTGACAAAGAATTGAAACCAACCCCTATCCACACCCTCCGGAATATCCGCCATATAGTTAACTGAGAAGGATTCATCGCACATCCCAAAGATCAGATATAACCTTTTAAGTCCCGAGACCCTGTATTTTCCCAGCATGGAGATCCCATAGAAGAGGTGGCGTGCATTGATGGTCAGTGCCAAAATGAAAGCACCCAATGGGTCAAATGGTCCAAGTAGCAAACCCACTGTAACAAATTCTATGGAGCCTGCCAGGATGGTAAGGCTCATCAGCATAGGGTATAGAAAGCTAAAGCCCGATGCGTTCATATATATACCATAGGCCATCCCTAAGAAGGTAAACCCCGCAAAGATAGGTATGGTGTTTGGAAAAGCTGTCTTAAAGGCATGTGATAAAATCTGTCTTTTAGTCCCCAAGTATCCGGTCCCCATTTCTAATGTTTTAATGGATGGTTCATTTTCACAATATATGGTTTTATGTATTATGCGATTTTAATTCTACCACCGAAGGCGGATATAATCAACGATGGCATCCTAGGAGGCCCTTCTAAAATAATCTCCTTGCCATTTAATGTGTCGGTTAGTACAATGACACTAGAAGCTCCCACGTGATTTTATGGGGGTCGCGGGGCGGTTTGAAGAGGATACGGGGCGGCTAGAAGCGACAAAAATGCCGCCTAGATAAAATGCTAAGGGGGAATGGGGTTTGAAATTTCAATTTGATCCGTTGACGTATGGCTATCCATCCAGGAGGAGTGTCGTCTATGGTAAAAAGGGCATGGTGGCTACAGGTAATCCTTTGGCAGCCCAGGTAGGCCTGGAAATACTTAAAAAGGGCGGGAATGCTATTGATGCGGCTATAGGGGTTGCAACTACCTTGACAGTGGTGGAACCTACGGACAACGGAATAGGCGGAGATGCCTTTGCACTGGTATGGACGGGGGACAAGCTCCATGGATTAAACAGCAGTGGACCCTCTCCGAAGTCAATAAGCCTAGAAGCGCTCAGAAATTTGGGACATACCGAAATACCCGAATACGGTTTCATTCCGGTGAACGTTCCGGGTATACCGGCGGCTTGGGCGGAGCTATCGAAGCGGTTCGGAAAGTTACCCTTTGAAGAGGTTTTAGAGCCCGCCATTAGGTATGCAGAGGAGGGATTTATCCTCCAACCGACGGTGGGATCAGGCTGGCAGGCATCCTATAGGGTCTATGATAAGGAGAGAAAAAAGGGGAAGGAATTTGAACCCTGGTTTGATACCTTTGCACCGGGGGGCATATGTCCGGGTGTTGGGGATAATGTCAAATTAAAGGATCATGGGAAAACCTTAAGGAGGATTGCAAAGACCTTGGGGGAGGATTTTTATCGCGGGGAACTGGCCCAGAGGATTGATGATTTTTCTAAAGAGTATGGTGGGTTTATATCCAAGGATGATTTGGCAGACTATTATCCGGAATGGGTTGAGCCCATAAGTGCAGACTATAAGGGGTACGAGGTATATGAGATCCCCCCAAATGGCCATGGGATAACCGCGCTGATGGCGCTGAATATCCTAAAGGGGATGGACCTTGGTCCTAAGGATTCCTTTAACAGCACCCACTTTCAGATAGAGGCCCTAAAGCTGGCCTTTACCGATGTTCAAAAGTACGTGGCGGACCCAAGGATTATGAAGATAAAGACAGATGAGCTGCTTTCTGAGGGATACGCCAGGGGGAGAAGATCGCTGATTACGGATAAGGCTATTATGCCAAAGGCAGGCAACCCGTCCAAAGGTGGCACCGTCTATCTATGCACCGCCGACGGAGACGGAAACATGGTCTCATACATCCAAAGCAATTACATGGGATTTGGTTCGGGTCTGGTCGTACCGGGTACGGGAATCGCACTCCATAACAGAGGTGCCAACTTTAATATGGATGAGGAATCGGATAACTGCGTAGGAAGCTGCAAGCGACCCTACCATACCATTATCCCCGGGTTCTTAACTAAGGGAGGCAAACCTGTAGGACCTTTTGGAATCATGGGGGGATTTATGCAGCCTCAGGCCCATCTTCAGGTTATGGTAAATACCATAGATTATATGATGAACCCCCAGGAGGCCTTGGATAGGCCAAGGTGGCAATGGGTTGGCAATAAAACTGTAGAGGTAGAGCACGGCTTTGATAATAGGCTGGCTTTAGAGCTTATGCGGGCTGGCCATAACATCGTAGTTAGGGCGAACAGCGGAACCTTTGGAAGAGGAGAAATAATCTGGAGAAACGATGAGGGCGTTTTGTGCGGTGCAACTGAACCTCGGACGGACGGGCAAGTAGCGGTTTGGTAACGATAACTCATTAAAACAGAAGGAGTCATTTTGCTTGAATAACAGGAAACTTAACGATATTCCGGTCATTAAGAATCGGGACTATATCATAGATATAGATAATTTAGGGTCTAACGGGGAAGGCATAGGCAGGATAGACGGATTTACCATGTTTGTATCCGGGGCCCTGCCGGGAGAAAAGGTAAAGATAAAAGCGGTAAAGGTAGGAAAGAGGTTTGGATATGGAAAGCTGATAGACATATTAAAATCATCCAACCAGCGGGTAGAGCGCCTATGCCAATATGCAAGACAATGCGGGGGCTGCCAGCTTCAGCATATGTCATATAACCTGCAGCTGGATTTTAAAAGGCAGCTTGTTAAGGATGCCATGGAAAGGATAGGAAACCTAGAGGATGTCATAGTCCATGACACCATGGGTATGGAGGATCCATGGCATTATCGAAACAAGATGCAGTTTCCTGTCGGCATGTCAAGGGGTAAGTTGGCTATAGGGTTTTATGCTCCTAGGAGCCATAACATCATCGATATGGATTCTTGTCATATTCAGCATAGCATCAATGACACCATAATTAAGGTGGTAAGGGATTATATAAACGAGTTCAATATCCCTGTTTACGATGAGACGACCCATAAGGGTATTATTCGCCACTTAGTCAGCAGGGTCGGATTTGATAGCGGTGAAATTATGGTCATTATCGTAACCAATGGAACCCAGCTCCCCAAAAAAGATAGTCTGATAAAGGCGCTCAAGGACAATATCCCCGGCCTTGTCAGTGTTGTCCAAAACGTTAACAAGAAGAAGACCAACGTGGTATTAGGCGGACAGAATATATTACTATGGGGTAAGGATCATATAGTAGATTCCATCGATGGATTAAAATTTAGGATCTCGCCTCTTTCCTTTTTTCAGGTGAACCCCGTACAGACGGCTATACTCTACAACAAGGCTCTGGAGTATGCAGGTCTTACGGGCAGGGAGGTAGTCATAGATGCGTATTGCGGCATTGGAACCATCGCCCTTTTTATGGCCCGAAAGGCGGCGAAGGTTTATGGAATAGAGGTAGTCCCCGAAGCCATAGGGGATGCAAAAATAAATGCCCTGGAGAACGGCATCCATAACACAGAATTTATAGTGGGGCAGGCAGAGCTGGTGGTTCAGGATATGATCGATGAGGGATTAAAGGTCGATGTAATGGTGGTCGATCCCCCGCGCAAGGGTTGTGATGTAAAGTTACTGGATGCCATAATCCAGGCACAGCCCGATAGAATGGTCTATGTATCCTGCAATCCTGCAACCCTAGCCAGGGATTTAGGTTATTTATCGGAGAGAGGGTATAGGGCAGTAGAGATTCAGCCCGTGGATATGTTTCCTCAGACGGCGCATGTGGAGACAGTTGTTCTTCTGTCCCAACAAAAACCGAGTGATCGAATTGAGGTTGATTTGGACATGGATGAGATGGATGTGACAAGTGCAGAGACGAAGGCGACTTATGTAGATATTAAGGATTATGTGTTGAAAGAGCATGGTTTGAAGGTTTCTAATCTGTATATTTCACAGGTAAAAAGGAAATGTGGGTTGGAAGTTGGAGAGAACTATAATCTGGCGAAGTCTGAGGATGCGAAGCAACCGAATTGTCCAGAGGATAAGGAAAAGGCGATTGAGGATGCATTGAAGCATTTTGGGATGATTAGCTAAGGCTGGAGGTGGAATGGATGGAATATAATTTGTATTATTA
>DASRNX010000115.1:0-6152 GCA_035647175.1 Clostridia bacterium | reverse complement strand
ATCCTATATAAGGGGACGGATGGCTGATGCTGCAGACGGGGCGGGCAAAATCGCAACAATCTTTACCATACCCATTCTAAGCTTCTATTTTATAAAGGATAGAGAATATTTTAAAAAAATTACTCTAAGGTTAATACCGATCAAGATTCGGGGACCAACCCATAGAATGGCCGGAGAGATAAGTAAGATATTAAACAGGTTTATTCGTGGACAAATTCTAGTAGCTTCTATAGTAGGCATACTTGCCACTATAGGTTACCTGATAATCGGGTTACCCTATGCTGCTGTCATGGGCCTGTTTGCCGGTATATTCGAGATTGTACCATATCTGGGTCCGGTTTTGGGTGCGATGCCGGCTGGAATTATCGCTATATTACATTCACCGTCAAAGTTGATAGCCTCAATAATGGTTATGATCATAGTTCAACAACTGGAGAGTAACATATTTACACCCAAAATAATGGGAGCGCACGTTGGTATGCATCCTGTTTATATAATTCTGGCCCTATGGATAGCAGGGACATCCTTCGGCATAATAGGCATGTTTTTTGCTGTCCCGGCTGTATTGATATTGAGGGTCTTTATTAAGCACGTATACCTCGGTATAGTTTCCGGCGATTGCTAAAAACAGCCTTAAAGATTTTAGGGATCATCCGAGGCTTTTGTATGCCTATAAATATATCTGTGAAAGCTAAATATTGACAGATCCCATTACATTTTATATAATGAGCACGGACTGCGATCTAATGAAGAATTGATCGATCCGGATTTATAAAAATCCAACCATCGGTGTTTCGAACCTGAATATCGTATGGTGTGTTTTTGAAATTCTCTAAATATGGGTTAAATGCTATGAAAGGAAGTAGTAGATCAAGCCCAGTCCTTAAGCGAGAAGGGGAGAGTGAGAGCCCTTCGGATATGGTTGGTTGAAGCCGTCCCGGAGCACCACAGCTAAGCTTATAGGCTGTGGCGGTTATAAGCCGTTAAACGTACTGAGTGATCGAATTAGCTTTCGATAACGAGGGTGGTACCGCGTATATTTACGTCCCTTCTGATAGAAGGGGCTTTTTTTATTATATTCTCAGGAGGAATAACAATGGAAAAGATGGGTTTAAACCAGTTGCGAGATAGTTTCTTAAAGTTTTTTGAAGGGAAGAATCATCTGATCCTTCCAAGCGCTTCGTTGGTGCCTAAAGACGATAAGAGTCTATTATTGACTAATTCGGGTATGGCTCCCCTAAAGGCCTATTTTACGGGACAGGAAACGCCGCCCAGTCCAAGGGTTACTACATGCCAGAAGTGTATCAGAACCCCGGACATAGAGATAGTAGGTAAAACAGCCAGGCATGGTACTTTTTTTGAAATGCTCGGTAACTTCTCCTTTGGTGACTACTTTAAAAGGGAGGCTATTATTTGGGCCTGGGAATATATAATTGAGGTCCTAAAGCTCCCCCTAGATAGGCTTTGGATTACCATATACTTTGAAGACGATGAAGCCCATAAAATATGGACAGAGGTTGTAGGGGTAGACCCCAGTCGTGTCGTGCGTATGGGTAAGGAAGATAACTTTTGGGAGATCGGTGTAGGCCCATGCGGTCCGTCTTCAGAGATATTTTTTGATAGAGGTAGGGAGCATGGTTGCGGAAGCGAGGACTGCGCAATTGGCTGTGAGTGCGATAGATTCGTGGAATTTTGGAACTTAGTATTTACGCAATTTGACAGGGACGAAGAGGGGGAATATCACCCATTGGATCATCCCAGCATTGATACGGGAATGGGATTGGAGAGAATTGCGGCGATTATGCAGGACGTAAATTCCCTCTTTGAAGTGGATACCATAAAAAACATTATGGGGGCAGTCAGCCGTATATCCGGGGTGGAATATGGCAAGAACGATAACACCGATATATCCCTTAGGGTTATCACCGATCATATAAGGAGCACGGTTTTTATGATCTCCGATGGAATTATCCCATCCAACGAGGGGAGGGGCTATGTACTTAGAAGAATTCTAAGGAGGGCCGCCAGGCATGGAAAACTACTGGGAATTAGGGATATGTTTTTATCTGATCTGGCGAAGGTAACCATCAAGGAGTCGGGGGATGCATATCCGGAGATAGGGGAAAAGCAGAAATACATTCTAAAGGTTATCCAAGTTGAGGAAGAACGGTTTAACGAGACCATTGACCAGGGATTGGTTATTCTAAGGGGCTATATAGATGCTGTTAAGAAGGAAGGTGCAAAGGCATTAGATGGTGAAAGTGCCTTTAGACTTTATGACACCTATGGTTTTCCCCTGGATTTAACCAAGGAAATATTGGAGGAAGAGGGTCTTGGCGTAGATGAAGCGGCATTCGATAAGGAAATGAAAGCCCAGAGGGAGAGGGCTAGGGCTGCAAGACATGAGACGAACTATATGGGCGGGGACGATCCGACTTATGGGCTTTTGACACCGGAGGATATAACAGACTTTGTCGGATATGATACTTTAAATGCCCGAAGCAGGGTTATCGGCATACTAAAGGATAATACGCGGGTTGAATCGGCCTATGCAGGTGATCATGTACTGATAATTTTAGATAAGACCCCCTTCTATGCAGAAAGCGGTGGACAGGTCAGCGATAGCGGAATATTGCATAACGATATGACCAAGGTGGAGATCCAGGATGTTAGCAATCCCCATGAGAAGCATATTGTCCATATAGGGAAGGTTCTTGCAGGGGGTATCAGCGTTAACCAAGAATTGAATGCAAGAGTTCATGCAGGTGACAGAATCTCAACGGCACGCAATCACTCTGTCACCCACCTGTTGCATAAGGCCCTAAGGGATGTCCTAGGAGTCCACGTTGAGCAGGCGGGCTCCCTAGTTGCCCCTACTAGATTGAGGTTTGACTTTTCACATTTTGCTCCCTTAACCAATGGGGAAATTGACAGGGTAGAGGAAATCGTGAATCAAAAGATAATGGAAGGCATGCCCATCGATATCATAGAGACCACCTATGACGGTGCTAGGGATATGGGGGCTATGGCACTATTTGGGGAAAAATATGGTGACATGGTAAGGGTTGTAAAGATGGGGGATTATAGCGTGGAACTATGCGGGGGCACCCATCTTTCCAATACAGGGCAGGCGGGCCTCTTCAAAATTATAAGCGAAGCAGGAATAGCTGCCGGTGTGAGGAGGATAGAGGCGGTAACCGGAATAGGTGCCAGGGAATGGATAAAACAATTGGACGGGACGGTCAACCGGATCTCAGAAACCCTAAAAACAAACCCCAAAGGGGTTATACAAAGAGCAGAGGGAATTATGGAGCAGGTTAAGGAATATGAACGCGAAATTCAGCTCTTAAAAAGGCAGTTGGCGCAGGGTACTATAGATGGGCTTATATCCAACAAGAAAACATTAAATGGGATCCAGTTTATAGCGGCCAATGTGGAACAACAGGATATGAATGGGCTGCGGGAGATAGCTGATACCCTAAGAAACAGGTTAAAGTCCGGGGTGGTTGTGCTGGCCTCTGAGCATCAAGGCAGGGTTAACCTGGTTGCTGCCGCCACCAAGGATATGGTGGGTAAAGGAATCCATTCAGGCAATCTTATTAAAGAGGTAGCTAAAATCACAGGGGGCGGCGGCGGCGGACGACCCGATATGGCTCAAGCAGGTGGCAAGGACCCGCTAAAGATTGCCCAAGCGTTGAATGAGGTGGAAATTTTATTGGCACAACAGTTGGGGATCCAGTAAACATCATCACACCGGATGGATAGCCCTTAAGTATGACAAAATCAATGCTTGTGATATGGACCGACTGTAGTTATACTGTATATGTAACGGGAAGGACCCTTCAGCGCAAAGGCGGCTATATTGCCTTACCATGTGTAAAAATAATGTACTCTTCGTAACATATAAATGTAGGGCAATATCTTACAGCATCCGGACATTAATGCTGCATGATTATCCTAAGCATGCAGCAAAGGGAATACAATTAAGGCGGGACAAATAGGGGGGCAGGGCCCATTTTAAGTATAAAGGAGGTGGTACGATCTATGGATAGGGATTTACAGGAGACTATGAAGTTTAGCTTAGAGAAGGAATACGATAAGACACCAAAAGAAATTTTGCTGAGGGTGCATAGTGCCCTAAAGGAAAAGGGATATGACCCAATCAACCAGATAGTCGGGTATCTAATATCCGGGGATCCCACATATATCACTAGCCATCAAAACGCTAGGGCTTTAATTCGACGGCTGGAAAGGGATGAATTACTAGAGGAATTAATTATTCACTACATCGATTCCAATGAGAAAAATAGGTGCAATACATGAAAGAAGGCTATTGTTAGAATATGATTTACAACACTTTAGGGCAAACGGGGATAAGGGTCTCCAGACTTTGTTTTGGCTCATTGACCTTAGGACCTCTACAAAAGAATCTTTCCCTGGAAGATGGCGCAGCAGTAATCAAGAGGGCAGCAGGACTAGGAGTTAACTTTATCGATACAGCTGACCTATATGGGACCTATCCATATATAAAAGAGGCGTTAAGGGACTTCCCAAACTTGGTGATTTCCAGCAAGTCATATGCTTATGATTCTAAGACAGCCGAAGAGACCTTAAATAGGGCTCTGAAGGGTATAGGCAGGGATTATATTGATTGCTTTTTATTGCATGAGCAGGAGGGTCCGTTAACCTTAAAAGGACACTGGGAGGCCATTGAATATTTATCCCGATGTAAGGAAAGAGGATTGATTAGGGGTATAGGAATTTCAACCCATCATGTGGCTGGGGTTAGGGCAGCCGCCATAACCCCAGAAATAGATATTATCCATCCCATTATAAACTATCGGGGTATAGGTATAGTGGATGGGAACCTAAATGATATGGAACAGGCTATAGCCCTGGCTTGGGCCAACGGAAAGGGCATATATGCTATGAAATCCTTGGGCGGTGGACACCTTATTCCAAATTTTCAAAAGGCCTTTGACTATATTTTGAATTTCCCCTACACCCATTCTGTAGCCGTAGGCATGCAAAGGTGCGAAGAGGTTGAAATTAATGTGGATATATTTAATGGGACAACTCCCGCCAAGGCAAAATTAGATTCTATTAGAGACTACGAGAGAAGCCTCCTGATACAAGATTGGTGTACCGGGTGCGGCAGATGCATAAGGCGATGTCAGCAACAGGCGCTCAGTATAGGTGAAAATGACAAATCTCAAGTGGATATCGAAAAATGTATACTTTGTGGCTATTGCGGTTCTGTCTGCATGGAATTGGCTATTAAGGTTATTTAGGTGAGATCTGTTTTAGGAGTAATGGAATCGGATATAACTAAGATTATATAGGAGGGCAACCACAATTTGAGGATTTTGGCTATGGATGTTGGCGATAGACGTATAGGCATGGCTGTTAGTGATAGTCTGGGTTGGACGGCCCAGGGTATTGAAACGCTGATAAGGAAGGGCGAAAAATACGATTTGGAAAAAATCAATGGGATATTGGACCTCTATAAGCCGGATAAAATGGTTTTGGGCTTGCCTATCAATATGAACGGAACCGTAGGTCCCCAGGGGGAAAAAGTGAAAAGATTTGGGGAGTTGTTAAGGGAACAAGCTTTTTCAGGGGATGTTATCTATTGGGATGAAAGGCTTACCTCAGTGCAGGCTAACCGTATCATGATAGATGCTGACGTAAGCAGGAAAAGAAGAAAAGAAAATGTGGATATGATGGCAGCCCATTTTATTCTGCAGAGCTATTTGGATTATATGAATAACCAAAAAAAGGGGGGAAACGCCGATGAATGAAGGAAATAATCTGGTAGAGTTAATAGATGATGATGGCAACACCTTATCATTTGAATACTTAATGACAATTGATTTTGGAGACAATGAATATGTGGTACTGACAGCAAATGAGCCCCCCAAGGATCCGTCCCAAGAATTTAACGGGGGCGAGGTGGTTATTTTGAGGGTGGAAAACGATGGAGATCAAGATAGTGTATATGTTAGCATAGACGATGAAGACGAATTAAATGAGGTTTTTGATGCCTTTAATCAAATAATGGCACAAAGCGAAGACGAAGGCCCCTAGAGGGGTCTTTTTTTATGAAAAAAGTACTATGGAAAGTAATTCCGTTTTAGTGTATAATTAGACTA
>DASRNX010000114.1:0-21935 GCA_035647175.1 Clostridia bacterium | reverse complement strand
GATTAATATAGTAGGAACCGGACTTATAAGTATATTTATTGTCTTTTCATTATTGTATTGGGTGGGCATGGCACGAATCGTCAGGGGTCAGATTTTGACGCTAAAGGAGCAGGAATTTGTTACCGCGGCCAGAGCCCTAGGTGCCTCCCATAGCAGGATAATAAAGAAGCACCTGCTGACCAATTGTGTGGGCACCCTTACCGTAACCACCACTTTGCAGATACCCTCGTCTATATTTACCGAGAGCTTTCTTAGCTTTTTAGGTCTTGGGGTAAACGCACCAATGCCCAGTCTTGGATCTTTAGCCGCCCAGGCAGTGGACGGTATAAGATCATATCCTCATCGGCTCTTAGCCCCTGCCGTCGCCATCAGCCTCATCATATTGTCCTTTAATCTCTTTGGGGATGGTCTCAGGGATGCCTTCGATCCGAGGTTGAAGAACTAGGGAGGAAAAATTATGAGTAATGTGTTATTGGATATAAAAAATCTCAGACTTTCATTCTTTACGCCTGCCGGGGAGGTTAAAGCCCTAAACGATGTTACCTTTAAGATGAATGAGGGTGATGTTCTAGGTATCGTAGGTGAGAGTGGAAGCGGTAAATCTGTGACAGCCTATTCTATAATGGGCCTCGTTCCCTTTCCGGGGAGAATTATCGGAGGCACTATAGATTTTAATGGGCATAGAATTAACGATATGACTGAAAAAGAAATGCGGGAGATTAGGGGGAATGAGGTAAGCATCATATTCCAAGATCCTATGACATCCCTTAATCCCGTGTATACTATAGGCAATCAGATTAGGGAGGTAATACTCCTTCATACGGATATGGACAACGAACAGGCCCATAAGAGGTCATTGGATCTATTGACCCTTGTCGGTATCAACGAACCCGAAAAGAGGTTAAAGCAATATCCCCATGAGCTGTCGGGGGGAATGCGCCAAAGGGTGATGATAGCTATTGCCCTGGCCTGTGAGCCCAAGCTATTGATTGCCGACGAACCAACCACAGCTTTGGATGTAACTATACAGGCCCAGATAATGGAGCTGATGATGGAGCTTAAGGAAAAGATCAATATGTCCATCATTATAATCACCCATGATCTGGGAGTAGTTGCAAACATGTGCCAGAAGATCGTAGTTATGTACGGCGGAAAGATCGTAGAATCCGGGACCAGCGATGAAATCTTTTATAATCCCCAGCATGAGTATACCAAGGGGCTACTTCGCAGTATCCCGAAAATAAATACAAAGAGCCATGAAAAACTGATACCCATTGAAGGGACACCGGTGGATATGCTTAACCCGCCGGCGGGATGTCCATTTGCACCTCGCTGCGATAAATGCATGAAGATATGCCTCAGGGAGATGCCGGAGTATACCAAAATCAGCGATACCCATGATTGCGCCTGCTGGCTTTTGCAGAAGGAAGCCTTTAAGGCCGCCGCTGGAGGTGAAGGGTAATGGAAAAACATTTGGATGAGGGACGATTAGATATAAAGGCAAGCGAACCACCGCTTATCGAGGTAAAGAATTTAAAGCAATACTTTCCCATAAGTGACGGCCTTTTTCGCACCAAATACGTTAAGGCTGTAGATGATGTATCCTTTTATATAAAAAAGGGTGAGACATTGGGATTGGTTGGGGAATCGGGATGCGGCAAAACAACGACGGGGCGTTCCTTGCTTCGCCTTTATGAGCCGACTGATGGAAGGATTATTTATGACGGTGTAGATATCACTCATACCGATATGATGCCTTACCGAAGAAAGATGCAGATCGTATTTCAAGACCCCTATGCTTCCTTAAATCCCAGAATGACCGTCGGAGATATAGTGGGTGAGCCCATAGATATTCATAAGCTGGCCCATTCTAAAAAGGAGAGAACCGACAGAATTATAGAAATGCTGGACAGGGTAGGTCTTAACAGCGAACATGCTAACCGCTACCCCCATGAATTCTCGGGAGGGCAGCGACAGAGGATAGGCATTGCAAGGGCCCTGGCTGTAGATCCGGAATTCATAGTTTGTGATGAGCCGGTTTCTGCCCTTGATGTATCCATCCAAGCCCAGATTGTAAATATGTTTGAAGAGCTTCAGGAGGATATGGGACTGACTTATCTGTTTATAGCCCATGACCTGTCGGTAGTTAAGCATATAAGCGATCGTATTGGCGTTATGTATCTCGGTAAATTGGTTGAGCTGGCCGATAGCTACGAGCTATCGTTTCATAGCGTCCACCCATATACCAGATCCCTTATTTCTGCTATACCCGTGCCCGATCCGGATGCCAGCCGACAAAGGCAAAGGATAGTATTAGAAGGCGATGTACCGAGCCCATTGGATCCGCCGAGCGGTTGTCGATTCCGTACCCGTTGTCCCTATGCCGACGAATTATGTGCCAGGGAGGAACCGGAATTTAGGGAGGTTTCCAAGGGCCATTTTGCTGCCTGCCACCACCTGGACAGGGTAAAATAGGCGGCGGCTATTAAAGAGTAAATTAAGGGGCGGCTTTTAGGCTGTGCCTGACGCCCCTTGATAATTATAAATTTATCTGTTGGAACCACTATATTCAATAGATAAAATATATAAAAAGGAGAGAAACAAGGTATGAAAAGAATTGCATTACTTTTAGTCATTATAATGACTTTTGGGATGCTCGCAGCCGGCTGCGGTGCTTCCGGCGCCAAAGAATTGGTTGTCAATGTAGGACCAGAACCTGACACCATAGATCCTGCATTAAACTCAGCCGTTGACGGGGCTACACTGCTAATCCACGCATTTGAAGGCCTCATGAATCTTGATAAGGATGGGGTCCCTGTAGAAGGGCAGGCAAAATCCTATGAGGTCAGCGAAGATGGCCTAACCTATACATTTACCCTCCGTGACGGCTTAAAATGGAGCGATGGCGAGCCGGTGACAGCTGAGGATTATGTATACTCTTGGAAGAGGGCTGTTGATCCTGAAACGGCTGCTGACTATGAGTATATGTTTGAGGTCATCGATGGTTATGACGCAGGCCAGGATGTCGATGAAGATGATGAGGATTGGGTGCCTGCACACGACCTCAACGTTAAGGCACTTGATGAAAAGACTCTGGAAGTAAAGCTTATTACCGCTGCCCCTTACTTCTTGGAACTATGTGCATTCCCCACATTCTTCCCCGTTCGCAAGGATATAGTGGAAGCTGATCCTGACGGATGGGCTACAAAACCTGAAACCTACATAGGAAATGGTCCCTATGTCATGGACGAATGGGTACACGAATCTCACATTACCTACAAGAAGAACCCTAATTATTGGAACAAGAGTGAGATAGGCCCCGAAGCCATCAAATTCTTGCTTATGGACGACGACGGGGCTATTTTGGCCGCTTTTGAAAATGGCGAGATTCTCCTGGCCGATTCCATGCCCAACGATGAGATTGAGGCCTGGAAGGACAAAGATGAATTCTTCATACAAGGCCAGCTGGGTACGTATTATATAAGCTTTAACGTTACAAAGGAACCGCTGGATAACCCCAAAGTTCGTAAAGCTCTTACCTTGGCTATCGACAGGGAATTTATCTGTGAGAAGATCGGTCAGGCCGGCCAGCAACCGGCAGGCGCTTTTGTAGCAACCGGGCTTACCGACGCCGATCCCACCAAAGAATTCCGTGAGGTAGGCGGGGATTACTATGATCCCGTAGATTATGAGAAGAACCTGGAAGAGGCAAAACAACTCTTGGCTGAGGCTGGATTCCCCAACGGAGAGGGAATTCCGACCATAGAGTATCTCTATAACGAGAGCACAGGGCATCAGCAGATTGGTGAAGCCCTGCAGGATATGTGGAAAGAGATCGGGGTTAACATCGAACTCGCTTCCCAGGAATGGAATACCTTCCTCAATACCAGAAAGAACGGCGAATACTACATCGCCCGAAATGGTTGGTTGGGTGACTACAACGATCCTATTTCCTTCTTGGATATGTGGATAACCGGCGGCGGAAACAACGATGCCCAGTGGTCCAATAAGGAATATGACTCCCTAATTTCCCAGGTAAAGGCTTCTTCGGACAGGGAAGAGCGCATGAAACTCATGCACCAAGCCGAGGATATCATATTTGAAGAATCCATGTTGGCACCTATATATTACTATGTTGATATATACCTAAAGAGCCCGAAGCTTGAAGGATTCTATTCTTCACCCCTCGGATATAAGTACTTTATGTTTTCAAAGGTCGTAGATAAATAGCATGGGCACAGCCTAACTTATACAAAAATCAAGAGCCACCATTTTATAGGCAAGACCTATGAGATGGTGGCTCTACTTATTTATCTCTATATTTTATATATATCTGAAGTAAAATCATATAGCAACCGAAGAAGATGGGATTTAGGGATTAGGTGGATGGGTTCTGTAAGGGTTTTTAATTTTAGAGATTAGTTGCCTATAGATACAGGGAATGGCCCCCCGTATCATCATAAGTATGCTGCGGATTCTTTGTCCAAGATAACCGTAACAAAGGGATGTAGTTGCAGGACGGAAGCGGGAACATCCGGTGTAATGGAGCCCCTCAATGCCTTAGCCGCAATCCTTGCTTTGGCGCTCCCGGTAATCAAAAGAATGATATTGCGCGCTTGCATTATTGTCTTGATTCCCATGGATAGCGCTTGGCGCGGTACCTGATGGGGGGAATCAAAGAATCTGGAATTGGCCTCAATGGTTCTGTCCGTTAGATCGATTAAATCGGTGATGGAATCGAAGGGGGTTCCAGGTTCATTGAAACCTATATGTCCATTATGTCCGATCCCTAAAACCTGTAGATCAATGCCTCCGGAGGCCTTGATCCTCTTTTCATATTCGGCGCATTCCCTATATGAATCGGCTTTCTCGCCATTGAGGATATTGACATTTTCGTCCCTTATGTTAATTTTACTAAAAAGGTTCTCATACATGTAATGATAATAGCTTTGGGGATGGTCCCTTGATAAGCCTTTATACTCGTCCAAATTAAAGGTCTTTATCCTTGAAAAATCCAAATCACCCTTTATGCCCATGCATACCAATAGGTTATATAGCCCGAGGGGGGTACTGCCCGTTGCCAAACCAAGGACACTGTCGGGTTTGTCCTGGATTTGGCGGCGAACAATATCGGCAGCCGTCCCATTAAATTCTTCCCTGCTCTCTGAAATTATAATTTTCAATTGTAGACCTCCTTATAAATTTGGGATTCTATAGCATGATCAGCGCTACATATTGGTATCACCCCGGATGAGACTGCAGCTGGGCCTAAAGGAGAAAGGTGTCTTGGAAAGATTCATTTCCAAAGCTGAATATTTCATGTGAATTCAGTTCGACTTATTCTATGGATGGGTGATATCATACTCTTATATATGGTGTTTTTCCCCTCACATCCATTATAAACCCTTATGCCGGTTTTTAAAAGGGTAAACCTATGGTATAATAGGCAAAGGTATGGGAAATGGTGGTTTTGGTGCTTATTTTAGCCCTCAATTGTACCACAGCCTATGGATTGTTGTATATTCTAGAATCCCCCAAGGCTCCAGAGGGCAAGGGTTTTGATTTGGGAGATTTATTCTAGTCTTCGTTTTATTACACATAGTCTATGATTGGAGGATAAAGCTATGCCATTGGACAAAATAGTGGATTTTTACAGGGGTAAACTCATAAAATCTACCCAGGAGCTGGTCGCAATCCCCAGCGTAAAGGGGGATCCGTTAGAGGGTAAGCCTTTTGGCGAAGGGATCAATAGGGCTTTGGAGTATACTCTGGAATTAGGTGAGAAATTGGGTTTTTTGGTGGGGAATGTGGATGGGTATGCAGGCTTTATTGAATTTGGTCAGGGAAGCGAAACCCTTGGTATATTGGCCCACTTAGATGTTGTTCCCGAAGGTGAAGGATGGACCTATCCCCCCTACGGCGGTGAGATCCATGACAATAGGATCTATGGCAGGGGAGCCATAGATAATAAGGGGCCTGCCCTTGCAGCCCTTTACGCTATGAAGGCCGTGATGGAATCTGGAGTATCGGTTAATAAGAAGGTGCGCCTCATTCTCGGTACCGATGAAGAGAGCGGATGGGCCGATATGGACTACTACTTCAATAAGCAGTCCATGCCGGACTTTGGTATAACCCCGGATGCTAACTATCCCGTGATTCATGCAGAAAAAGGAATAGTCCATATTGAATTATGCAAAGAATTTAATGGGGCAGGCAATGGGGAAAGATCCCCCATCCTTAGGGTAAAAGGCGGATCAAGGGCAAACATGGTCCCCGACAACTGCACCTATATGCTCCAAGGAAAGGCGGACCCCATAAACGTCAAGGGAGTATCAGCCCATGGCAGCACTCCTGCAAAGGGAGAAAATGCAATCGCCAAGGCGCTAAAGGATCTATGGGATAGGGGCCTTGGGAATGAACCTATTGATAAATTTATAGCAGACCTTTATAAACTTGTAGGTATGGATACCACTGGCGAAGGATTAGGGATTAAATGCCGTGACGATGTATCCGGGGATCTTACCCTAAATTTGGGCGTAATCCATGTAGATAGCGAGGTAGGAAAGGCTGTGTTGGATATCCGTTTCCCTGTCGAGTATACCCAAGGGGAAATTTTATTGAAGGTCCACGAAAAACTTAAGGGGACTGGGATCGACGTAAGGGTCTTGCATGGACAAAAACCCCTGCACGTACCCAAGGATCACTTTTTGGTGGAGACCCTAATCAGGGTCTATAAGGAGCAGACCGGGGAAGAGTCGGCGGAGCCTTTATCCATTGGAGGCGGGACCTATGCCAGAGCCCTTGATACCGGTGTAGCCTTTGGTGCCGTATTTCCCGGAAGACCCGAGCTGGCACATCAAAAGGATGAATATATAGATATAGAGGATCTGGTCTTAAATACTAGGATATATGCCCATGCCATCGCCGAGTTAGTCAGGTAAAGGCATTGTCGGGATAGGGCCTTCCTGAAACCCCGGTATGGGATACTTTGGGAATCCCTCGGCATTTAACGTTACAACCCGGTTTTTCTAAAAATATTTGTAATATACCTTGCCTTTTCATTGAATTTATATTACAATAATTTTTAATTATCAAAAATTGTGTATTATACGGGAAAGGCCATGAAGGGAATAGTAGAAATTGTTTACCCAGGTCCCAGAGAGTCGGCGATAGGTGAAAGCCGATACCCGGTAGCTGTTTCGAAGATCATCCCGGAGCTGTCAATCTGAAATCCTTAGTAGGATTGATCGGGAATGGGCCCGTAACAGCCCAGGGATATAAGCCTTATGGCTGTATCCTACTGAGGCTATTATTGTAAAATAACAGCAAAAATGGGTGGTACCACGAATATAACCTTTCGTCCCAGAGCGGGATGGAAGGTTTTTTTGTCTTATTCGAAGGATTGGGCGGTCCCAATGCTTATTTAGAACCAGAAAGGGAGGCAGAAGTATGAAATTGCAAGGCGCGCAGGTTTTAATTGAATGTTTGAGGGAGCAGGGTGTAGATACTATTTTCGGGTATCCCGGAGGTGCAGTTTTACCCATATATGATGCCCTTTATGACGTGGAGGATATCAGACACATATTGACTGCTCATGAACAGGGGGCATCCCACGCAGCTGACGGATATGCCAGGGCAACCGGAAAGGTGGGGGTAGTGGTTGTAACCTCCGGACCCGGGGCAACCAATACCGTTACGGGCATCGCAACGGCATATATGGATTCGGTGCCCATGGTGGTGTTTACAGGCCAGGTTGCCAGCTCATTGATTGGGAGGGATTCCTTTCAGGAGGTGGACATTACGGGAATTACTCACCCCATAACCAAGCATAACTATATCGTCAAGGATCCAGAGCAGCTTGCGCATATAATTAGGCGAGCATTCCATATCGCAAGGTCGGGACGGCCGGGTCCGGTGCTAGTAGATATACCTAAGGATATTCAAGTAGCAATGGTGGACTATATACCGGCCCCAACCAATAAAGACTGTGGGGATGGAACAAGGGAAGACGGTCTCGACGAAAACGTATACAGGGCCATAGAAGCCATAAACGATTGCCAGAGACCGGTCATCTATGCGGGGGGAGGCATAAACATTGCAGGTGCCAACGAGAGGCTTGTGGAATTCGCCGAGAGGATAAAGGCACCGGTAAGCTGTTCCCTCATGGGCATGGGGGCTTTTCCCGGAACCCACCCATATTATATGGGAATGGTGGGGATGCATGGGACCAGATATTCTAACTATGCCTTTACCAATTGCGATCTTTTAATCGCCGTCGGTGCCAGGTTCAGTGACAGGGTGGTAAGCGATGTGGAAAAATTCGCCCCAAAGGCGAGGATTTTACATGTGGATATAGATCCGGCGGAATTGGGTAAAAACGTATCTACCCATATTCAGATATGCGGGGACGTGGGCCAGGTTCTTGACTTTTTCAATGAAAAGGTGAAGATAAAGGAAGAGAACAGCTGGAATCTTCAGATAACAGAATGGAAGCGGGAGCATCCCTTGACATATAAGATGAACGGATCACTTAGTCCCCAATATATTATAGAAAAACTGTACGATCTGACGGATGGGAAGGCTATTATATCCACAGAGGTGGGTCAGAATCAGATGTGGGCAGCCCAATTCTATAAGTTTACCAGAGCCCGCTCCTTTATATCTTCGGGCGGATTGGGCACTATGGGATATGGGCTTGGAGCATCCATCGGGGCAGCTCTAGGCAGGCCCGGGGAAAGGGTAGTGAATATTGCGGGAGACGGGAGTTTTAAGATGAACTCAACGGAACTTGCTACAATCTCCAGGTACAGGATTCCCGTCATACAATTGGTACTAAACAATCACTCCTTAGGAATGGTGAGGCAATGGCAGGATCTATTCTTTAATAAAAGGTATTCCCATACTTCTTTTGGACCGGATGTGGACTTCGTAAAATTGGCGGAGGCTTATAACATTAAGGCCTTTAGGATAGATAAAAACCAGCAGGTGGAAGAAGTGCTCAAAAATGCCTTGGAACTGAACGAGCCGGTATTAATAGAGTGCGATATACATCCCGATGACAAGGTGTATCCAATAGTACCGCCGGGAGCCGGAATCGACAATTTAATCGATTGAGATAATTAGTCGAAAGAATAATAAATATTTAGAAGATTATGAAGGAAAAGGCAGGGACAATGTAGAAATATTAATTCAATGAAGAATATTAGATGACGGGAAAGGTGTTTAAACCCTGCAGGCGCAAGGCAGTGGGCAAAACAGCATAGGCAGACATAAACAGAAAACCATTGCTTTTTACAGTAATGGTTTTCTCCTATTTTAAATATATTTGTAAGCCACACTGATTTTATAGATTTGCCCAGAGCACCCGTGAATTGATGGTGAGATAAATCGACAATGGCCTGAATTAACCCAAGGGAACACTTGTTCTTTAATATAAAGTGATGTATAATTGAGGTAAAATAACGCACGGAGTTATGTAGATGTCATTCCCCGCAGTGGGAGCGTGGATTGAAGTCGATTACATAGCTATATTAACATATCTTTTAAGGTCGCTCCCCATAGTGGGAGCGTGGATTGAAGTGCCAGATGCTGCTAGGTAAATATCCGGCAATGTAAGTCGCTCCCCGCAGTGGGAGCGTGGATTGAAGTAAGTCCCATGATAAGATCATAACTCCGTGCCAAAAAGAACCGCTATTATCGGAACGATGATGCCGTTTCCCATGACAACAAAAGGAGGCGGATTTTCCCTATCTGAAAACTAGCATGTCGGATCCATTCGAAAATTATAAGATATAACCGTGTATCAGCAAATACTAATTGCAAATTCTTCAGAAAGATAGTAAGATTAAGGTAATTCCAAACAAAAGACAAAGGTAAGGCGGAGTTATAATGGATAAAAAGAATTATGCCGTATTCATCGATTTGGAGAATACGGGAGGGAATGTCAATACCCTCAAAAAAGTTATTGAGAAGGTGAAGATTCGCGGGGACATACTTATAGGCAAGGTGTATGGGTATCAGGAATGTTTTTCCGGGCTTAAGGAAACGTTGCTGTCGAATACCTTTAATGTATTGCCTTCTATAAGATATGGGGTAAATCAAAAGAATAACTTAGACATTCAATTGGTCATAGATGCCTTGGAAGTAGCCTATACAAATCCCCTAATTGATTGTTTTTGTATAGTTTCAGGGGACAGCGATTATACTCCATTGGTGGGAAAACTTAAATCCATGGGTAAATTCGTTCTTGGTATCTCAAGATCCGAGGTGGCCTCCAATATTTTCATTAAGGCCTGTAACGAATTTATTTTTTTAGAGACAGTTACTACAGGAAAGAGAGGTAATCTGCAAAAAGAGGACGATGCTGTAGGCACCCAAAAAGAATTGGTGGAGGTCGTAAAGAAGATCATAGACGATCAGGCTGATGCGGACGGTACAATGTTTGTGAGTGAACTTAAAAAGACATTGCTCCGGCTAAAACCCGATTTTAGTGAAAAGAATTATGGATATAATTCCTTCGGCAGGCTTTTAAACAACCTTGAATATAAGTATGGGGTTATCCGGTTATTTGGGGAATATAATTCTCTCAAAGTGAAGTTAAAGATAGAGAACCCCATTAGAACGGGGGAGATAAACCGGGTAAATTGGGCCGCTATCTTTCAGGAAAAGTTGGATGAATTTAAACAGAACGGTTTCAAAAGGATAAATCCCAGCATAATCAAGGCGGAGATACAAAATGACTATCCTGATTTCGATGAAAGACAGATTGGGTTTAAAAAGTTCAGCGATATAATGAAAAGGTTGGAAAAGGATAACAAGATTAGCATCGAGTTTAATGAGGCAAAAACAATGCTGATTAAGATCCTTTGAAAAGGAAAATAATTTTTCTTGTACAACCGTTATGATTATGATATAATTTATTGATGTAACATCCTTGCTCTATGTGTTTACATAGGGCCAAAGTCCAAAAGGAGGTGAACTAGCATGAATAAATATGAGTCAATTTACATCCTTCGTCCCACAATGGAGGAAGAGGCCGTAAAAGCCATGGTTGAGCGCTTTTCCAACCTTATTACTGCTGAAGGTGGGGAAATCGAAAAGATAGATGAGTGGGGAAAGAGAAGGTTGGCATATCCAATAGACGATTTTCGCGAAGGATACTACGTATTGATGAACTTCAACGCGGAATCCCAGCTCCCTAGTGAATTGGAACGTAATTATAAAATCACCGATGGGGTGATTCGTTATATTATTATACGTGACGATGAATAATAAGGATGGTGTCGAATATGTTAAATAAGGTTGTATTAATTGGACGTCTAACGAGGGACCCGGAACTTCGCTACACTTCTAGTGGAATTGCTGTGACCAGGTTTACATTAGCCGTGGATCGAAACTTTACCAATCAACAGGGCGAGCGAGAGGCCGACTTTATTCCGATTGTAGTATGGAGAGGCCAAGCTGAATCCAGTGCAAAGTATTTAAGTAAAGGCAGATTGGTGGCAGTCTCCGGAAGAATTCAAACTGGGAGCTATGATACACCTGAAGGACAACGCCGATATACAACTGATGTAGTAGCAGACGATGTTCGATTCCTGGAATGGGGAGAGGCAAGGACAGGCGGGGATCCCGATGTCAATAGAGCACATGACGATAGTTTTGGTGTCACCCCAGGATTTCAACCCTTAGAGAATGACGGGGATGACGAGCTTCCATTTTGATAAGGAGGAGGTAGAAAGGTATGGCCGAAGAAAGACGAAGACCCAGGGGCGGCGGGCAAAGAAGATCCAGAAGAAAAGCCTGCAGTTTCTGTATTGATAAAGTAGATACAATTGACTATAAAGATGCCTATAAACTTCGTAAGTATATAACAGATCGCGGGAAGATCTTGCCGAGAAGAATTTCCGGGAACTGTGCAAAGCATCAACGCAAGTTGACTGCAGCCATCAAAAGGTCTAGAGTTATAGCGTTATTGCCCTACGCAACCGAATAATCGTGGAGATAACAAAAAGCGAAAATGCCCGGATAAGGGACTTCGCTTTTTTTATTTTCGAAATAAGAATATATCATTGGCCAACAGCCCAATTTAGAACCTAATGAATATATTATCGATTCCGTTATGTTAACTCAAATTGGTCGGAGAAGATGGATGTATTGAGGCGGGTTTTAGAGATCCCAAAGATGGACCCCAAAAGAAAGTATTGCCAATAATTTCACAAGGATGGGATATATGTCCTTATCCCGGCAATTTGTTTGGGATTTGCGCCTGCTGCTTTGTGTTTGATAAAACTTAATCCGTCGGAACCAATTTTAGCATCTTATCGGTATCGTCTACATTTATGTAAGTCTGCGGTACATCGCCCACTATAATGGTCTCAGTGACAGGTACACGAGAATCTATATCTATATCCGCAGTATTTAAGGGGATGGCGATCTTAATGCGGGCACGTAAGGTAAGATATATCTTGTGCCTGGTCTGATTTATTCCAGAACTCTCGAGCTCTGAATCAAAATCTGTAGACACCGCGGGGAAGGATATGATCTTTACGCGTATTTTAGGGCCCATTCCGGCCAGGAGCTTGCTACCGGTGATAGTCCCAAGGGGTATATCAATACCCTCGTCCCCCTTGGATCGGATGGTCTCTTGGGCCATATCCGAGACTTGTGCCGCAAGATCATTCATCTTCATGGTATTGGCCTGGAGCATGGCTACATTTCCATTTTTATCGGTCAGCACATTGACAAAATCCGTATATTTTATATTGTTACCAAGGGATTCCTTTACAGCATCGCTGAGGGAGTTTATAGCTATGGCTTGTATTTTAGCTTGGGAAAAGGTTATGATAGCAGGATTTATATTATAATCGATGAATAAAAAGATCAAAAGGGCCAAGCCCAATAATATAGCGATAACACCAAATATGCCAATCTTGGCCATCCGGAGGGATTTGAATTTTCTCAAGGCCATACACCCCCATTCTCCCCGTTTAGTACAGTGTATGAGGGAACCCAAAAAAAATTGACAAAGCGGGGCCTTCCATATACAATGAATTTTAGACTAAAAGGCCAAAACGGAGAATAACTATGAAGCAAATAGGGTATTTGGGGCCTGTGGGTACCTTCACCCATGATGCGGCTCTTATCTACACCAAGGGTTGTAAGTATAGATTGATAGAGTTTTCTAGCATACAGGAATTGATCCTTGCCGTTTCGGGAGGAGAGGTGGATGAAGCCGTGGTCCCCATGGAAAATTCCATGGAAGGCACCGTTAATATTACTGTAGACATGCTGATCCATGAAGTGGATCTTAACGTGGCGGGAGAATTAATTATTCCCATCTGTCATTGTCTCATGGCAAAGGGCGGCACCAAAATTGCCGATTTGACTAAGGTGCTGTCCCATCCCCAGGCCTTGGCCCAGTGCAGAAGGTATTTAGATAATCTTGCAACCGGTATCAAGCGAGAGGTTACAGAGAGCACCGCCGCCGCAGCCATGTTGGTTATGGAAAGCCGAGAACCTTGGGCAGCCGTCGCAAATTATCGGGCTGCTCATATCTATGGACTAGATATCCTCAAAGAGGGGATCCAGGATAACAACTATAACAGCACCCGCTTTGTGGTCCTGTCAACTAACGAGGCGGAGATGACCGGCGAGGACAAGACCACCCTGGTCTTTACCGTAAACCACAAGCCGGGGGGGTTATTTCAGGCTCTCAAGATATTTGCCGATTTGAATATAAATCTGACCAAAATTGAATCCCGTCCAATGCGCACCCTTTTAGGGGAATATCTTTTCTTGGTGGACTTGGAAGGGCACGCAAGCGAGGATAAGATTGGAATTGCCCTCAATCGGCTGCGCAAACAATGCAGATTTTTCAAAATGTTGGGATCCTATCCAAAGATTTACCCCTAACGGGTAGGAAAAATTGAGAAGATAGCGAATAGTATTATTATAGAAGAAATGGATTTACGCTAAAATGCCTGGAAATGGGGTTTGATAATATGGCACGGGGAAAGGCTGGAGACTTTGATATTACAAGAAACATTCGGCTTATCGAGTGGTTAAAAAGTGAAATGTTAAATTCAATAGCAAAGGTATTTAGCCTATTAGCCGGTGGCACAAGGTCCTCCCAAGAGGTCTTAATCGGGTATTTAGGTGACGTCATCGTTGCTTGCTATCTACTGGGCAAAAGGCTGGGTATCCACTATGCGCTATTGGATCAGACCATAGAAGATCAGATTCGGCTTGGAATAATAGAGGGAAACGATATAGAAAAAAGCTATGGGGATCTGTCGGAGCTTCAACGACACCTGAAGGAATCCAGGGGAAACCCATGAAACTTTAACTTGGAGTGTATATAATGGAGAAACCTGCAAAAGCAATCTTGGAAGGCATAGTAGTGGGGGTAATTATCACTTTATTAACCATGGTCTTATATGCCGTACCATTATTTAATATATTGATACTGATACTTCCGGTTCCGATAGTGGTCATAGGGATTAGACGGGGGACACTCGCCGGCATCTTGAGCCTGGTGGTACCCCCAATTTTGATAGGGCTATTAGGTGATCCCCTGCTGGGAATAATAATGTTATGCCTAAGCTTGTTCGTAGTCCTAGGCTTGACGATTGGGTATAAAAGGGATCTGGGGATGAACGAATCTGTGATATTGTCCGCCGGCGGGGTATTGTTATCCGTCCTGCTATCCCTACAGGTCTTTTCCTGGATGATGGGTGAGAGTTTTTTTGATTTTCTTTGGAAGAGGATGGGGGACTTATTGAACTCAGGTATTGTTGACTTGAAGGCAATAAGGGAATTTTATCATGCCTTGGGTATAGTGGATAAAGCATATCCAGCGGATAAGTTTATAGAATTTCTCCTAAGCCAGATGAAAGAGGTTGTTCCGCTATTTCCGGCCATGTTACTTATAACCTCACTATTTGTCGGGGGCTTAAACTTTCTGATATCAAGGTGGATCCTAAAAAGACTCGGCTCCCAGACACCAAAGGTGCCCCCGTTTAAGAGGTGGAACCTCCCTAGGGGGACGGGACGGGGATTTTTGGGGCTGATGCTCGTTTCAGCCATAGGCAGCTGGGTTAAGATCCCCAATTTTGATGTGGTATTATACACCATTTCCGCAGTATTCACCTTCATTTTTACCATCCAGGGGTTATCCGTAGCAACCTTTTTTCTGGGTGAGAGGCGCGTACCGGGAATTGTAGGTGTGCTGATATTGATAGCAACCCTCGTGTTCTTGTCCTTCGCTTTGACATTCTTGGGGATCTTTGAACAAATATTTGGCGCCAGGAAGGCGTACGACAGCCGTAGGGGGGACTGAAATGGAGGTTGGATATCCATGAAAAGATGGTCTTGGTTAAGAAGAATATTTGGATTTTTGGGGGTATCTGAGCATCAGGAAACGGCAGAGGCTGAACCCCCTAAGCCCGCAGTTCAGACTTTGGTTCAAAAAGAGCACAGGGAGATCCAATTGGTTATAGCCCATATCTATGTGGACAATTATGACGAGGTTCTGGCCAATACGGAGGATGCGAACAAACCGTTGCTCATCGCAGAAATAGAGGGCAGGTTGGGCAAATGGGCCATGAACCATAGTGCAGGTTGGCAAAAATACGATCGCGATAAATTTCTCATGGTGATGGATGTAAATATTCTGGAGGCGCTGGAAGGCAATAGATTCGGGATATTAGACGATATCCGTGAAATAGATATGGGCAGTCATGTACCCCCTACTTTGAGCATAGGTGTCGGTGTTGAGGCCCAAAGCCCATCCCAGAGCATTGATTTTGCCAAGACAGCCCTAGATATGGCCCTAGGTAGAGGTGGGGATCAGGCTGTTGTAAAGAAAGGGACCAAGTTATATTTTTATGGCGGTAAGACCAAGGCGGTAGAGAGGCGTACCAAAGTAAAATCCAGGGTTATGGCCGGTGTGCTTCGGGAACTCATGGAGCAATCCTATAATATATTTATTATGAGCCACGAACTTCCGGATTTGGATTCTATAGGTTCGGCTCTGGGGCTATATAGATGTGCCAGCCATATAGGAAAAGAGGTCTATATAGTATTAAAGGAATCCAACGCCTCCATAGAGTACTTGATGGAGGAGCTTAAAAGGAAAAAGGAATACGAGAATCTATTTATCTCCCCTAGGGATGCTGAATCTAAAATCGATGGGTATTCCCTGTTGATAGTGGTGGACACGCACCGGCCCAGCTTTACCGAGGCACCGGAGCTGCTGGATATTGCCGATAGGATAGCGGTGATAGATCACCACAGGCGAAGCGCCGAGGTTATCGAGAATCCGGCCCTAGCGTATCTGGAACCCTATGCATCCTCAGCCAGTGAGCTGGTCTCCGAAATGGTTCAATATTTTGACGAGAAGCTCAGACTGGATCCATTGGAGGCCGATGCACTTTTGGCGGGGATTACCATGGATACTAAGAGCTTTACCTTCAAGACAGGAGTGCGTACATTTGAGGCAGCGTCCTATCTTAAACGGTCGGGGGCAGACCCTACATCGGCGCGACAACTCTATAAAGACGATATAGAGACTTATATCGCAAGGGCCGAGACGGTGAAGAAAGCGAGGATCCTAGCGCCTAACATAGCTACTTCCCAGTGTCCGCCCGGGGTAAAAAACCCCTCCCTTATTGCCGCTCAAGCGGCTGACAGCCTCCTGACCATACGGGGAATTGAAGCCTCTTTTGTATTGGGTCAGATGGATGGTGGGGTAATTATAAGCGGCAGATCATTGGGTAGGATTAACGTGCAATTGATTTTAGAGAAGCTAGGTGGCGGAGGTCATATGACCATAGCCGGAGCCCAGCTTAAAGATATTACTATAGAGGAAGCAGGAAGAAGAATTGCATCAGTTATACAGGAATACTTAAACGAGGAAGGTGAAAGTAAATGAAGGTTATTTTACTTAAAGACATAAAGGGTTCAGGTGTAAAGGGCGATGTCATTAATGTCAGCGACGGTTATGCCAGAAACTATCTCTTTCCCAGGGGACTTGCCACCGAGGCAACCAAAGCTAACCTGAGTGAATTGGAAAATAAGGAGAGGGCGGAGGAAAAGCGCAGGGAGCAGGCCGCCGAGCAGGCAAGGGAGATGGCGAATAGGCTTTCGGATATAACCTTGGTTTTAAAGGCTAAGAGCGGTGAAAACGGTAAACTCTTTGGCTCCGTGACCAACAAGGAGATAGCCCAGGAGCTAAAGAAACAGTACAAGATATCCATAGACAGGAAAAAGATAGTCCTGGGTGAGCCCATCAAACAGCTTTGTGAGATGGAATTGGAAGTAAAATTATATCCCGAAATTGGCGGAAAACTGAAAATAAAGGTAGAGGAAGCTTAAGTAATGGACATGACCATGATGGAGGGCCTATCCAGAATGCCCCCCCATAATATGGAGGCAGAGCAATCCGTATTGGGCTGTATGCTATTGGACAAGGAATCGGTAGCGGCGGCCACGGATTTTCTAAGGGGCGAGGATTTTTACGCTGAATCCCATAAAGAGATCTTTGAGAGCATGCTGGATATATATGATCACGGTGAACCCGTGGACTTGGTTACGGTCACCGAACAGCTCAGACAGAGGGGCACCTTAGAAGCTATCGGTGGTGTAGCGTATATAAGCGATCTGTCCATGGCAGTGCCCAGCACCGCCAACATCAGATATTATGTGGGAATTGTGGAAGAAAAGTCCATCCTGCGCAGGCTTATTTCTGTCTGCAACGGAATAATTAAGGAAAGCTATGAGGCTAGGGAAGAGATTGACCTCATTATAGACCATGCTGAAAAGAGTATATTTCAAATCACTCAGAGAAATACCAGCGGTGATTTTGAGCCCATAAAGACCGTCCTTTTGGAAGCCTATGCCCGGATTGAGGAGCTGTCTAAGAATAAGGGACAGATTATAGGAATACCCACGGGGTTTACTGATTTTGATCAAAAGACATCGGGATTGCAACCGTCAGATTTTATTCTGGTAGCTGCCAGGCCCTCCATGGGTAAGACAAGTTTTGTGCTCAATGTGGCCCAATATGCTGCCCTGCATGCAGATGTTCCGGTAGCCATATTTAGCTTGGAAATGGCCAAGGAACAATTGGTGCAGCGTATGCTCAGTTCCGAATCTAACGTAGAACTTCAAAAAATTCGTACTGGTGAACTGGATGAAAATGAGTGGATCAAGCTGGTAGAGGCGGCAGGCCCGCTGTCTCAGGCTCCCATTTATATAGACGATACCCCGGGCATAACGGCTATGGAGATACGCTCTAAAGCCCGACGCTTGAAGATAGAAAAGGGCCTTGGCATGATTATCATCGACTACCTACAGCTCATGTCCGGGAGGGGAAGGATAGAGAACAGACAACAGGAGATATCCGAAATTTCCAGATCCCTAAAGGCGTTGGCCAGGGAATTGTCTGTGCCCGTAGTAACCCTATCCCAACTCAGCCGTGCTCCCGAGGCTAGGACCGATCACAGGCCCATGCTCAGCGACCTTCGGGAATCGGGAGCCATCGAACAGGATGCCGATGTGGTTGCCTTTTTATATAGGGACGAATACTATAACCCCGATACGGATAAGAAGAATATCGCAGAATTAATTTTGTCCAAACAGCGAAACGGCCCCACCGGGACGGTGGAGCTGGTATGGCTGGGGCAGTTTACCAAGTTTGCTAACTACGACAGGACCCATCAGGAATACTGATGGGCCTTATTCTTTAGTCTGATATCCATACCCTGAAACCTTATGATCATGGTGTTGGAACTATCAAAGAGCCGTGAAGCGATCCTGTCGGTATATCTTTGGCTCAGATTGGACAGCCCCAGATTGGTGGACAAAAAGGTGTGGGTGCGCTTTAGGGTCCTTTCATTTATGATGTTGAAAAGATCCTCTATGGTAAAGTTGTTACGGCGGGTTTCGGTGCCGAGATCGTCTATTATCAGGGCATCAACATCGAATAGGCTTCTCTTTTGGGCCAGGTTATCTGTATTATCCGATATGGCGCTATAAAAAAGTTGGTCAAACAGTTTATAGGCGGATATTCTTATGACTGTATAGCCGTTATCCATAATGGATTTTGCCATACAGTTAAGGAGGAATGTCTTTCCAAGGCCCGTCTTACCGGTAAAGAGGATGGTCCTCTTTTCATTATTCGGAAACTCGGCAATATAGTCTATAAGCCTGTCACGAAGTCCTGTCATATACTCCCTTTGATTTAGCCTACTGTTTTTTAGGGGAACCTCGGGGAAAACCATGGGGTCAAAGGTTTGGAAATTCTCTGCCTCCAATTCCTGGATGTTGGAAAGCCTGTATGTCCTTTCTAACAATTTCTGAGTAAGGCAGTTGCACTTTTCCTTGATGGGGAAACCCGTATACCCTGTATCCTTGCAATTTTCACATCTGTATTGCATTTCCAGGTAATCTTCAGGGTATCCGTTTTGTTTTAAGAGGTCTATCTCCTGTGCCTTGAGCCGGTCTATACGATGTTGTAATTCGGTCATCAGGGCAGCGGGATCGCTGTCGGAGGATAGGATAACCTTTCTGGAATTTTGGGCCATCAATTCCACGATATCGTTATGGATTTTGGCTATATCCGGGATATTATCGAATATCTCCTGCCTGCGTAGACCCAGTGCACGGTATTCTGCGTTTTGGATTTCATCGTATTCCCGAAGAATTTCTTTTAAATAAATATCGCTCATATATACCTACTTCCTAATTCATACATTTTCCAAGTCCTCAAAAAGATGCTCCAAGTCCTCGTCGGTATAGGAATGCTGTTCAAACTGGTTAAAGTCCACCTGTTTTCTCATTGCGGATTCGGAGCCTATACCTTGACCGCCTTGCGTATGTCGCTCATGATCGGCTTTGGCCTCCTTCACGGATGTTATCCCGCTATCGTACCAATTATTCAATATCTTGTTTATAAAGGGCAGCTTATTCTCTGCCATGGTGGAATACTCTGCGGCTAAGAGGATCAACTCGTAGGAAATATTCCATTCCTTAGTCCACCTTATAAATACCCTTTGGTCGGCTGTCGTAACCTCCCGGTTATCCCCGGCCCTCTCCAAAACCGTCCTTATTTCGTTAATCAGGATCTTCTTATGCCTGAGATAATTTTTAATGTCCTTAGACCGGGTAAAGCCCCTTTCCTTCCATTTGGCCAGGAGCCCGTCCACTTGGCTGAATCCGATCCTAGTCTTCTTTCGTATCAATTGTTTGCAGGCGAGCAGTATTACGTCGTGATCCATTTGCCAACTGGTGGTCCACTTTATGTATAGGGACTGATGTTCGGGGGTAGGTGCAGTACTCTTGTACCCTAAGTTAAAGAGAACATCCTTGATGCTGTCGTTGATAGTATCTCTTGAAGAAAAGTAGCTTTTAATATCCTGTTGGGTTAATAGCCCCAGGCTATGTAGGTTCTCTAGAATCTTATCCAGGTATCCCATATTAGGGGATTGGATCTTCGTTGTCTCCTTACAGGCTTCTAAGACGGCGTTTAAGGGAAAGCCCCAAAGGTCCTGCCATTTTTTATATAGGTCCAATTCGGCCTTGGAGGGGGTCCGATGAATCCCCAAATATTTTAATACGGCTATGGTTTCCTGATAGCAAGATTCGTATTGTTCTATGTATTCCTCAGCCTTTTGCAGGGTGTTTATACCGTCCTTGGCCCAGCTTTCGGCAACCTTGTCCAAATAGTTGATGCTGAGCCTGCTGCTCTTTTTGCTGAGATAGAACTGGACCATCATCAGCACTACCTCCGCCGGAAGCAATAGGATCTCTATCCAATCATAGACTCTTAAGTATTCCTGGGGTGTCAGCAACCTCTTGCCGAAGATGGTCTGAAGATTCTGGTTAAAATCCTTATAATGGTACAAGGATTTGTTGTCATGTTGGCAGCTGTTATACAACATATCCTTAATATTTAGATATTCTATGGATAACTGGCCCCCATCGTCCTTTTTTACCTCCATTATCCCCTGCCTCTCCCAATAATAGAAGGCATTTTCAACCACTTTGGCTTCCAGACACAGGGCCCTGGAAAAGCTATCAACGGTATTTTCGGATTGGCTTAAATGATAGCATTGTTTAAGACCATAGATATAAACTTTGACAAAATCCCCCGGTGCCTTGAGCATAAACTCTTGAATGAACAAGTTCTCCACCGGGGTTACATCAAACATATGATAGGTCTCTGAAAAAGAGCATAACCTCATACATATCATCCTTATCAGAATTCACTTTTGTGGGGAAAAGATGTTATCTCCCCAGAATTAATGATATCATAAAGAAGGAGAAAAGCAACCTGCCAAACACCCTATTTGGAGATGGAAAGGCAAAAAAGATGTCGAATGTTCGGAGAGGGTTTATGATTCAATTGCTTCCAACCGGAAACAAAAGAATTTTTGATTATTTTACCACCTCGTGCCATCTCGTATAGTCGTCATTGTCACATGGGACCATAATACGGCATACCAAAATCTGGCCAATTTGTGCTTGACAGATAATATGGGCAATGTTAATATAAAATCAATAACACATAGTACATTATACATCTAAATATATGGATTTTAGAAAAACATTTAGCATTTATTGCCTTTTATCAATGATACCTATGGAAATGACTACATAACCGTATTTAAACTTTTTCATAAGATTCCTCATACGCCTGCGTTGACGATATTATCTAGATAGTTCATTAGATTTTGGACCTGCAGCTACAACACCCAATGTACACATATATGTCATTTGACCGATTTTTTTTGTGTTTTCAACCAATTAAACGGGAAAATCTTGGTTTCCGACCTAACAAATAAAGGCCCGACCCTTTGATTGATATAGACATCTAATAGACCACCACTAGTTCCAACTTACTATCTGACCATCGTCATTTATCTAGCATTGAAAGG
>DASRNX010000113.1:0-9735 GCA_035647175.1 Clostridia bacterium | reverse complement strand
CTATAATTACATATTCTCTATCATTTCAAAAATTCCTCCCAGATTGTTAAAAAAAATATCCTCTAATCCAAAAATGGGAACTAAGTCCCAAAAAACACTAAGAAACGCGGCTTTCTTCCGCGTTTCTTATACATATAATCTCTATTCGACTTCATTCTTTGTGTAATTTGGCTTTTTCTGTCCGAAGCCATGGTTCCCTTTATAGGCTTTTTTCTCCGGGATCATTGATCTTTTCATAGCCTTATATTAGTTCTCGTCCTTAGCCTCTATAAGCTTTGGTCTAAAATCCAAATAATCGCAGGATACCAGATGATACATCAGCCCATCCATCTCCCCCTCAACTACACCCCTTAAACCGTCTCCGTGAAGATGGCCGAATATAACATGTCTTACGGGGTATTGCCTTATAAGGTGGAAAACTTCATTTTCCCTACCCTTATCATCAAAGGGCGGAAAATGCAGCAACACTATAATCTCATGGGCCTCCGCAGCTGAGTCTAGAGACAGCCTTAATCTGTTGAGCTCCCTATGAAATATCTTCTCATCGTGTTCGGTGAATCCCCTAGCCCCGGGTGCAATCCAGCCCCTGGTACCGCAAAAGGCGAGCCCCGGCATTTCCGTGGGTTTAAAGCTGTCATTTTGTATCACGTGGATTGATTCTTGTGCCTGTTCCCTTATGCGGGAAACGGAAGACCACCAATAGTCATGATTCCCCTTTGTCAATATCTTGGTGCCAGGCAAATCACCTATTTCATCCAAATCCGGTAGCGCATCTTCCAATGTCATGGCCCAGCTGATATCCCCCGGCACGAGGACTATGTCCTGAGGGGTTATGGCCTCCGACCAATTTCTCTTGATCTTTTCCCAATGCCCCTCCCAATGGGTCCCAAAGATATCCATGGGCTTGTCCTGTCCCCCCGGAAGGTGCAAATCAGCAATCGCATAGATTTTCATTATTTCGCAAGCCCCAATCCATATAGGCTATCCACCACTTCCCGCTGAACGTTTGCGGGAGTCCTAGACGAATCGGAGACTCTAATAACTATGTAATTAGAGTGGCTATGCCTGTAATATTCCTGTAAGGGGGCGGTTTTGGATTGATATTCCCCGAAGCGTTCCAAAATAGTCTCTTGATTGTCATCAGCCCTTTGTATGAGGGTTATATGACAATAGGGGCACTTTTTTATTCCTTGGCTTATATGAAAGATCTCCTTGCAATTTGGGCAGCTCCTGCGCCCCAGCAGTCTTCCCAGGAGCACTTCTTTGGTTACATGGATATCTATAACCGCATCAACTTTTTTCCCCATGTCCCCTAATATCTGGTCCAAGGCCCGGGCCTGTGCAACGGTTCTGGGGTATCCGTCAAAAATAATCCCGTCTTTGTACCTGGGACTGTTGATACTATCCCCCACCACCCTATTTACGACATCGTCAGATACCAGCTTACCTTCCTCTATAACCTGCATGGATTTATATAGTTCATGATTGGGATTACCCAGGATATCTCTAAATAAATCACCCGTTGAAAGGTGAGGAATTTCTAGTTGCCGTGATAATAGATGTCCTTGAGTCCCTTTTCCGGACCCCGGGGGTCCTAATAATACAATGTACAAAATAAATTCCTCCTCGTAGAGCCATTTCTTTCCCTACTAATTCTAGCATAGAAAAACTTCATAAACAACCGGGACTTATCCATCCCATGGCCCAATTTATGCCCAAGCCACGAAGTTAAAACCCATGGGACACCAGGGTCCCCATCCTAAATATGGCTTCTTAAGACACTTTTAAGATTTGTATAACACAATTTATTGTATAATTATGGCGTACGGAAATTTACATTATCGGATTATATACAAATGAGTCTTTAAAAGTTAAAGTGGGGGTTATATTGGTGAAGGTTAGCAGAAGTGCAAGGGTTAGTGAAAGTATATTTAGTAGGTTATGGCACAGGTATTGGCATTTTTCCCTTCTGTCCCTATATGGGGTATGCCAAATCTGGTTCTATTATCTGGAACGGGTTATACGTCCGGAATACTTTATGCGTTCCGTTATTGATAATTATATACCCTTTGTTAGGGTTTTTGTCCTGCCCTATCTTTTCTGGTTCGCCTATATGGCGATAGGGTTTTTATACTTGGGGTTTGTCTCTAAGAAGGACTATTTCAGGCTATGTTGGTTTATCTTTGGCGGAATGTGCATCTGTTATGTATTGTACATGATGTTTCCAAATGCCCAAAACCTCAGGCCCGATATTACAACAAATGACGTATTCTCCAGGATGATAAGGCATATATACGAAACGGATACCAACACCAACGTGGCACCCAGCATCCATGTCCTCAATTCCATCGGGGTCCACGTTGCATTGATAAACTGCGAGGAATTTAAGGAGCAATCCAAGGTTTGGCGCTTGTTGTCCTTTATAAGCGCAGTGCTAATCAGCCTGTCCACAGTGTTTATCAAACAGCATTCTATAAAGGACGTTATGTGGGCTATGCTCCTGGCTATGGTATTATACCTGGCCATCTACGCCATACCAAGGTACCTCGCTGAAGGGGATATCTTCGCAACGGATACCAAATGAAGTCATACACTTTTCAATAGTTCATTACCTTTATCACATTGTACCAGTTAAACATGTCGGTAATGACTATTAAACGCTACTTCCGACATTGATTTGGAAAAAACTAAGGCCTATTCCACTTGAAAAGCCTATCGCTTCCAATCCGGCTTCCTGCCGGTGGAATCGGCTTAAGGCGTCCTGCCTTAAGCTACGCCTTTTCTGCGTTCCATAGGCCAAGTTTTCTTAACCAAATCAATGAAGTCATCCGCTTTTTAATAGTTCATTACCTCTATCCCATTATGCGTTGAATTTTCGTTTTGACTGAATCTGCAATAAAGGGGTGCACATTGTGCACCCCTTTTAATATTCGTCATACCCCGTATTTGTTGTACCTGATCTGCTCATCCCTTGAAAAGTTACCGCCGACGGTATGCCCTCTAAGGGGCAGAATCCTTTCATGGATTATATCTATGAACCAATCCGGCTGCGGGAAGAAATGTTCCTCAAGCTCAAAGGCGGGGGTAATCCAGTTCCTTGCCCCAAGTACCACCGGAGGGGCATCCAGATGGTCAAAGGCCAGCTCGCTTATATTCTGGGCCAAATCGTTCAGGTACGATCCCCTCTCGCAGGCATCGCTTGCCAATAGGATTCTTCCGGTCTTTTGAAGGGACCGGATAACCCCTTCATAATTGAAGGGGACTATGGACCTTGCATCTATTATCTCGGCGCTTATGCCGTAATCGTCAGCGAGCCTGTCCGCTACTTCTATAGCCCTGTACAGGGTTGCCCCAACGGTCAATATGGTTATGTCCTCGCCCTCCCTTTTGATGTCCGGTTCGCCGATGGGGACCTCATAGTACTCTTCCGGGACCCCATTTGGATTAAACATTTCACCCATATCGTATATCCTCTGGCTCTCAAAGAACACAACGGGATCCGTTCCCATAAGCGCACTGTTCATCATGCCCTTGGCATCATACGGAGTCGCGGGAAAGACTACCTTAAGACCGGGTATATGGGCGCATAGGGATGTCCAATCCTGTGAATGTTGAGCCCCATATTTTGAACCTACGGATACCCTCAAAACCACGGGCATCTTTAAAACCCCCGCACTCATGGACTGCCATTTAGCCAGCTGGTTGAACACCTGATCCCCGGCACGACCTAAAAAGTCGCAATACATAAGCTCTGCCACTACCCTGCCCCCAGAAAGGGCATATCCCACCGCAGAGCCCACAATAGCCGCTTCAGAGATGGGGGCGTTGAACAGCCTATGATAGGGCAAAGATTCGGTAAGGCCCCTGTATACCGCAAAGGCTCCGCCCCAATCCCTGTTCTCCTCTCCATAGGCAACCAAGGTGGGGTCTAGATAAAACTTATCCAGCAGGGACTCAAAAACTGCATCCCTGAATTGAAATACCCTGTTTTTAGGGACGGGTTTCCCATCCTGATAGGCGGTCCTCACCTTTTTTTCTATCTGCTTTAACCTCGGGTTGTCCTCCTTGGGTATAAGTACATCGGGCTCTCTGTCCTCCATCTTTTCTATCCTTTGATTGGAGAACATCAAATCCCCGATTATGTTGGGATTGCTTCTAAGGTCCATATGAGGCGAAATATTATCGTCTATGGCCAGCCCCAAAGTCTTTGTAATAAGTTCCATGGTCTCCGACCAGATAGCATTAAATTCATCCTCACGTGCTATACCCGCCTCCACCAGATCCTTTTTGTAGACCTCGAGGGGATCTTGCTCCATCCAGGCGTCCACTTCCTCTTTGGTGCGATAGCTGGAAGCATCAGAGGGGGAATGGCCGGAAAATCTATAGGTGAGGGTATCCAGTAGGACAGGCCCATCCCCGCCTTTTAGGACCTCTTTCTTTCTCTTTATGGCATCGATTACAGCCAAGGGGTTAAAGCCGTCCACCCTTTCCGCGTGCATCTGTTCCGGGTTTATGCCAGCCCCAACCCTGGCCAGGATATCATAGCCCATGGTCTCGCCGCTGGTCTGTCCCCCCATACCGTATTGGTTGTTAAAGAAGTTGAATATTATAGGCAGCCCGCCCCTATGGCTCTCGTCCCATAGGAGTTTAAACTGATCCATGGCAGCCATGTTCATAGCCTCCCACACAGGCCCGCAGCCCATGGATGCATCTCCTATATTGGCAATGACTATCCCGCCTTTTTGGTTTATCTTCTTATATAGTGCGGAGCCCAAGGCAATATCGGCGGAACCACCCACTATTGCGTTATTGGGATAGATCCCAAAGGGCGTAAAGAATGCATGCATTGAGCCCCCAAGCCCCTTGTTAAAGCCAGTTTCTCTGGCAAAGATCTCCGCCAAGGTACCGTATAAGAGAAAATCTATGGCCAATTCCTTTACACTGCCTGCATTTTTTTGCCTGCCTTCCACTATCCTCAGGATGCTCCCGTCAAAGAATTCTTCCATAACGCTTAATAAGTCTTCGTCCCCCATCCCATAGATGGCCGACAGACCCTTGGCCAGGATTTCGCCGTGACTTCTGTGGGAACCGAATATAAAATCCTGCTGGTCCAATAGGTACGCCTGTCCTACGGCCGATGCCTCCTGGCCTATGGACAGGTGCGCAGGCCCCGGGTGGTTATACTCTATCCCGTTATATTGGCCCATGGTCTTTATCTCGTTTATCATGGTCTCAAATTCGCGGATAATGGCCATATCCCGAAATATCCTCATAAAGTCCTCTTTTGAGTAGTTGTCCTTCTCCTGTGTTATCGTCCTTTTGTATTGATTTATCGGAATATCGTCAAGCTCAATGAAGCCACTTTTTCGGACCTCATTGGGATCGATAAACTGGGATTTTGGCATGAACATACCCCTTTCCTTTCAAATTTTAATCTATCAATAACTACTTAGCCAGAAGCAGTCTAAAGCTTTCAAGGTTTTCCACCAGCTCCTTTAAGAACCTAGCAGCCGGTGCTCCGTCTACTGCCCTGTGGTCAAAGGTCAATGAGAGGCCCATAGCCGGATAGTATTCAATTTGTCCATGGGATTCCCTCGCCCTTTGCACTATGTTGTTGACGCCCAATATGCCCGTCTGGGGTGTGTTTAAGACGGGAGTAAATGATTCTATCCCTAAGGTACCCAGATTTGTAACGGTAAAGGATCCGCCGGTTAGGATATCCGGGTTAATGGTCCCTGCTTGGCAGGCTTCGTTTAATTGTTTTACCTCTTGGGATATTTGATTTAAAGATTTACTGTCGGCGCCAAATACGGTGGGTACCATGAGGCCCCTGGGGGTGTCTATGGCTACCCCCATGTTAACCGTTTTAAATATTCGTATGGAATCGCCGAGAAAATGAGCATTTAAGTGTTTATGGTTTAAGAGGGTTCGGGAAACCCCATATAAAATCATATCGTTGAGGGTTATTCGGCCAAGGCCCAACCTTTCGCCGTGTTTTTTTAAATCGGACCTAAAGGCCAGTATTTCCGTCGCATCAAAGGATGAATGCAGGGTTAGCTGTGCAGATGTCATCAAGGATTCATGCATCGTCCTTGCAATCACCTTGCGTATATTGGTAAGCCCCTCCTCCACATAGCCGGGCTCGGTATCAAGTTCTGCGGTTACCGGCGGTGCCAGCGGCAGTTTCTTATCCATAAGGGCCAATATGTCCCTTTCAATTATACGTCCCTCGGGGCCGGTGGGTTCGGCCTTGGTAATATCAATCCCGGCCTTATGGGCTAAATTCTTCGCCCTGGGCGATACCCTTATAATATCGTCATTTTGATCGATTATTGGTGGTACATCCGTAGACGATTCGGTATCCTCCGGCCCTGTCTCCGGGATAGGGACCGGTTCTCCTTCCGTGTGCTCCTTCGAGGCCAAACTATCCGCCGCTTCCCCGTGGGGCGAGTATTGGGATGGATCTTCCCCCGCCTGGCCAATGACACAGATGTTGGTAAGTACCGGAACATCGTCTCCCTCTTCGAAAAAAATGTCCAACAGCACGCCTGAATGCTGGGATTCCTCCTCAAATGTGGCCTTATCGGTCTCATATGTAAAAAGGGGCTCCCCTGCCTCAACTGCATCACCTTTCTCTTTATGCCATTTGGTGATAATGCAACTCTCTACGCTAAGTCCCTGACGGGGCATAATTACCGGTATCGCCATATAGATTTCCTCCAATTGATTATTTATAGTATGTCCAAACATGTGCTGTTTTTAGGCTTTACAACGATGTGTTATACACAAATATTCTACCAGATTAACCCTTTTGAGTCAATTTATTTGGCCGCCTCCCGGGTGCTACTGTTGCTATGCCCCATGGGCCCAAATTAGCATGATAAACCCATTTATATATAAATAGCTTTGACTATAAAATTTATCATCATAGGATAATATAAATCCACCACAATTGGCATGGGGATAAACTTAGTCCCCTCATCTATTATCTTAAGTTGCCCTATGCAGGACAAACCATGTTATTGATTTTGGGCTTGGAATATTGTACAATTATTGTAAAGAAAGGGTGATTCTCTTGGGCAAGATGGAAGGCCAAATCGCCATAGTAACAGGCGGCGGTCAGGGACTTGGACAGGCTCTATGTCAGAGGCTTCACAATGAAGGGGCAAACGTCGTTATAGCCGACATCAACTCGGATGCGGCTTGGGATACCGCAAATCAACTCACGGGCAGCATGGCTGTCAAGGTGGATGTTTCCGATTATTCCCAGTGTGAGAACATGGTAAATGAGACCATGGCCAAATACGGCCGGATTGACCTGTTGGTCTGTAATGCGGCCATTCTCATAGCTAAGGGCATAGACGAATTTACCAGCGAAGAATGGAAAAAGGTTATGGAAGTAAACCTTTTGGGATTCTTTAATTGTGCAAAGGCGGTATCAGGTGTAATGTTAAGCCAGGGTTATGGCAATATAATACAGATAAATAGCAAATCAGGTAAAAAGGGTTCTTTTAAAAACTCTGCTTACGCCGCCAGTAAGTTCGGCGGTATCGGGTTTACCCAAAGCCTTGCTCTGGAATTGGCTCCCAAAAATATCAGGGTCAACGCAATCTGTCCCGGTAACCTCTTGGATTCCCCTCTTTGGGTCGACAGCCTATACGAACAATATGCCCGAAACCAGGGCATCACCAAAGGCGAGGTCAGACAAAAATATCTCAATCAGGTGCCCCTGGGACGGGGATGTACATACGAAGATGTGGCAAACGTCCTTGTCTTTCTGGCCTCGGACCAGGCCGGCTATATGACAGGCCAGGCAATCAACGTAACCGGTGGCCAGGAGATGGGTTAATTAGATATTGGATTTTAAATGAATTAAAACGGGTTAAAATGGGTTAGAACAGATAACAAAAAGGTGGACCCCGTTGGGGTGCCACCTTTTTTAATCCGCCGGAAGATAATATATTGGTACTTCATATATAGCAATCTCAAAGATTATTCAGGAGATATTCTTCTGCATCTAGACACCAAAGCCCGTTATTTCCTTCGACTATTTTTGCCAGATCTTCAAACCTTTGATCTGTCTTCCCCTTTTCCCTGAAGTCCTCAATGGCTGTAAGATCCATATCGATGTGGGTATATATTAATTTCTTGCCCCCAGGGATATTAGGAAGATTCAGCGTCGTCTCTACCACGCTGTTGAGGCCCCCTATATGGGTGATCATCGTCGAGGGATCTATTAGGCCCTTGGCCATCATATCCAAAGACTCGGATAGATCGTCGGTGTTACCCCCGCTGGTACCTACAATGTGGGTGGACGCATAATGTACATTATAGAAGTTAAAAAGTGCTTTAAAATCCGGGTTCGTAGGTCCTGCGAAGAAGTTTAAGCAGCCGTCCCTTCCCAAGATCCCATCACCCTGTTCAATGACCGCCCTGACGGGGGCGTATACGAACACATCGTCGTATCCTTTTCCGTCGGTGAAGGACATGAGATGATCCACCGGATTATTAAGCCCGGCTGTATTTACATAATGGAGCCGAACCCCTCTTTCAGCTGCCTCCTCCACCGTTATAACTTCGGCGGCCCTTTTCAGCCTGGCTTCGTCTATGTCCGTGACTACCAAGAGTCCGGGTCTTCTGTCACAGTTAATGGCATAGTCTATGGCACCTAGGCCCATAGGTCCTACTCCCGCCAAGATAGCCATGTTACCGCCTTCGACTATCCCCATATCATGATGGTATTTGCCCGGCGTAGTATGGTAGCTGGCATGAAAGGCACCTACTATACAGGACATAGGCTCGGCCAATGATCCATAAAAGTAAGCATCCCCCTTATACTCTAAAAGGCTGCCCGTCTCCATCACTTCGCTTGGAATTATAATATGGGTGGCGGCACCGCCTATATAGGGATAGGAATATCCCGGCGCATCCAGGCTGCCCTTATAGTTTAGGGCCGGCTGGATGGTAAACTTTTGGCCCGACGTGAATTGGTCCTGCCATTTTTTACCCACCTCCAGAATGATTCCGCACAATTCATGCCCTATCATAACGGGATTTTCCGCTACATCATCCGGGACCCTTTTGTGGTTGGCTCCCTGAATAGCGGCCTTGTAAGAAGACATGCATACGCTGTCGGATATTACCTTGGCTAAGATTTCATCCTCTTTGATGGCCGGCAATTCGAATTCTTCCAGACGAAGGTCGTTTACACCGTATAACCTGACTGCTCTTGTTTTCATTATATCCCTCCACTAATATGCTTTGGTCCTTTATATACGTTATGAAAAAAGGCTTTTCATTTTTTTTGAAGCATCTGAAGATACAAAGCCCATTATACTTAAGAAATCCACTATACTTTAAGTAAAACCCATGGATTTATTATACAACATTCATATCCTGCATTACAAGGAATAATCCGCCAAATAATAACCAAAATCGATGAAGCCATCCGCCTTTCAATAGCCCATTACATAAATAATGGACCGACATAACGCGCTGCCTTATGACACTTTTATAACGAGTCGGCAAGATGTCTCCCGCTTCTATAAGCGGCGAGTTCCCATTAGTAAAACAGGTGGTGAGTACAAATCACCCGTCCCGTTGAAACCTGTGTGTTGCAATTGCCAATGCAATTGCTTCCGATGTTTTAACAAAACAAAAGAAGCGGCGGAAGTTTGACAAGGGCAAACATGCTGCCGTTTTTCATGTAAGGGGGAAAAGGGGATGTTAAAAAAG
>DASRNX010000112.1:0-23734 GCA_035647175.1 Clostridia bacterium | reverse complement strand
GTTGAAGTTGTTTATCTACAGAATTGACAGGAGGAACGGCATGAAAAAAATATTGGTAACTCAACAGCTAACGGGGCCTGGAATGGATACCCTCAAAGAACGCTTTCAGGTAACCCATCCCAATGGGAATAGGTATACCAGGGACGAGATTTTAAATATTATCCACGAATTTGACGGAATACTGGCCGCAGGCAATAGGATGGATGCTGAGATAATCGGGGCTGCGAGGAATTTAAAGATCATCAGCGTATATGGTGCGGGCTACGACGGCATCGATGTGGAAGAGGCCAGCAGACGCAATATCCTAGTGGCCAATGCACCGGAATCCGTTACTGAACCCACTGCCGAGTTGGCCTTTGGGCTTATGCTGGCTACAGCCAGAAACATTGCCGCCAAGGACAGATGGCTGAGACAGAACCCCGGATCAAAATGGGGTATGATGATGAGAGAGGGCCAGAGCCTTTATGGTAAGACACTGGGAATTGTAGGGCTGGGCCGCATCGGAAAGGCTGTTGCCAGAAGGGGTCTTGCATCCGGGATGAAGGTATTCTATTTTAACAGAACCAGACTGGGTACGGATCAGGAAAAGGATTTGGGCGCGGACTATCTGCCCCTTGATCAATTATTACAGGAATCGGATGTTGTGTCCCTACATACTCCCCTGACGCCGCAAACCCATCACCTTATAGGGGAGGACCAGCTGAATAGAATGAAAAAATCCGCTTTTCTCATAAATACCGCCAGAGGAGAGGTAGTGGACGAAAAAGCACTGATCCGACATTTGGAACAGGGCAATATAGCCGGTGCAGGGCTGGATGTTTTTGAGGCTGAACCCCATATCCCAATGGGGCTGTTGGAGCTGGATAATGTGGTACTGACTCCCCACATCGGAACCGCCACCCATGAGGTGAGGTTGGAGATGACCGTGGAGGCCTGCCAAAATATTATAGACTTCTTCGACGGAAAGATGCCGGCTTCTACCATCAATCCCCAAGTGTTCAGTTCCTTCGGCACCGAAGGGTGAGGTGTTCACACCTATATGAAACCGTGATCTTGTCGCAAATACTATATTTTAAACGATAATTGTGTTTTACAGGAAAATAGTTTATTCTAGGCACCTTTCAAATAATACCGGAAAGCTGCCCTAGTTAAATCATAAACAGGCTCTTCGACGGGAACTGCGGGTCGGCCGTCATGTTCACCTTCAGCTTTCGAAGGGCCTTTTCATCTGTCGGGGATTGGATATGGGTAAAATGGACCTCACAGCCCGCCAGATTTTTAAGACAACCGAGGGCTAATTGAGCTGTTGGGTTGGTGGTGGCACTTATCCCAAGGGCTATAAGGGTCTCTTCCAGGTTTAGGGCCTTGGTCTTTTCCCCTAAGATATCACCCTTCAATCGCTGTATGGACTTGATGACATTAGGTGACAATAGATGGATATTGTCCGGTATCCCTGCTATGGTCTTGACGGCATTTAAAATTAAGCTGGATGCCGCGTCCATAAGGTAGGAATTTTTGCCCGTGACTATGGTTCCGTCAGCAAGCTCTATGGCGGCGGCGCTTAGGCTTTCATATGTATCGTCTGTAGCACCGGATCGCCGTTTCGATACAACCTTTCTCGCGGGAGATACCACCTTCCGATCTTCCTGGTCAAGACCTAAATTTTTCATGAGTAACTCTGCACGGGTCAAGGTCTCTTGGTCGATGAAACCCTTAATAAACTCTACGTTGTACCAGAAATAACGTCTGATTATCTCCTGCTTGGAAGCCTCTTGTATTACATCGTCTTGTGTTATACCGAGGCTCAGCTTGTTAACCCCCATATCCGTAGGTGACTTGTATACAGCGGATTTCGATGTTATCTTATTTAAAATCCGCTTTATCACCGGGAAAATTTCCACATCCCTGTTGTAGTTTGTAGCCGTTTCCCCATAAGCTTCCAGATGAAACGGATCTATCATGATGGAATCGCGAATATCCGCCGTGGCAGCTTCATAGGCGATGTTTACCGGATGCTTCAGCGGATAGTTCCATATAGGAAAGGTTTCAAATTTTGCATATCCGGATTCCAAGCCCATGGTGTAATCATGATACAGCTGGGAAAGACAGGTGGCCAGCTTACCGCTGGCAGGCCCCGGCGCCGTGACTATAACCAGCTTATTCTTGGTTTCGATATATGGATTAGCACCATAGCCCTCATCGCTGACTATGGTGTCAATGTCAGTCGGGTAGCCCTTTGTAAAGCTGTGGGTATAGGTCCTGATACCCTGGCGCTCCAATTTGTCCCTGAAATGAACAGCCGAGGGCTGGTTGTCGAAGAGGGTGATAACTACCCCCGCAACATCTAAATTCCATTCCCTAAAATCATCTATCAGCTTTAAAACATTCATGTCGTAGGTTATACCAAAATCCGCACGTATCTTCTTGCGCTCTATATCCCCGGCGCCGACGCATAGAATTATATCGGCCCTGTCCTTCAGCTTGTGAAGGAGCTTTATCTTTACATTGGGATCAAATCCCGGCAGCACCCTGGATGCATGGTAGTCGGAAAAAAGCTTGCCGCCAAATTCCAGATAGAGTTTATCCTGAAACAGGTTAACCCTCTTTATTATCGCTGCCGCTTGTTTATCTAAATACGTATCATTATCAAATCCCAGTTTGGTCATAACAATTGTTCCCCCCGGTCGAATCTCTGTATTTGCAAAAAATCTACCGTATTATAATACCAGACGGCAGGGTCTATATACAATATAAATTTTTATTCTACATGAATGGTCATAATAAACGGGGCACACCCACCTTCGCAAAGGGATGTCCATAGATGACGGATATCCTGTGCAGATTGGAATATTATTCTCCAAATTTGAATTATGCAGCCCATAGATATAGCCACGTTGCTGTATGACGTTTTATTTGATATCATACTAATTATATGACTAGCTAATAATAAAAGCAAATAATAAATGAGGACTGATAAAATGGAAAGAGAAACCTTTGACGTCATGATTGAGATACCCAAGGGAAGCAGAAATAAATACGAATATGATCCGGGAAAAAGAGCGATACGATTTGATCGAATGTTGTTCTCTCCCGTACATTATCCCGCGGACTATGGATTTATTCTAAATACCCTAGCCCTAGACGGCGATCCCTTGGATGCTCTTGTGTTGGTGTGGGAATCCACGTTTCCCGGATGCCTTATTGAGACCTTTCCTATAGGGTTGTTTATGATGAGGGATGAAAAGGGCGAGGACGAAAAGATCCTATGCGTCCCCAAGAACGATCCGCTATGGAATCATATCGAGGACCTAGAGGATGTGCCGCCCCATCTTCTGAGGGAAATTGAGCACTTCTTCGCCATATACAAGGACCTGGAACACAAGGAAGTAAGCATCGAGGGCTGGAAGGATAAGGATGCAGCCCTGGAGGTCATCAGGAGTACCCAGGCCAGGTATAGGCAAAATAATTAAAAAAACCGGACCGCAAAGGGTACCGGTTTAATTTCGGGGGCAATCGTCCCCGTTAGTAAACCAATGGCAACGGGGCTTGCATTCAAGGCAGGATATGGCTTCCAACTTGTCCATAGCCTTGTTAGTCCACTCGGCATCCGTCAAATGGCCACGGCCTACAGCTACAAAATCCGCCAACCTGTTCTCTATGATAAGCGCAGCCTGCTCACCGGTTCTGATACTATTTACAACAATTACGGGTATGCTCACATGCTTATTGATTATCGTCCCGCAATACACTATCCAGTTAAAGGGAAAGTTTTTCGGGGTTTCAGGGAGGGGAATTTCCTGATCGGCAATCCCCGAGGAAACGTGGATGAGGTCCACCCCTGCATCCTCCAATAATTTGGCGATCTTAATCCCGTCGTCCAGGGTAGGATCGTTACCCCCCATTCGATAACCTATAATGAAATTAGCATTGCCCAATTCCTTTCGAACATCGCCGATTATGTCCAGGGACAATTTCATGCGACCCTTAAGATCTCCGCCATACTCATCGGTTCTTCCATTGGTCACCTTTGATGTGAACTGGTTAAGTAAGTATTCATGGGCACCATGGAGCTCTATTCCGTCGAATCCTGCCTTTTTGGCCCTAAGCACGGCTTTAACAAATTTATTTTTTATTGTCTCTATATCCCCAAGGGTCAATTCAACCGCCGATTTTCCTTCCACCGGGGATGGTGCTACGGGTTTATCCGTTACCGATGGGGGACTCTTGATTCCCGCGTGATGGATCTGGAGCATAACCACGGCTCCATACCCATGGCAGGCTTCAACTATATCCCGAAGCCCTGGAATATGTTCGTCGGACCAAATCCCCAGCTGATCATCGGATAACCTGCCATCCGGATCTATGCAAGTGGCTTCTACTATTATCAGCCCTGTACCGCCTTTAGCTCTGGCCTCATAGTGAGCCACATGCCCCAGGGTTACCAGCCCGTCGTTTTCGGCCTTACCAAAATAGACCATAGGGGGCATAACTACCCTATTTCGGATACTTTTACCCTTTATGGTAATTGGTAAGAACATACGATTTTTCAAAGTTTACCGCCTCCAATTCTTTGCCTCCTAATGTATATTGTATAATGTATATACTTATATATCAACATTTGATTTTTTTATAACGAGTCGGCAGGATGTCTCCCGCCTCTATAAGTGGCGAGTTCCGATTAGTAAAACGGGCCTCAGGGCCCGGGGATGGGACTATCCCAGGCATTGTTCATCCATTGCCTTATGATGCTACGGAGGTTGGAGGGAAAGCTGTTCTCCTTGATGTCGGAAGTCGTATATATGTCCTTGGAGATGGTGAAATTATTTCCCAAGGATATATGGATACTACCTACCCTGGTGTCCGCAGTAACGGGTGCCTTAAGGTATTCCGGATGCTTGAGGGTTATGGATATATCCTCTTGCTCCTGATCCGTTAGGGGGGCGGATATATCGTCCTTTATGCTGAGCCTCACTTCCTTTTTAAAGCCGTTTTTCACGGGGATATTCCCCACGATTTCTCCTTCCGAAAACAATTCGATCATCTGATATTCCCCAAAACCATAGTCCAGAAGAGCCCCGCTGTCGTCAAACCAGGGCTGACAATTCAATACCACAGCCACCAATTGCATACCGTCTCTGAGGGCTGCCGAGGCAAGACACCTTCTGGCGGCCTTGGTATATCCGGTTTTGATGCCGTTTGCCCCATGATATTCCCAAAGAAGGGCATTTTTGTTCATAAGAACTCTGTCCCAGGGTTGATCCTGCCAGGGAATCCTATAGTATTTTGTAGACGCAATCTCTCGAAACGTGGCGTTTTTCATGGCATATGCCGCAATTAAGGCCAAATCGTAGGCGGTAGTATAGTGTTGGTCGTTATGGAGGCCGTGGGGATTTTTGAAATTAGTATTTAATGCCCCAATCTCTTTGGCCTTGGCATTCATCATCGCTGCGAACTGGTCCACGGATTCGGCCAGATGCTCTGCGATGGCAACTGCAGCGTCATTACCGGATCGCAGCATTAGACCATAAAGGAGCTGTTCCATGGTCAGTTTTTCACCGGTAACCAAATATAACGAGGAGCCCTCTACCTCCGAAGCCCGGGGAGAGACCTTTACAATATCGGTGGGGTGAGAATTTTCAATGGCCAATATGGCCGTCATTATCTTGGTTGTACTGGCCATGGGCATCTTCTCATGGGGATTTTTTTCATACAATACCCTGCCCGTTTCCACCTCCATTAAAACTGCGGCCCTTGCCGAATTATCCGGCGGTGCGCCTAAAGACGACATAGGCAAGTAGAGCGAAAATATGCTTAGCGATACGATGAGTATTAAAACAACTTTTCTCATGAATTTTCCTCCCGATTTTCCACGAAATTCTTTTGCGATGTTAGGTACAGAACACCTACCCCAGGGCGGAATCCAATCCAATGAAAACCCCCATAGGACATAAGGGTATTATTTGTTTACGGTGAAAAATCATTCAGAAAAGAAAGGGACCGATCCAAGTCTGCGGATCGATCCCTTTAACTTATGGGGGTGATGGCGTTTAACAGCCGTAATATATAGTTTATCTATCCTTTAGAGGAATATATTCATGATCGGGCAAGACGTTCTTGTATGCGGGCCTGATAATCCTTCCCCCGCTGACCAGCTCTTCTATCCTATGAGCAGCCCAACCCGGCATTCTGGCCATGGCAAAGATGGGGGTATAAAGATCCTCCGGTATATTCAGCATCTTGTAGACGAAGCCTGAATAAAAATCTACATTGGCCGATATGGTCTTGGTATCCTTCTTTTCGTCACAGAAGATATCGGGGGACAGTCTCTCTACACTCCTGTACAAATCAAACTCCTGTTCCATGCCCGTGACCTTAGCCAATTGCGCCGCCTTTTCCTTTAAGAGGACCGCCCTTGGGTCGGAAAGGGTGTAGACTGCATGGCCCATCCCGTAGACCAGACCGCTTCTGTCAAAGGCTTCCCTGCGCAGGATCTTTCGAATATAGTGGGCCACCTCCCTATCGTTGGACCAATTATGCACATTGGCCTTGATGTCCTCCATCATCGCCATAACCTTGGCGTTGGCTCCGCCATGCTTCGGACCCTTTAAAGAGCCTACAGCCGCTGCGATGGCAGAATAGGTGTCCGTACCCGACGAGGTGACCACATGGGTAGTGAAACTGGAGTTGTTACCGCCGCCGTGTTCTGCGTGAAGGACCAGGGACAGATCCAGCAATTCCGATTCCAGCCTTGTGAATTTGTTGTCGGGCCTTACCAGATACAGTATGTTCTCTGCGGTACTGAGACCCCTTTGGGGATAATGTATATGAAGACTCTCGCCGTTATGGTAATGGCTCTTGGCCTGATAGGCGCATGCCACGAAGGCGGGGAACCTGGCTATCAAATCTATGCATTGTTTTAGCACGTTGCGTATACTGATATTGTCCGGGTCCTCATCATAGGAATAGGAAGCCAGGACGCTTCTGGCCAGCTTATTCATGATATCTATGCTGGGAGCTTTAAAAATCATGTCCTCTGCAAAGCCGTCGGGCAATGCCCTGTTTTGACCTAAGAATTCTTCAAATTCCTTTAATTGTGCGGCATCCGGTAACCTGCCGAATAGGAGCAGATAGGTGGTCTCCTCAAAGCCGAACCTCTTATCGTTTTGAAAGCCTGCGACAATATCACCGACATCGATACCTCGGTAGAGGAGGCGACCTTCCATGGGTATCTTTTTGCCGTCCTCAAAATAATAGCCCAGCACATCCCCAATTTGGGTTAAGCCGACTAATACGCCCGTGCCGTCGCTGTTTCTAAGTCCTCTCTTTGTATTGTAATTCTTATGGAGCTCAATGGGTATAAAATTGTTGGCCTCCGCCGAAATCCGCAACTCATCGGGTAAATCTTTCATTATTATATCATTTCCGTTAAATCCCATGATCATATAACACCTCTCGTTTACATACTACCACTGCAATGTATATGGATATATTCCATATAATATATCACATATCCTAAGTTAAAACAATAACATTTTATAAATTAAAAGTTGCAAATGTCAGAAAACTTGCATATCTGATTAAAAGCATTATTCCGGCTATTAATCCACCAAAACCGCCACGGGCCCGGGCTCTTCCTATATGGTTTTGAAATAAACCCATTCCGGCCCCCTATATGATTATTCCCCTTCCTGCGGGAAATAAAAAGACAGATCGCCCCTGCATGTTATATAATTGTTTAACTCTTCCAAAATAGGGTTATTAACCAGCTATACGACAGAATCTGTGTAGAAGTTTCAAAAAGATGCATTATATTAACCCCACGCCATAATTTGGCCCAATCAATATCGGAGGTAGCGTTCAATGGTCATTACCTATATATTAACCAGCACAACAGGCTAATTTAACGCTTTGTGCCCATTGACCTATATTTATGCCCGCTGACCCATAACGGAACCTTAATTTACCGGCGTGACAATTGCAACGGGTCTAAGCAATTTTACAATGAAAAATTTCATAGTCGGAGTTGTCTGTCTATAATAACGGAGGGAATTTGTTTGCTGAAGAATGAAGAGTTTATCCAAGAGTTTATAGAGGAGGCCGGATCGCATATAGAGCAGATCGAGTCACACCTCTTAGAATTGGCCGGTGATGTTACGGATCAGGAGCTAATAAATCAACTCTTTAGAAGTGTACATAGCATAAAGGGAACGGCAGGTTTTTTTGGCTTGGACAATATAGTAAATCTATCCCATTCTATGGAGAGCCTCTTTGGGGCTGTTCGCAGTGGAGGGGTTTATCTGGACGACCTCTCCATAGACGCCCTGTTAGAGGCTAACGACTGTTTGGGTATAATGGTGAAAGACCCCGCAAAGAGCCATGAAATTGATATCTCGCATTACACCCATAACCTGGATACTATCCTATCGGAAGATACTAAAAAGGTTGAGGGGGACTCGGTTGGAACGTCCCATGAGCCCCCTTCGCCGCAGGATCATATTCAGCCTGCTGGAGGAAATATTCCCACTGTTCTCGTTGAGGACAGCATAAGGGTATCCATTGGGCTCCTAAACGATCTTTTGAACCTAACCGGCGAATTGGTGCTGGGCAGAAACCAGCTGCTAAGGGGCCTGGAGGGTCACCGAAAGCATGTGGAGGGCCTGGATCCCGTACTCCAAAATATAGACAGCATAACGACCCAGCTTCAGGAGAGGGTCATGCAGACTAGGATGCAGCCTCTCGGCAATGTGTTCAACAAATTCCCCAGGATTATAAGGGAATTGTCCAGGCAGTTAAAAAAGGAGATAAGGCTGGAGATGGAAGGTACACAGGTAGAGCTGGATAAGTCCATCATCGAGTCTTTGGCAGACCCCTTAACCCACCTTATCCGAAATGCGGCAGATCACGGTATCGAAAAGCCCGGGCAGCGGGAGGATACCGGAAAGAGCAGGGAAGGGCTCATTACGATTAAAGCCTCCCAGGAGGGGGGCTATGTTTCCATCCTTGTGGCCGATGACGGGGCCGGGATTGATGTTAATTTTTTAAAAAACGAAATACTTAAAAAGGGGCTCAGAACCCAGGAAGAGTTATCCCTCATGGAGGAAAAGGAGATTCTGGGACAGATATTGCTCCCCGGTTTTTCCACCGCCGGCAGCGTTACCGACGTGTCAGGCAGAGGTGTCGGTATGGATGTCGTGCGTACCAATATTGAAAGGATGGGGGGAACCATCGAGATAGACAGCCAGGCCGGCAGGGGAACCACCTTCAAGCTGAACCTGCCCATGACCCTGGCCATAATATCCTCCCTCATCGTCGAATCCGGGGGCCAGAATTTTGCCCTGCCCCAGGTCAATCTCCAGGAGATGATCCGGGTAAAGGAGGGGGATAAGGATAGGTCCATTGAGATTATAAACGGTTTTCCGGTTCTGCACTTTCGCCATAAGCTGCTCCCCATCCTATCCTTATCCCAGGTATTGGACCTGCCCGAAGATTTACCCCAACCGGGGAAAGAAGATAATCATAGGACCATAAGGATCTTGGTCCTCAAAATGGGGGAAAGGCGCTTCGGCCTGGCGGTGGACGCCATACGTGACGACGAGGAGATTCTTGTAAAGCCTCTTCCCAGGCATTTAAAGGATCTTAAGTGCTATTCCGGGGTAACTATATTGGGCGACGGAAAGATTGCCATGATTTTAGACGCAGAAGGCCTGGCTTCCCAGGGCGAGCTCAAATTTCCCGAGGCCGGAAGCGATCCGAAGAAAAAGCAGGATATCAAACAGGCGGCGACCGGGGACAGGACCATGCTGTTGTTTAGCTGTTCCGGAGCCGAAACTTTGGGGCTTGAATTATCTTTGGTGTCCCGAGTTGAGGAGATCAAGCACGATGATATCGAGCTCATCGGAGAGAGGGAGTATATCGAATTTAGGGGACGCTCCCTAGAGCTTATAAGGCCCGAAGAACACCTCCCCATCTCCAGAAATGAATATAAGGATCAAAGGCTCTATGTTATAATACCCAAGGTGACGGGACCGCCCGTAGGACTGTTGATTGGAAAAATCCATGACAGCGTTTCTCTGTCCTGGGACTTTAATCGCCAGGATATCAAGGCCCATGGAATAATGGGCACCACATTCTGGAATAGCAGGACCGTCTTGGCCTTGGATCTTCCGGAACTGCTGCAAAAGGCCGCCCCCGAAGATTACGGGGCAGGGGACAGCGATACCATGGGATCCGGCGCCGGGAGGGGGGGACGATATTAATGGAAAGAATATTGACCTTCTACTTAGAAGGCGAGCTGTTTGGGATAGACGTTGGGCTGGTTAAGGAGATTAACAGGAAGATTAAATATACACAGGTACCCGGGGCCCCGGGGCATATAGTGGGACTGTACAATATGAGGGGGCAGGTCGTTACCATATTTGACATAGCCTGTATCCTTCATAACAGAGAATCCCATATTCCCCAAGGCCCTACCTGCATAATTTTAAAAAACGATAATTCCGGGAGCGAGCATTTAGGGTTTATAGTGGACAGGCCAGGGGATGTTTTGGACGTACGGGACGAATGGCGTCAGCCCCTGCCGGAGAACGTAGAGCATGAATATGGACAATACATAAAAGAGATTGTACGGTTGGAGGACGAGTTAGCCGCCGTCATAGATATAGATAGGATGTTTGGCAAATAAGAAGTTTGACAAATGGCATGTTCAGCAAATAGGATGCTCAGATAGAAAGGAAGACCGAATATGGGAAACTCGAAGAATCACAGATCTAAAAGCTTGAAGGTCAAGATCCCCTTCCTTGCAGGGATTTTGATACTCGTAATACTGGCTTTTGTAGTCGTAACCGCCATGAGGATAGCTGGAAACCTCCTCATAGACAATTCCAAAGCAAGTATACAGTCCATGGCCGATACCCACGGCGAGATGCTGGACCACTTTATGAATGAACGTATCGGGGATGTGCGCATCCTGGCCAACAACAGGGATGTAGTGGACACTACGGCCAGCGTCAGCTTAAAACAGGATACCCTGTCCCATGCCATAACCCAGCATGGAGAGACATACCATGATATGCTAATGGTGGATATGAGTGGAAAGCTGATAGCCTCCAGCAGCGGCAATGTGCGAAACGATTATAGCGACGCATCCTGGTTTATGAACACCAAAGAAAAGCAGGATATTTATTATGAATATAGGATGAGCAGGGATCTCCACCAGAATATCGTCACCTTCAGCTATCCTATTCTCGATGACTTACGAAAACCCGTAGGTATATTGACGGCCCGTATGTCCGATAAGATAATTCACGATATGATGGAGGATCTCATAGAAGATCTGTTGGAGCAGGGCAATACCGGCAGCTACCCATACATATTGGACGAAGAGGGGACCGTGGTTTGGCACCCGGTTTCGGATAAGATAGGAAATGAGAACATTGCGGGAAGGGACGATTTTTTAGGGGAGACGGCTCGAAAGATGATTGCTGGTGAGAGCGGAAGCGGTGAGTACACCTATGACGGTGTAGAAAAGCTGGTGGGATATGCTTACCTGCCTGGAATCGGGGATTTTAAGGGTCTCGGGTGGTCCCTGGCCATCACCCTTAACAGGGATATCTTTATGCAGCCCATAAAGAGGTTTAACTTAATGGTTTTGTTGGTGGGAGGAAGCCTGTCCATATTGGGGCTATTCTTCCTATGGCGGATAACCGTATCTAGCCTAAGGCCTTTGGACGAAACCATAGTGATGCTAGAGGCCATATCCAGAGGACAGGGGGATCTGACCATAAGGATTCCCGAGACCTCCCGGGACGAATCCGGAAGATTGGCCAGGTATTTTAATCAATTCGTTGAAAAGATACAGATAATGACCCGGGAGATATATGATATGACCCTGGCCCTGTCGGGATCCTCCGGTACCCTTACGGATGTGTCCAACACCTTAGCTGCCAACAGCGAAGAGATGAACGCAAAGACCGATACCGTCATGGCGGCTTTGGAGGAGATCACCGTGAGCATAGACGATACCGCCCATGCCTCCAACGATACCAGAAACAATATGGGCATAGCGGCTTCAGCTATAGAGGAGATGTCTGCCTCTACCTTTAACCTGGCGGGGGCTTCCGAGGAGACCTCCGGAAACGTGGAGCAGGTGAGGATAGGTATACAGGAGATTTCCGATATGGTAACCAGGGTAGCGGGTTCCGCAGCCCAGGTATCCCTGTCAGTAAATGGGGGAGCTACGGCCATCAAGGAGCTTAATATTTCCTTAGGGGATGTAAGCAGCAATTCGGAGCGGTCCATGGTTATAATATCCGGAGCCCAGCAGAGGGCCCAACAGACCAACGAGATTATAAGGAGGCTAAATACGTCCTCTAAGCAGATAGGAAAGATAGTCAACGTTATAAACGATATCGCGGATCAGACCAATATGCTGGCCCTAAACGCCGCCATAGAGGCAGCGGGTGCGGGAGAAGCGGGCAAGGGTTTTGCCGTGGTGGCCAACGAGGTAAAGGAATTGGCCAAACAGACTGCAGAGGCCACAGAGGAGATTGCCCAGCAGATAGAGGATATGCAAAATAATATGGGCGAGGCCGTAGGCGCCGTAGAGACCATAAACCAGGTCATAGAGGAGACGACACAGATAACCAACGCCATTGCAGCGGCGGTAACGGAACAATCGGCCATTACCGGGGAGATCTCCACCTCTATTTTAGAGGCGGCCAAAGAGGTCAACCTCATCAGCGACGAGATACAGGATGTGGCCGAAAAATCCGAGGATGCGGCCCAGAATGCAGGAAAGGCCTCGGCCGGTGTACAGGAAATAGCCAGATCCGCCCAGGAGCTGTCCCTGGCGGCCAACGAGGTGGCACGCAAAACCGAGGAATCCTCCGGAAAGATGGATCAGATCGCTCTGTCCACCAACGAGGTATCAAAGGGAGTCAGCGATATAACCCTGAGCACCCAGGAGATAAATCAGGCAGCCCACGAAGCGGCTATGGGCGCAAGCGATACCAACAGGGCTTCCGTGGAGCTGGCAGAGCTGGGTGTTAAGTTGGAACAGCTGGTAAGGCAGTTTAAAATTTAACCGTATCATGCGGTACATTTAAACAGAAAATTATTTATGGGTATTTTTATCCGTAAACAGGAGGGGTTTCATGAGGATAAGATCCAAGCTACTTCTGTCGTTTTCCGCGATATGCGCCTTTGCGCTGGTAATTGGATTGGTAGGCTATTGGGGAATGACGGGAGTAATGAAGGAACTCGATGATATGGGGGAGGCAGAGCTCCCCAAGGTGAAAAACATATTGGTCCTGAAGGATTCCGAGATCAGCGTAAATATGGTGGAAAACATTTTGACCAGTTCAAAGCTCACCATGGAGGAGAGGGAGACCAGATACAGACGCCTTGAGGAAACCTGGCAGCAGGCCGACGATGCCTGGGGATATCTAGATAACGCCCGGCTCACCGATAGGGAGGGGCGGATATGGGAGCAACTGAAGGGTCCTTGGGAGAATTGGAGGAACGCCCATCTGGAATTTTTGTCCCTGTCCAGGGAATTGGACGAAACAAAAATACTCCATCCCATGGAACTCAGGTATGAGCTGGCGCTGCGCCAAAAAGATCATGCCCTGTGGATATGGCAGCTTCTCCAATCCATTACCCATGGTACGGAATTTGAGGGGCAGCCGGATCCCACGAAATGCGCACTGGGACAATGGCTTAATTCATTTATCACTGAGAATGGGGAGCTTTCCTCCTATATGGAGGAAATCCATGAATACCATAACAAGGTCCACGAAAGCGGCGGCACCATAGCGCAGATTATCCTAGAGAATCCCGGGGATACAGACGCCGCCATGGGGGTTTATCAAGACATAACCCTACCCAACATGGACAGGGTCTTGGGGCTCTTGTCCCATATGGATGACGTGGCAAAAAAGGCGGATACCCTATTTGAAGACATGGTGGAGCACGCCCTGTATGTAAAATGGGATGCCTTTATCGAAACGGAAGCCATTTTGGATCAACTGGTCGCAGAGAATGCCAAAGCCGTAGAGGACATGAGAAAGACCGCCGATCAAAAGGCCGGATTTGCCCTTCTGTTTCTGGTGATTTCCATTTTGGCGGGGATTGCCCTGGCCGGGGTATTGGCTGTGGTCCTTGCCCATAGGATTACCGGGGCGATTCGGGACGTACAGGATATGATGGCCAAGGCCGCGGAGGGGGATCTGACGGTAAGGGGCAGGGCAATAGGCAAGGATGAGCTGGGTCAGCTGGGCCATTCCTTCAATCGGTTTATGGTCAGGATCCAGGCAATGACCCGGGATATCTATGACACCACCGTGACCTTGAACACCTCGTCCCAGAGCCTATTGGGGATATCAGAGAATATGGCGGCCAACAGCCAGGAAGTCAGCGCCAAAACCGGGGTGGTCTCCGCAGCCGTGGAGGAGATATCCGTAACCATAGACAACGCTGCCCTGGCATCCGAGGAAACCAGCCATAACATCAACACCATAGCATCTGCGGTAGAGGAGATATCCGCCTCCACCGGAAACCTCGCCGGTGCGGCGGGGCAGACATCGGCTAACGTAGAGGATGTAGTAAGACTGGTGGAGGATATCTCCTTGAGCATAAACAATGCGGCTGCTTCCGCATCGGACGTATCGGATGCCGTCAGCAGTATGGCCACCTCTGTCAAGGAAATTAACATGTCCCTTACGGAGGTCAGCGTGAATTGCGAACGTTCTACAGAGATAACTCTGGATGCCGAGGCCCGTACCCATGAAACCAACGGGATGATCGAGAGATTGAATATCTCATCCCGACAGATCGGAAGGATCGTTGATGTCATCAACGACATAGCGGATCAGACCAATATGCTGGCCTTAAACGCTGCCATAGAGGCGGCGGGAGCAGGTGAAGCGGGCAAGGGCTTTGCCGTTGTTGCCAATGAGGTGAAGGAATTGGCAAAGCAAACAGCCGAGGCCACGGATGAAATAGGGGATCAGATCGCAGATATGCAGGAGCAGATGGCAGGGGTTGTAGCCGCGGTGGGCGTGATAACCGAGGTTATAGACGAATCCAACAAGATAACCAATACCATAGCCGCAGCGGTAACGGAACAATCGGCCTTGACCGGCGAGATATCCCTGTCCACCACGGAGGTAGCCAAACAGGTAAATCTAATCAGTAACGAAATTGGGGATATAGCGAACAATTCACGGAACGCCGCCGGGAGCCTGGCAGAGGCATCTGATGGAGTCCGCGGGATAGCCAGATCCACCTCCGAATTGTCCGGGGCCACGGGAGAGATAGCCGAAAATACCGAGAACGCATCCGTGAGGGTGGGGGATATTGCTGGATCGTCAAGGGATATCGCCATGGGCGCCCGGGAGATCAACGAGAACATTCAAGAGATTAGCACCGCAACTGAGGATACGGCCATAGGAGCGGGAAGGACCAGCGATGCTGCGGCTGAACTGGCTGAACTGGCTCGGAGACTGGATACGTTGGTTCGCCAATTCAAGGTTTGATCAATTCTAAGGGGGAGACATTTTATGGACAAACTTAAGGTTTTGGTAGTGGACGATTCGCTGGTATACAGGAAAATAATCTCTAGGGCGGTGGAGAGGACGGATAAGGCTGTTGTGGACTGTACGGCATCCAGCGGGATAACCGCCCTAGAGCGGCTGGAACAAAGACCCATAGACGTTGTGCTCATGGATGTCTTTATGCCCGGGATGGACGGTTTAGAGACCCTTACAAGGATAAAGGACAAGTATGGGGATTTGCCCGTTGTAATCATCAGCAGCGGCGGGGTAGACGGGGCAAAATTAACGGTGAGGGCATTGGAATATGGGGCCATGGATTTTATACAAAAGCCCTCCCAGGGGCATGGGAACAAGAACATTGATGCCATCAGCAGACATCTTAACATATTGTTTTCCCAGATCTTGATAGACAGGTACGCCATAAATAATCGGGAGAATCAAGTAAGTAAGGACGCCATCCCAAAAGCCGGAAGGAGGCTCGATGCTTCCCGGGCTAGGGAGGGAGAAAGCCTTACAAGAGGCTCCGGCATTATCCCCGGGGACGGGAAACGCCCCCCCAGAGCCGACAGAGCATCCGGCTATGGCACACCATGCCTCAGCGGAATAGACCTGGTGGTTATCGCCTCTTCTACCGGGGGTCCCAACGCGGTGGAAGAGGTTTGCCAGGGGATTGGGCCCGGGTTTACAAAGCCCGTGTTGATAGTCCAGCATATGCCGCCGGACTTTACCAAGATATTTTCCAGGTTCTTAGGCAGAAAGTGTGAAATGCCCGTAAAGGAAGCGGAAGAGGGGGACAAAATTGTCGGCGGGCAGGTGTTGGTAGCTCCCGGGGGATACCACATGTCAGTTAATGCCCGGGGGCCTCAGATCACCCTCACTACGTCGCCGCCTGTAAATGGGGTAAGGCCCGCTGCGGATGTCCTGTTTGAATCCGTGGCCGAGGCCTATGCGGGCAAAAGGGTGTTGGCCGTCATCTTAACGGGAATGGGAAGTGACGGCACCAGGGGCGTCAAGGCCCTGAAGGAGGCCTGCCAGTGTTATTGTATCACCCAGAGCAGGGAAACCTGTGTCATATACGGGATGCCCAGAAGCGTCTTTGAGGCGGGGCTCTCCGATGAGGTAGTGGATTTAAAGGATATCGGTAGAAGGATCATAGAGATAAATAGGGGTAGATGCTGATGCGGGACTTAACTGCAAGGGAATTCGAACTTATGCGTGGCTACATAGAAAAGGAATGCGGAATTGTATTGGGAAAGGATAAGGCCTACCTTATCACGAGCCGGCTTTCGAGGATATTGACGGAATTTAATATACACTCCTTCGAGGGGCTCTACTTTACCCTAAAGAGTGAAAAGGACCCGAGGATAAAGGAGAAGGTGATAGATGCCATAACCACCAACGAGACCCTGTGGTTTCGGGACAGGACTCCCTTTAAGACCTTGGAGGAGGTGCTGCTACCAAGATACATAGACGAAATCCAGAATAAAAAACGGGACAGGGTCAGGATATGGAGCGCCGGATGCTCCACGGGCCAGGAGCCCTATTCCATAGCCATGAGCATAGACAGATATCTGACACAGCGAAGGATCCAGGGGGTGTCCCCAAAGGACTTTGAGATATTGGCTACGGATATATCCCGCAGCGTGCTGAAGGCAGCGGAGGCGGGAAGATACGATGACGTGTCCATCATGAGGGGTCTGGATTTAGACTACAGGAACGAATACTTTACCCGAGAGAGCAGGGATTGGGTCCTCCATAATAGGATTCGGGACAGGGTGAGGTTTAGGCAGTTCAACCTGCAAAATAACTTTATAACCCTAGGTAAGTTCGATGTAATCTTTTGCAGGTATGTGACCATATATTTTTCCCCGGATCTTAAGCGGGATATCTTTAAAAAGATTGCCGGGGCATTAAATTTGCCCTGCGGGGTGCTTTTTCTCGGCAATTCCGAAGTTTTTAACGAGTACGGGAATAATTTTGTCAGGATGAGCCACGACGGGGGCGTATATTATAAGGTAAAGGAGCCGGTTTTATGAAATTTCAACCTGTGTTTAATACTTTGACGAGGGGGTGCCCTAGCTATGGATGAAAGACTTTACAATCCCTTTTGTATCAGCACCTTGGATATTATCAAGGAGATGTCGGACATAGATATCTCGGGGATGGATTCTCTAAAGGAGGAGGCCCATGAACTGACCTCCATGGGAATATCGTCCATCATCACCTTCGCCGGGGCCAAAAAGGGCAGGCTGCTTATCGATATGGAACCGAGCCTTGCCCTTTCTTTGGCCGGGACCATTTTGGGCGAGGAGTACGATGATATAAAGGATCCCATGGTATTATCTCTGATCTCGGAGGTAAACAATATAATATCGGGAAACGCTGTCACCGGACTGAACGACGATTTTTTAATGGACTTGAGGCTGGCCCCGCCGGTGGTCTTCGCGGGCAGCGACGTAGTTATTTCAATCCCTAAATTAAGGTCCTTTTCATCCCATGGGAAAACTGATTTCGGGATGATACGGATCAATATAGCCTGGGAAGGGGGCAGCAGTTGATGGACATTAAATACATACTCCCATTTTTGGAGGCCCTAAAGGGCATATTGGAACAGTTTGGTGCTACGGATATCAAAAGGGGAAATATGACTAAGAACGATCTCATGCACGTGGATACGGACATAACGGCTGTGGTGGGCATGGTAGGCCGGGTAAGGGGAAATATCGCCTACTCCATGGCGACGGACACGGCGAAACGCATAGTATCCGCCATGATGATGGGCATGCCTGTGGAGGAACTGAACGAGATGGGGCGAAGCGCCCTGGGGGAGTTTTCCAATATGGTTACGGGAAATGCGTCGACCCTGCTGTCCGGATCCGGAATACAGGTGGATATCACACCTCCGTCCATCATCTTCGGTAGGGATGTTTACTTTATTATCAGCTCCGTAGAGACCCTAAAGATAGACATGGAATCCTCTCTGGGTAGGGTAGAGGTAAATATTGGTCTGGAATTATAGAAAAAAAAGGTCGGTTATGGTAGAATTGAGTAAGTCGCGGATATTTAAATTGGAACTTAAGGGAGATGAACACCATAGTGGGAAACGAAAGTGCGATTAAGAGGATATTGTTGGTAGATGATTCGCCTATAATTCATAGACTTCTTCGAAAGACCCTGGAAGCCCACGGATACGAGGTTTGCGGTGATGCCAAAAACGGGCGGGAAGGGGTCTCATTATACCAATCATTAAAACCGGATCTGGTATTTATGGATATAACAATGCCCGTAATGGACGGGCTTGAAGCGGCCGAGGAGATCATGGGGATAGACCCCGAGGCTCGGATTATCATGTTGAGCGCTATGGGGGACGAGCAAATCGTAAATAGGGCAAAGGCTTTGGGGATCGAAGACTTTTTGAAAAAACCCTTTAACGATTACATGATCATAAGTGCAATTTCCGGGATAGTATAGGGGATGGGTAAGGTGGCTTACAAAATTCTGATTGCCGATGACATGTTGGTTAACAGAAGGCTGATTAAAAGGGCCCTGGAGCAGAGGATAGAGGACGCCGATTTTCATGAGGCGGAGGACGGGGAAAAGGCCCTTAGGTACATATTTAAAAACAGGGTAGATATAATCATTTTAGATCTCATAATGCCCAACAAGGACGGGTTTCAGGTCTTAAAGGAGCTCAAGTCCTCGGAGGTTTACAGGGATATTCCCATCATAGTAAATTCCGCCGTGGATGAGGTGGGTGTTATCCAGAAAGCGCTAGAACTGGGGGCGACGGATTATTTTACCAAGCCCTTGACGATGGAGCAGATGGGTGTAGTATTGCCGGTGAAGGTAAAGAACGCCCTAAAGGCCTATGAGCAAAAACGGTTGTTGGTCCAGATGAATCAGAGGATGAGGGAAGAGCTGGAATTTGCCAACGCCCTTCAGAGCATTTTAATAGACGAATCCAAATCCTTGCCCGGTATAGAAATGATAGGCAGATATATCCCAAGTGCCGAGCTTAGCGGGGACTACTACGAATGCCTTCAGACGGGGGACAGGACCTGGCTTTTAATAGCGGATGTTTCGGGCCATGGGGTAGCCTCTGCGATGATCTCGTCTATGGTAAAGGTAATGTTTAAAAACTTGGTCGACAGGTATCATGCCCCTGCCCAGGTTCTCGAGAGCATGAACGAGACCTTCTATAATCTGACCCATGGAACCTATTACATAACAGCTTTTTTGGGCCTTATAGAGGATGGGGTTCTTACATATTGTAACGGGGGGCACCCCTATCCTGTGATATTGGATTCTAAGGAGAACAGGACGTATATGCTGGAGGAGAACGGGCTCATTCTGGGCGTCATGGAAGACTATAGATATAGGACATACAGCAGAAGGATAAGTCCGGGGGATTATATATTCATGTATACCGACGGCCTGTTGGAGCCTAGGATAGCAGGGCGTGATATGAAAACCTGCAATGATTTTTTAGATTATATAGAGAAGCACAAGGATATGATAAGGGAAGATCCTGCACTGCTATTAGATTCCATAGTCAAGGACTTCGGTAAGGATAGCCCAGAGGGACTGAGGGACGACGTCGCCGTAATCATCATAAGAAAAAAGTAATGGAAAAGTCCGTTGGACCTTTCCATTACTCGTGGTAATCTACCTTATTCTTCTCTGCAAAGGATTTGAGTACATCCGCTACCCATTCGAAATCATCCCTTATGACGCCTTTTTCTATGATGTATGGGACCTCTTCACCGTTGATATCAATCTCTAACCTATCAACGGTCCTGGTAATAAATAATTTTTTTCTCTCCACTGTCGTCTTACGTATGGCTGCAATATTGTTGGCTGCGAATCTTTTCCAATGTTTACCGGCACCAGTGTTAAGCGATAATTCTCCCAGATCTGCGTTAAACTCCTTAACATATTGTGGTGTAGGCATTAAACAATTCCTCCCTAAACGTATTTAGCTCCCTCTTGTCTGATAACGTTCAAGAATTGTTGTATGTGTAATAGTATAAAGTATTGAAAGAGATTATGATATGCGCAAGAGAGCCATTGTGGTAATTATATCATATTAAGGTAAATATTTAAAGGCTGTTTTGGGATATATCCGTAATAAAAGATTAAAAGTTTATTAAAATCCATTGATTAAAAGGAGATCATATGAAAACCCTGATAAAAAACATAAACATTCTGACCGTGGATGAAAACTCCAATCAATATCAAAGCGGTTGCATCCTCATTGACGGCCATGAGATTACCTTTGTAGGCTACGAGAGAGACCTTGGGGTAGCAGCGGGCACAGATATAGATATAGTCGAAGACGGCAGGGGAATGCTGGCAATTCCGGGGCTAGTTAACAGCCATACCCATACGGCTATGACCCTCTTTAGAGGATATGCCAACGATCTGCCCCTTATGAAATGGCTGGAGGAAAAGATTTGGCCTGCAGAGGACAGATTAGCCCAGGACGATGTCTATTGGTTGTCCCTACTGGCCATATCGGAGATGATAAAAGGCGGGGTGACCGCCTTTGCCGATATGTACATGTTTATGGAACAGACTGCCCTTTCCGTACTCCATTCCGGGATACGCGGGGTTTTGGCCAGGGGACTTCAGGGCCCTGACCAAAAATCTCGGGACAGATTGGAAGAGAATCGAATCCTTTGGGAGAACTGGCACGGGGAAGGGGATGGGAGGATACGGGTGATGGTAGGCCCTCATGGGGTATACACCTGTGAACCGTCATATCTTGCGGAGGTCTTAGAATTGGCCCATAGCCTGGGGACAGGGATACACATTCACCTGTCCGAAACCCGGCAGGAGGTAGAGAATTGTATAAAGGAATATGGCAAGAGCCCCGTCATGCACCTAAACGATCTGGGTCTACTGGGGGGCAACACCTTGGCAGCCCACTGCGTCCACCTATCCTCGGAGGATTTGGATGTCCTGAAGGATAGGGATGTTAAAATCGTCCATTGTCCCATAAGCAATTTAAAGCTGGGAAGCGGCATCGCCCCCGTCCATGAGATGCTCTCTAAGGGGATTGCGGTTTCCTTGGGTACCGACGGCGCTGCCAGCAACAACAATCTGAGCATCATGAAGGAGATGGCCTTCGCTGCCCTCATATCAAAGGGTGTGAAGGAGGATGCTACCCTTATATCCGCTGCTACCGCCTTAAAGATGGCTACAAACCATGGGGCCGGGGCTCTGGGTCTAGAGGATGAAATAGGCAGCATAAGCCCCGGGAAAAAGGCCGATATAGTGCTGGTGGATACCGGAGAGCCCCATTACCACCCCCACGGGGATTGGACAACTCACCTGGTGTACAGCGGGCATTCAGGGGATGTTGACAGCGTATGGGTTAACGGCAAGAGGCTTATGAAAAATAAGGCGCTGTTGACGATTGATTCGGACAAGGTGTATTCTAAGGTTAGGAGCATCTACAAAAGGGTTATGGGCAGCAGATAACAGCCTAACTCCGGAAGGCGCGGGGGCCCGGCTATGTATAGGGCAAACAGGGACAGGGCATAAAACAAATAGTGAAGCGTAGGTTTTGTCCTGCCTATGAATTCAAAGGACTATTAAATCCAAGGACCTTAAGTTTGACTTAGATTTAAACGGCTGCCATATAGATGCAATCAAATAATGACTTATGGAAGGAACATGGGGGTAGACATGATGATTAATAAGCAAAAAATAGACGCAGGGGCCTTCATGGAGGAGCTTAGGGAAATTATAATGGCATCAAGGGGCCTGATCCTCTTTAAAGAACTTTCCGAGCTGCCCGCTTTAAGGCGCTTAACGCAATTGCTGGAGGGCATAGCGGAAAACTCCTGGAGCCCCGCACAGACGGCAGAGGGTTATTCCGGCTTTTTAAATGCCTTCTTGTCCTCAATCCCGACGCATGCCCCGGGGGAGTATTCGTGGAAGGACTGGGTCATAGACGCTGTGCTGCATACAGAGAATAGATTTACCCTTTGGGCAGAAACACGAAAGGGGTATATTCCCCGGGCTATGACAGCTGCGGCGGAAAATGATCTCCCCTCCATCCAAAAGCTGGCGAATATCCCGTGGCAGGACCTTGCGGATCTTCTGGAAGGGGAAATAAAGGGTTTCCGCCCGGTAAATATATTCCACTGCAGACAAACCCCAAATTGGCAAGAAGTCTGCGCCCGGAGGGGTCTTGCCGGTTGGAACGTTAACGCCTTAATAGATTATTACAGCCTAAAAGGCTCCGGTCTGTTCAGCAGGTATCGCGGGTTCTATTGGGACGGTACTGCCCTTAAGGGGATTAAAAACACCGACCCCATTACCATGGACCGGCTCGTGGGATATGATATCCAAAAACGAATTATATTGGATAACACCGAAAAGTTTATATCCGGATACTCGGCCAACAACGTCCTTTTATACGGGGATAAGGGTACAGGAAAATCTTCCATGGTCAAAGCCCTGATCCATAGGTATTGGGACAGGGGGCTCAGAATAATTGAGCTGCCCAAGATTCACTTGGACGATTATTACTCCATACTCCGGCATATAGAGGACAGGATGTTTAGGTTTATTCTGTTCATCGACGACCTCTCCTTTGAAGAGCATGAGGTAGAGTATAAGCATATCAAGGCGCTGTTGGAAGGTGGGCTTAAAGTAAGGCCGTCTAACCTATTGGTTTATGCAACCTCCAACCGCAGGCACCTGGTAAGGGAGGTAGTCGCCGACAGGAGCAGCACCGGATATCAATACAACGACAGGAACGAGATATCACCTACGGATTCCATGCAAGAAAAGTTGTCCTTGGCGGACCGATTTGGGATTACCCTGACCTTTATATCCCCAAATCAGCGAGGGTACCTTGAGATGGTGGAGTCCATGGCAGAGGAACGCGGAATAGATATCGGCAGGGAAGCTCTGCACGCCGAGGCCTTAAGATGGGAGAAGAGGTATAACGGCCGTTCCGGACGTACTGCAAAACAATTTATCGATCATTTAGAGGGCGGTCTTTGACCGCTCATTTTTTAAAAATAATTTTCGTGATTGGAAGGCGGTCTTTGATCGTCTTTTTTTATTTAAAAATATTTTTTGTGGAATGTTTGACCTGGCGAAAATGGGGAATAATAGAGTATAACATAACAACGTAGTTATTAAAACTTTATTACATAGTATTTTAG
>DASRNX010000111.1:0-8643 GCA_035647175.1 Clostridia bacterium | reverse complement strand
CTCACGCCTTGAATCTTCGGCTATCTCGAAGATCTCCTTCTTTCCCTCGTCGATAGCATCTATTGTTTTCTGGACAATTTCGTCCATTTGAACCAATCTGATAGAATTATTTGAACCCATATTACACTCCTATTTAAACGATAATTTATTCATCCAAGCACATTACTAAAATTGATATGGATAGGGTAAAAGCTGTTTGGCTAATGGTGACTATATACAAGCCTAAGCGCTGATTCAAGCGTTCCGAAGAATATAAATGCAATGCTAACGTTATAATTCGACATAAATACCCAATATCCTCTTTAATTCAAAATGAAATTTGAATAGCTATTTTTGTGGTACAATAAATTATAGATAAGAAATAAGAAAACTAAATTTATCGGCATAGTAATTACAATGGGTCTATGCAGTTCATGATGATAAATTTTGTAGTTGAAATTGGCCATTAACAGACTGAACCAATTTAAAGAACCAAGCATGCCCTTGGCGTTTTAAACCTGTATGACTTCCTTTTCAGTCACGATAATGTCAAGGGGTATATCAAAATCGTCTACAGGGACTTCTTCTATAATTTGAAAACTATATGACAGTCCAATCTTTAATGCTCCGGGTGTCAACTCTATTAGAAAACCGTCATAATATCCTTTACCATATCCTAACCTATTGCCCTTTCTGTCAAAGGCCAACCCGGGTACCAGGACTATTTCTATGTCCTTGGGGTTTACCTCCCTGATTAATCCCGATTTTGGCTCCAACAGACCAAATTGAGACGATTCCAAATCACTAAAATCATAGATTTGGGAAGCCTTAAGCCGGGTAGTCTCAGGAATACATACTGGGACCGAAACATTTTTTCCGTCCAAAAGCAGACGCTCAATTATGTTCCTGGTATTAACCTCCTTGCCTATATTGACATAGCTCATATAGTTTAGCGCCCTGCGGTTAAATGCCATAGAATTAAATAGGGTCTGTATGTCGTTATTGGTTTTTATATAGTTCTCCATTGATAGTGCCCTTCTCAGGCTCAGCATTTCCTTGCGAATTAGTCTTTTCCGTTCACTCACATTATCCATTTTCATCCCCCTTATAAATTCGGGGCACTCTGCCGCTTATATTGGTGAGAACTTCGTAGGATATAGTCCCATATAACCTGGCCATATCGTCGGCTGTGATCCTTCTATTTCCCTGTTCGCCAATCAATACCACATCATCGCCTACTTCCGTACCGGGGATATCAGTTATATCCACCATCATCTGATCCATGCAAATATTACCGATAATCGGGGCAATCTTTCCCCTAATCAAAACCCACCCCTTGTTGCCCAATAAGCGGCTATAGCCATCACCATACCCCACCGGGAGGGTAGCTACAACCCTAGGCTCTTTAGCGATATAAGCCCTGTCATAGCTTATTGCACAACCCGTACCAATGGGCTTTATATGAACCACCTTAGTATGCCAGCTTAGAATCGGATCTACTTTTACATCCTTCCCAGATCCTAAAATATGACTTGGCAGATAGCCATATATTCCAATTCCCGCCCTTACCATATTAAAATGGGATTTCGGGAGGTTGACTATTGATGCCGTATTTGCGGCATGTACCCATGTTGGGTGTACTCCATAGCGACGTATATCATCGATGACGTCCACAAACCGGCCTAATTGAATAGCTGAATAGTCCTGGTTGGATTCGTCAGCACTAGATAGATGGGTGAAAACCCCCTCAAAGATCAAATGATCCATTTGATCTATAGCGATGCCGAGCTTTACGGCTTCATCCCTGTCCCTTATTCCAATTCTCCCCATTCCTGTGTCAACTTTAAGATGGACCTTTGCCTTTTTGCGTTTTCTTCCGGCCAATTCATTAACAAGTACGGCCGTCTCCATAGAAAACAGGCACAGGGAAAGGTCATATTCCAGCACTAAATTCATTTGATCTGCAACAATGCTCCCCAGTACCAAAATATCGCAATCGATACCCCCATACCGCAGCTTTATTCCTTCTTCGGGGATTGCCACCCCTAAGGAGAGAGCTCCGGATTTAAGGGATTCATTAGCAACTTCCAAAATACCGTGGCCATAGGCATTGGCTTTAACAATAGCCATAACTGCGGTTTTGGGATTCAATTTGCTCTTTATTGCTTTTATATTGTCTCCCAGCTTTGTAAGATCAATTTCAGCCCTGGTAGGTCTCACAAAAGTCACCTCTTTGGTAATTATAATCCATATATCTCCTCCGGGGATAATACTTTGATATTGTGATGGCCCAATATCCTCGCGGCCTCCTCAATCTTCCGGATTCTAAAGAGGATCAAGGCCCTTTCCGAAGGCCTCCGCACAAAAGAGTACAGGTACTCGATTTCAATATCGTTTTTGCTAAGGGTATCCAGTACCTGATGCAATCCGCCGGGCGAATCCGACACCTCTATGGCCAATACATCGGCAGTATTTACTGTAAATCCTGCATCCTTTATCACCCGGATGGCCTCATCACATCGGCTGACTATCATCCTAATTATACCGAAATTAGCGGTATCGGCTACAGAGATAGCGCTTATATCGATATTGTTTTCCTTTAATATGCCGGTGAGCTGGGCCAACCGCCCTTTCTTATTTTCAAGAAATACCGATATCTGTTTTACCTTCATTTTGCCCTCCTTTTTATTTCCTCTTATCAATAACCCGTACAGCCTTACCTTGGCTTCTTTCAATGGTTTTCGGCTCTACTAATTTCACTCTTACCGTAAGGCCCAGAATGCTCTGTATCTCATGGGCAATCCGCCGATTTAATTCTTCCAACCTACGGACCTCATCGGAAAATAATTTTTCAGACACCTCTACCCAGACTTCCAAATTGTCCATATTCCCTACCCGGTCTATAACCAGAAGATAATGGGGTTCGGTTTCTCCGATGTCTATCAGGATGCTTTCAATCTGAGACGGAAACACATTAACCCCTCGGATAATGAGCATATCATCGGTTCTTCCTATAACCTTATGCATCCTTGCATGGGTCCTCCCGCATCGGCAGGGTTCATAATTCAATGAGGTGATATCCCTGGTGCGATATCTGATAACCGGAATTCCTTCCTTGGTTATAGTGGTGAAAACCAATTCACCTTCAGAGCCTTCAGGCAATACCTGACCGGTAGCCGGATCAATAATTTCGGGGATAAAATGATCCTCGCAAATATGGAGGCCGGTTTTGTACAGGCATTCGCTGGCGACTCCGGGACCTATTATTTCACTGAGCCCATATATGTCTATGGCGGTAATCCCCAATTTTTCTTCTATTTCCCGGCGTAACTCTTCCGTCCACGGTTCTGCCCCTAAGATACCGTATTTTAAACTAAAATCTCCTTTTTCCAGCCCCATTTCGGACATGGTCTCCGCTATATACAATGCATAGGACGGAGTGCAGGCCAAGACCGTGGTTCCGAAGTCCTTCATAAGCATTATTTGCCTCTTTGTATTACCCCCGGATATGGGAATTACGGAAGCCCCCAGACGCTCGGCTCCATAATGAACGCCCAGCCCACCGGTGAATAGACCATAACCATAGGCTACTTGAATCACAGATTCCTTAGTCGCCCCCCCACAGGTCAACGTTCTGGCCATGAGTTCCGACCAAATAGCTATATCCCGACGGGTATATCCCACAACCGTGGGCTTTCCGGTAGTGCCGGATGAGGCATGAATTCTCACTATCTCACTGAGGGGCACAGCAAAGAGCCCATAGGGATAATTTTCCCGAAGATCGTCTTTTGTCGTAAAGGGCAGTCTGTTGAGATCATCCACTCCCTTGATATCTTCAGGCATAAGACCCCTCTCTTGCATTAGGTTCCGATAGTAGGGGACATTATAATATACCCTTTCTATCGTCTCAACAAGCCGTTCGCTTTGCAGCTTATCCAGTTCCCTACGCCCCATGCATTCACAAAACTTGTTCCAATAATTCATTTGAATTGAATACCTCCCCTATACCTCGATATTATATCCAGCATCGAAGGCTTTAAGATTAATTTCAACGGTTCGGGGCGGTACAGTACGGCTTAAAGCCCCTTTCCACTCTTCATACTCTATATCCATATTCTTTGCCAAAACACCCAATAACACCGAATTAGTTACACGAATATTCCCAAGCCCCTTGGCTATGTCCAACGCATTGATTATAGTAACACCGGCGGTGGATTTTTTAAGTCTATCCAAGATATCATCCGGATACTCAGCTGCACCTGTAACAACCGACATAGGATTTATGGATTGGTCGTTAACTATCAGCATACCCTCCTCTTTTAGGAAGTGCAACCATCTTAATGCTTCCATTTTCTCAAAGGACAGCAATACATCCGCCTTCCCCACCTCTACCAGGGGGGAATAAACCCTATCACCAAACCTTACGTGGGTTACAACGCTACCCCCTCTTTGGGCCATCCCATGGACTTCGGAGACCTTTACATCATATCCTAATCCACCGGCGAGGTTGCCTAAAACCCTACTGGTCAACAAGGTGCCTTGTCCACCAACCCCAACAATCAGTATATTAATACTCTGCATTTATATGTCCACCCTTTCCATAGCGTTGAACCTGCATATCCTCTCACATAGCCCGCAACCGTTACATAGGGAATCATCGATAATCATACCCTCATCCAACCTTTGAATAGCTGGACATCCTATCCTAAGACATAGCCCGCAATCGGTACACCTTTCTGGGACAATCCTAAGGGGGTGAGATCTGGATTTATCTAGCAACGCACAGGGCCTTTTAAAGATAATTACAGATGGCTCTTCCCTTTCCAACTCCATCTTCAGTACCTTTCTCGAAACTTCCAAATCAAAAGGGTCTATGACATGGATATTATTTATACCCACCGCCTTGACAAGGGTTACCAAATCCAATACAGGGGCTTCTTCACCCTTTATAGTACGCCCGGTGGACGGGTTGTCTTGATGCCCTGTCATGGCTGTTATGGAATTGTCCAAAATCAAAACGGTTGACATACCCTTATTATATACGATATCGATGAGACCGCCTATCCCGGAATGTATGAAGGTGGAATCTCCGATTATGCCTACCATCTTTTTTGCAAAATCCTTACCCCGGACCTTTTCAAAACCGTGGGCCATACCTATACTGGCTCCCATGCAAACACATGTATCCAATCCTTCGAGGGGAGACAGCGCCCCCAGGGTATAGCACCCTATATCCCCCGTCGCCGTCAGCCTGAGTCTCTTGAGGGTGTGGAATACCGCCCTATGGGGACAACCCGGGCATAAGACCGGAGGCCTGTTAGGTAATATTTCGGGAGGCCGGGTATCAATGAAAGTAGCCTTAATCGCCTGCTCAATCATATTGGGTGTATATTCTCCCTGAACTGAAAACAATTCTTTACCTATGACCCGAATCCCCCAACTCTTTATCTGCTCTTCAATTATTGGTTCCAATTCTTCCAGGACATACAGAGTATTTACGCGGGAGGCGAAATCCAAAATTAGGTCCTTTGGCAGGGGGTGAACCATACCCAACTTTAGGAAGGATGCTCCGGGAAATGCTTCTTTTGCATATTGGTAAACAATTCCACTCGCTATAATTCCGACCTGCTTGTCGCCCATCTCTATTTCATTAATATCAAACTTGCTGGAATCCTCGGATAGGTCCTTCATTCTTTGTTCTACAAATACGTGCCGGGCTCTTGCCATTGCCGGCATCATAACATTTTTTTGCGGATTTTTTGTATATTCCCTTATCCGAACCGGCAAGGATTCGGCTACACTAACCATGCTTTGAGAGTGTGATATCCTGGTAGTCAATCTCACCATAACAGGGGTGTCATATTTCTCGCTTAGTTCAAAGGCGAGCTTTATATAATCCTTTGATTCTTGACTGTCTGCGGGCTCCAGCATTGGGATATGGGCTGATCTTGCATAATATCTGCTATCTTGTTCGTTCTGAGAGCTATGCATACCCGGATCATCGGCCACTACAATAACCAAGCCACCGTTCACTCCGGTATATGATACGGTAAACAGCGGATCGGCAGCAACATTCAGCCCCACATGCTTCATAGACACCATTGCCCGCCCGCCGGCAAAAGAGGCCCCTATGGCAACTTCCATGGCAATCTTTTCATTGGGCGACCATTCGGTATATATTTCATCGTATTTTGCGATGAATTCGGTAATCTCTGTGCTGGGGGTTCCGGGATATGCTGTTGCTACCCTAACCCCGGATTCGTATGCCCCTCTGGCAACGGCTTTATTTCCTAACATCAATTCCATAGTAGAATACCTCCGTGATGAAAAATAAATGAATTTTATCTCCAAGTGTTAGTCCGATTATGATAACATTTTATTGGTCGATCTCATAATCCCGTGGAAGGTTTCCCCAGTTAAATCTGGCCCCCGCCGATCTAAAAAATACAGCTGATAGAGAACCTACAATTTACCCCGGGACTTTAACTAGCTCTTTGACTAAAGTTATATGTCATTTCTGTATGCTCCTTGCTATATGGTTCAGTGACCAGGCTCACAAGGGGGACCACAAGGAGGGGGATAATAATTGACATAGCACTGAGTATGGGCATCCATGTCTCATCCATCTTGGTAAATATAGCTCCCCCTATTATGATGCAACAAGCGGTGACTATACCGGCCCATACTCCTGCTTTTGTTGTTCTTTTCCAGAACAATCCATACAGATATGGGGCTAAAAGACAACCGGAAACCGCACCCCATGAGATTGAGGCCAAGATCATAACCGGGTTAGGTAAAATAGCAATAACGAAAGAGAGAATCACAAATAGTAGACATAGAAACCTCGTTAAAAGTGTAAGCTTCTTATTGTCAATATTGGGGCAAAAAACACCTCGTATAAGGTCTAAAGAAATTGCAGAACTCGATGCCAATATTACCGAAGCCAGCGTTGACATAGAGGCCGAAAGCACTAATATTAAAATGACACCTAACACCGCTTCGGGTAGGGTTTGGGTCAAAACGTTGGGTATCAACACATCAGCGTTAGCTGCACCGTTAAACACGGGCATTGATTCTGGATAAAATAATCTGCTGACTATCCCCGTATAATAGGCCCCAAAGGTTATTATAAGAGCAAAAGCCGTTGACACCCACTTTGCCGCATCTATGGATTTTTCGTCCCTTATGGTATAGAACTTGTGGACCATTTGGGGCAATCCCCAACTGCCAAGGCTGGTTAATATGACCAATGAAAAAGTGGTCAAAAGACCCTGGGGTCCTACAGGCTTTATCAGCCCTACATCGATTTTCCCCAGTGACGATAAGACATTGGAAACCCCCCCCACCTTCGGATGCGAGATAATATAAAACAGCATCAATATGACACCTATTATCATAATAAGTCCCTGAACAAAATCAGCCATGGCAGACGCAACATAGCCACCTAGGACAAGATAAAACGCCGTAAAGAACGCGATTATCAATAGGATAATTCCACTTGGTATTTTAAATACCTGCTCAAAAAGAAAACCCAGTCCTTTATATACCGAGGCAGAATATGGGATTAGGAACACAAATATTATAAGAGCGGTGGCGATCCTTAAATTCTTGCTTTGATACCTTATCCCTATAAACTCCGGCATTGTCGTTGCATTAAGACGATTGGTCATCTCCCTCGTCCGGGCACCAAGTACCTTCCAAGCTAAAAAACTGCCTACAAAGGTATTGCCCAAAACTACCCACAAAGCGGAAATCCCAAAATTCCAACCTATCTTACCCGCATATCCAATGAATAGAACCGCGGAAAAGTATGCACTGCCGTAGGAAAAGGCTGACATCCATGGGTTTATTGATCGTCCCGCAAGAAAAAAATCGGATATACCTTTTACCCTGGCCATACTCACCAGTCCAATTAGTGCAATTACAACTACGTATACAATAATGAAATATAGATACATGCTACCATCCTCCTGTACTACCCCATATAATTGTTTATTAAAATCTTAAACTGAAACATTTTTCCCAAACTGCTATGCTTCCATATGGATGATTATACGGTATTTTTGAGAAAAAAGAAACCCCATTGCTTATTTTTAACTTTCGAAGGATAATTAGCATTCTGTCGTTTGGTCTATAAGGATTTCTTTACATAGAATAGGGAGGCGCTTAATTAGGATAAAATAAGTCTATGAATTGTATATAGGCAATTCTACAAAATACCTGGATGCCATTAGAGAGTATGCGCATCAAAATATACGACGTCTCAGAAAATATGGTTTTATTTTAGGAGGAATTATATAATGGAAAAACATGTGTCCCGAAAAAATCATCCGTTAGAAGGTGTAAAGTGTACTGTGGATAGTTGCTATTACAACAGTGGCGGAATACGCTGTAATGCCGCAAGCATCGAAATACAGCCCCCGGGAGCAATTGATACAGAAGAAACGGATTGCGTAACCTTTGTCAGTAAATAAAACTCTAATTTGCTCCCCATAGCCTAAATGGCGGAAATAATAGGATGTATTATCGGAGAATGTCTTTTGATTAAGACATGGAAATGTAAACTGCAAGATGAAGCAGAATCCCCGGAAACCAATGTTTCCGGGGATTCTGCTTGGTGGGCCATCAGGGATTCGAACCCGGGACGCCCTGATTAAGAGTCAG